>CALEYV010000028.1 GCA_937927875.1 uncultured Actinomycetes bacterium | reverse complement strand
TCGAACCTGCGACCTCCGCCTTGTAAGGGCGGCGCTCTTCCAGCTGAGCTAAACGCCCGGTCGAGACGTCGAGGGTAGCCCTGGTCCCCACGCTCGCTCGCGGTCCCGCCTGCAACTGGGTTCGGCGTGATCTCGGGCGCTCGCGGCCGCGCGGTTCGAGCGCGCGAGCGCGGGACCGTTGACCGCGGGCGGGCCGGGGCTCGACCGGGACGCCGGGGGGATCACGCCCCGACCGTCGTCACCCCGGCCCGCCGTGCTGCGGTGAACCGTCACGCGATGTCGGCAACCTCGAGCTCCCACGTCGTCGGGAGGGCGTCCTCCGGACGTGGGTGCTTCGGCGGCCGACCGCGCTTGCGCTTGTTGGCGATGATCTTCCCGTTCACGAGCAGCTCACCGCCCCAGACGCCCCAGGGCTCGCGCCGGGCTACGGCCGACGCGAGGCAGGGCTCCCGGACCGGGCAGTCGACGCAGAACGCCTTCGCCCGCGCGATGTCGTCGAGCTGCTCCGAGAAGAACAGCGGTGTCAGCGACCCGCTGTCACGGCAGCGGGCCTCCTGGCGCCACGGCTCCTCGGCGAGCCAGTCCTCGAAGGCGAACATCGCTCGCTCCTCTCTCCTCTTCTCCTGGTCTGGTGCTTGGTCGGTTGGCGGGTGGTCCTGGGTCGGCGGCCCCGAAACGCAAGAAGGCCGCCGGGGTGTCCCGGCGGCCTGGTGGCTCGGTGCGGTGGTGTCGCTACGAGGTCACGGGTTGCCGCCGGGGACGGGCTTGTGGTCGGTGATCACCGGGAGGAACGGGGTGACGACGATCGACCACGAGTTCGCCATGGCGCACGCGTACGCCGACCGGGCGCGCGTCGACCCGGTGCCGGCCTGGAGGCTGGTCATCGGGTTGCGTTCCATCGTGTCGGGACCTCGTTGTGCGCCCGCGGCAGCGGGTCCGTCCAGGCTGGCAGAGGTCGGACCCCGGGTCAAGCCAATAACGTGTCGGCGATGGCCGAGGTCGACATATCCGCGGTGCTCGAGCTCCTCGAGCACCGCCGGGCCGAGGGCTGGCACGAGTGCGCCCAGGTATACGTGAGCCGCCACGGCGAGGTGCTGCTCGACGAGGCCATCGGCGACCGGGGGCCGGGGCGCCCGCTGCGGGTCGACGACCTCATGCTCTGGTACTCGGCCGGCAAGCCCCTCACGACGGTGGCGGTCCTGCGGCTCTGGGAGCAGGGCCGGCTCGGCCTCGACGACACCGTCGGGTCCTTCCTCACCGACTGGGGGAACGGCAAGGAGCGCTGCACGCTCCGGCACGTGCTCAGCCACACCGGCGGGTTCCCGATGTGGGGCGACGTCACCTACGACGTCGACCTGACGTTCGGGGAGGCGCTGGCGGCGGTGAAGGCGCTGCCGGCCATGTGGGAGCCTGGCACCGAGGCCGGGTACCACGCGGCGAGCGGGTGGCGGGTACTCGGCGGCATCGTCGAGGCGGTCGACGGGCGCCCCGTCGACCGGTACGTGCACGACGAGATCCTCGAGCCGCTCGGCCTGGGCAACACGTCCATGGGGATCCCGGTCGAGGAGCAGCGCCGGCTCGGCGACCGGATCGTCCCGGTGGTGTGGACCGGCCACAAGTTCCCGACCCGGGGCGACGACGGCAAGGTCCGCCTGGTCCCGTACCGGATCGACCGGTACCACAACGAGCCGTGGCACATCGCCAAGGTCGAGCCGGGCGGCGGGATGCGGGGCCCGGCCCGGGAGCTCGGCCGCTTCTATGAGGCGATCCTCGGCCACGGCCCCGCGCTCCTCGAGCCCCGCACCGTCGAGGCGATGGCGGCCATCCACCGCTACGGAATGCTCGACCGCACCTTCGCCATCGACATCCCCTGGGGCCTCGGGGTCCAGCGCCAGTTCACGGGCGGCCCCGGCCGCCGGGCCTTCGGCCACGGGGGCATGGCGTCGTCGCGGGGGCTTGCCGACCCCGATCTCGGGCTGGTCATGGTGGTGGTCGCCAACGGCCTGGCCGGCTACTTCGAGGCCGAGCAGCGCAACCTCGAGGTCACCGACGCCGTCTACTCGGCGCTCGGCGAGGACGCGGCGCGGGTCCGCCGGCCGGTCGAGCCGGTGCCGGGCAGCCGGTTCAGCACCTGATCAGCCGCCGGCGGTGCCGGCGATGGCGGCCAGCACCCGGGGGTGGAGCGCCGGCGACGCGGCGACGACGTCGCCGGAGTGGAGCCAGGCCCCGGGGTCCCCGCGCCAGTCGGTGACCAGCCCGCCGGCCTCGCGGACGAGCAGCGCGCCGGCCGCGACGTCCCACGGCCCGAGCGCGGCCTCGAAGTAGCCGTCGAAGGTCCCGGCCGCGGTCCAGCACAGGTCGAGGCTGGCCGCCCCGGCCCGACGTAGGTCCTCAAAGGCGAGCAGGGCCCGCTCGAACACGCCGAGGTACTCGGGGAGGCGGGTGGACTTGGCGCGAAACGGGGTGCCGGTGGCGAGGATCGCCTGCCCGGCCGGCCGGTCGCTGACCCGGATCGGCTCGCCGTTGCGGTGGGCGCCGCCGCCCTGGCGGGCGGTGAACGTCTCCCCGAGCATCGGGGCGTGGACGACGCCGACCACCGGCTCGTCGTCGGCGACGAGCGCCACCGACACCCCGACGACCGGGAACCGGTGCAGGAAGTTGGCGGTGCCGTCGACGGGGTCGACGAGCCAGCCGACCGGCCCCCGGTCGCCACCCTCCTCCTCCCCGAAGAACGGGATGTCGGGCGCGGCGTCGGCGAGCGCGGCGCGGATGGCCCGCTCGCTGGCGGTGTCGGTCTGGCTGACCCAGTCGCCCGGCGCCTTCTCGCGGGCGTCGACGGGCGTGCCGAAGGCGTCGGCCACGATCGCCCCGCCGGCCCGGGCGGCGCTAAGCGCCGACCCGAGGAGGGCGTCGAGGTCGAGCCGGCGGCTAGCGGACACTGGCGCGCAGGGCGTCGAGGAGAGGGGGCGTCGCGCCGGCTAGCACCTGGCGGCGGGCGTCGGGGTCGTCGGTGACGAGCTCGCGGCCGGCGGCGTCGACGACGACCGCGCCCGCCTCCCGGCACGCGAGCAGGCCCCCGAGGTAGTCCCAGGGCGCGTGCTCGCCGAGCGAGTCGACGAACCCGTCGAGCCGCCCGGCCGCGATGTCGCAGAGCGCGAGCGCGAGCGAACCGAGGGCGCGGAGCTGCTTCCACGGGGCGGGCTTGGGAAGCCCGGCCGCCGCGATCACGGCCCGCTCGAGCTCGGTCGTCGGCGCGGCGTGCAGTCGTCCCTCGCCGGCCCACGCCCCCTCGCCGCGCACCGCGGTGTACCGCTCGCCGGTGGCGAGGTTGGCCACGAGCGAGCACAGCGGCCCCTGGTCGTCGAGCGCGCACAGCGAGGGGCCCCAGTACGGGATGCGACGCGAGCAGTTCGTGGACCCGTCGACCGGGTCGAGGACCACGGTGATCGGCGCGTCGGCGGGCCCGGAGCGGCCCGATTCCTCGCTGACGACGCGCAGCGGCACCTCGTGGAGCACCGCCAGCGCCGCGGCGTCGGCGTCGAGGTCGAGCGCGTACTGGCCCGGGCGGTCCGTGCGCGCCCGCCGCTCGGGGCCGGTGCGGGCGGCGACGGCGACCGCGACC
>CALEYV010000027.1 GCA_937927875.1 uncultured Actinomycetes bacterium | reverse complement strand
GCCTCATGCACGCGGTCGAGAAGTTCGACTTCCGCAAGGGCTTCAAGTTCTCCACCTACGCCACCTGGTGGATCCGCCAGGCGATCACCCGCGGCTACGCCGACACCGCCCGCCTCATCCGCCTCCCCGCCCACGCCGAGGACACCTACCGCCTCGTCGCCCGGGTCTCCGACGACCTCGAGGCCCGGCTCGGCCGGACCGCGACCGACGAGGAGATCGCCGAGGCCAGCGGCGTCGACCCGGCGCGGGTCAAGGAGGTCCGCCGCTTCCCGACCCGGATGGCGAGCGTCGACGCTCCCATCGGCGACGGCGACAGCGACGACCTGCTCCTCGGCGACACCATCGCCGATGACGACACGCCCTTCGCCGACGACATCGCCAACCGTGAGGCGCGGATCCACGTCGTGCAGACCATGCTCGGGCTCCTCGACGACCGCGAGCGGCGCATCGTCGAGCTCCGCTACGGGCTCGACGGCGGCGGTCCCCGCGACCTGGCCGAGGTCGGCAAGGAGATCGGCGTGACGCGCGAGCGCGTCCGTCAGATCGAGGCCCGCATCCTCTCGAAGCTGCGTCACCCGTCGATGGCGGGCGTAGACGCCGGCGAGGCCCTCGCCAGCTGACCCGCCCGGCGGACTACGCCGGCAGGATGATCGTCTGGTACTCGGTGTAGGGGTCGATGCCCTCGGGGCCGAGCTCGCGCCCGATCCCCGACTGCTTGAACCCTCCGAACGGAGCGTTGAAGTCGAGGATCATCGACGAGTTCACCGCCACGACCCCGGTCCGCACCTGGGCCGCGACGGCGGCACCGTGCTCCGGGTCCGCCGTCCACACCGAGCCGCAGAGCCCGTAGTCGGAGTCGTTGGCGATCGCGATCGCCTCCTTCTCGTCGTCGTACGGGATCACCGACAGCACCGGCCCGAAGATCTCCTCCCGGGCGATCTTCATGTCGTTCGACACGTTCGCGAACACCGTCGGCTCGATGTACCAGCCGGTCGGCAGGTCGGCCGGGCGGCCGCCGCCGACGACCGGGCGGGCCCCGGCGTCTTTGCCCGCCTGCAGGTAGCCCTCGACGCGGGTGCGCTGGCGCTCCGCGACGAGCGGCCCGACCTGCACCGAGTCGTCGAGCGGGTCGCCGACCTTCAGCGCGCCGACCGCACCGCCGAGCGCCTCGAGCACGTCGTCGTAGCGCCGCTTCGACACGAGCACGCGGCTCTGGGCCCCGCAGACCTGCCCGTTGTTCATGAGGCCGGACATCACCAGGTTGCCGAGCGTCGCCTCGTCGAGGTTCACATCGTCGAGCACGATGGCGGCCGACTTGCCGCCCAGCTCGAGCGTGACGCGCTTCAGCATCCCGCCGCACAGCTCGCCGATGTGCTTGCCGACCGCGGTCGACCCGGTGAACGAGACCTTGTCGATCCCCGGGTGTCGAACCAGGTGCTCGCCCGTCTCGCGACCGGCCGCGACGACGTTCACGACGCCGGGCGGCAGGTCGGCCTCCGCGACCGCCTCCGCGAGCAGGTACCCGTCGAGGGGCGTCTCGGGAGCCGGCTTCAGGACGATCGGGCAGCCGGCGGCCATCGCCGGGCCAAGCTTCAGGGCGCTGATGAACAGCGGCACGTTCCAGGGGATGATGCCGGCCGCCACGCCCACCGGCGCCTTGCGGACGATGACCGGCGTGCCGAGGGCGCCGGTGCGGCGGTCCTCCCAGCCGTAGCCGGAGGCCATGCCGGCGTAGCTGTCGAGCACCATCGTCGCCGAGAACACCTGGCCCATGAGCGACCACGACTTCGGCGAGCCGTTCTCGGACGAGATGACGTCGGCGATGTCCTGGGAGCGCGACTGCAGCGCGCCCGACAGCCGCTTGATGCCTTCCGCCCGCTCGGCCGGCGTCATCCGCGGCCACGGGCCGTCGTCGAAGGCCTGTCGCGCCGCGGCGACGGCACGGTCCATGTCGGCCGGCGTCGCGTCCGGCACCCGGCCGATGACCTCCTCGGTGTGGGGGGAGATGACGTCGATGGTGCCCTTGCCCTCGGGCTCGACCCACTCGCCGCCGATGTAGAGCTTGTCGTAGACCTGCACGGGTTCCTCCCGGTTCGTGGTCGCGGGCCGACGCTATCGCCTCGTCGCCCGCCCCGACCCCGGCACCGACGCCGCGGTCAGCCCCGTGGGAGGATGCCGCCGTGCCTGGCGCGCTCGACGGCGTTCGCATCCTCGACCTGACCTGGGGCGCGGCCGGCGCGCTCGGCGTGCTTCTGCTCGCCGAGCAGGGCGCCGACACGATCAAGGTCGAGCCGCCCGGCGGTGACCCGTTCCGCGGCTACGACGGCTACCGGGTGTGGACCCGGTCCCGCCGGTCGGTGCAGGTCGACCTCAAGGCCGACGCCGGCCGCGACGCGTTCCATCGCCTCGTCGAGACGGCCGACGTCCTCGTCGAGTCGTTCCGACCCGGCGTCATGGACCGGCTCGGGGTCGGCTACGAGGCCTGCGCGGCCACGAACCCGCGCCTCGTGTACTGCTCGGTTCCCGCCTACCCGGCCGGCCATCGCCTCGCCGACCGGCCCGGCTACGACGCGCTGGTGCAGGCGTCGTCGGGCCAGCAGTGGGAGCAGCCGGGCTGGCGGCCGGGACCGATCTTCCTCGCCATGCCGATGCCGAGCATGGGCACCATCTACCTCGTCGCCAGCGGCGTGCTCGCCGCCCTCCTCGCGCGCGAGACGACCGGGCGGGGCCAGCACGTGCGCACGAGCCTGCTGCAGGGCGTCTTCCTCTACACGACGCAGATCTGGCAGCACGCCGAGCGCGGCGACGCCGCCTACTACGGCCTCATGGCCAAGACCCACCCGCCCGGCGTGCACCAGCCGATGATCTTCGAGTGCGCGGGCCGGGAGTACCTCCACGTGTCGGTGATGAGCGGGAAGGCGCCGACGAAGACCCTCGACGAGATCCTCGGCGTCGAGGCCCTGCCGGCGGAGCAGCTCGAGGGGCTGCTGCCGCTCCAGCAGCAGAACCTCATGAACGAGCGCCGCCGCGACGCCATAAGGGCCCGGCGCCGCGACGAGCTCCTCGCCGAGCTGATCGCCAACAACCACATCGCCGAGCCGGTCGTCACGCCCGAGGAGCAGTTCGCGCACCCCCAGCTGGTGGCGAACGGCATGGTGGCCACCGTCAACGATCCCGAGGTCGGTGCCACGACCCAGGTCGGGGTGCCGATCCACCTGCTCTCGACCCCGGGCGCGATCACCGGGCCCCAGCCGCCCGTCGGCGCCCACGACGCCGAGATCTGGGGCGAGCTCGGCTGCGACGGCGGCGAGATCGCCCTGATCACCGGCCGGGCCGCCCGGGCGACCGCGGCCGGTCGCGCCTGATGCAGGCGCTCGAGGGCCTGCGCCTCCTCGACTTCGGGCAGTACCTGGCGGGGCCGTTCGGGCCCATGATCCTCGGCGACCTCGGGATGGAGGTCATCAAGGTCGAGCCGGTCGCCGGCGACGGGATGCGCATGGCCGGGGCGCCGTTCCTCGGCTGCCAGCGCGGCAAGCGCGACCTGGCGCTGAACGTGAAGGACCCGGCGGGCCGCGAGCTGGCGCTGCGGCTGGTCGCCACCGCCGACGTCGTGCACCACAACATGACGAAGGGCACCGCGGCTCGTCTCGGCCTCGACTACGAGGCCTGCCGGGCTGTGAAGCCCGACCTCGTCTACTGCAACACCTACGCCTACGGCCTGGACGGCCCGCTCTCCGAGTTCGGCGGCCTCGACCCGTTGTACCAGGCGTCGGCCGGGCTCGAGTACGAGGCCGGCGCGGTGCCGCACGGCCACGACCCGCTCTACTACCGCTACGGGATGGTCGACACGTCGAACGCGATGCTGTCGGTCGTCGGCGTGCTCGCCGCCCTCTACCACCGGGCCCGCGCCGGCGAGGGCCAGGAGCTGTGGACCTCGCTGCTCGACGGCGGCGCCGTCTTCGCGTCCGACGTCTTCCTCGGGCCCGACGGCACGCCGACGTTCCGGCCCAAGCTCGACGCCGAGCAGCACGGCTTCGACCCCGGCTACCGCCTCTACGAGACCGACGACGGCTGGATCCAGGTGGCCGCGTTCCGCGACGACGACTGGTCGCGGCTCTGCGCCGCCACCGGCGTCGACGCCGGCCTCGACCGCACGGCGGCGGCGCCGCTGCTCGAGGCGGCGTTCCGCACCAAGACGGCGGTGATGTGGTCGCACACCCTCGACGACGCCGGCGTGCCGAACGAGATCGCGGTCGACGTGAAGGGCGGCGAAGGGGCGCTCTACGACGCCGACGCCGAGCGGCTCGGCCTGGTGGCCGAGTACGAGCACCCGCTGCTCGGGACGCTGCGCCAGTTCGGGAACACGGTCGACTTCTCCGAGACGCCGGGGCAGATCGCGGGACCGCCGCCGCGGGTGGGCGAGGACACCAAGGCGATCCTCGAGGAGCTCGGCTGCTCCGAGCCGGAGATGGACGACCTCAAGGCGGCGGGCGTCGTCACGTGGCCCGACGAGGACTATCCCTGGCGGTGGTGAAGGGCCCGGCCCGCTCAGAGGACCTGCAGCGCGACAAGCGCGCCGACCACCACCAGCCCCGCCGCTGACAGCGCCTCGGCCGCGCCGTCGATCCGCCGCCCGGCCCGGTGGCCGAGCTCGAGCCCGGCCAGGCTCAGCACGCCGCTCACGACGCCGATCACGACCGCGCTCACCACGACCGGTACCCGCACCGCGCCGAGCGCGAAGCCGACGACCAGGTTGTCGATGCTGAGCGCGGCGCCGGTGATCGCGATCCGCCGCCCCGCCCACGACGGTCGCGCCCGCTCGTCGCGGCCGCCGCCCCCCACGATCGGCGCCAGCAGCAGCCCCGAGCCGAGGATCACCAGCGCCAGGCCGCCCACGAGCGACGCCGAGTCGCCGAGGGGCCCGGCCAGGCTCCGGCCGATCGCGAGGCCGAGCAGCGGCATGCCGGCCTCGAACGCCGCGAACACCGCCGCGGTCTGCAGCCGGCGCCGGGCGCTGAGCCGGTCGAGCCCGATCGCCACCCCGCCCGCGAAGTTCGAGAGGCCCAGGGGCGCGGCCACGGCCAGCAACCGCGCCATGCGCGCTGACCTATCGATCCTCGCGAGCCGCGGCGGTCATCTCGGCGGCGTGCTCGCGGCGCGGCGGCGTCACGAGGGCGTGCTGGCGCTGCGAGCCGCGGCGCGCGCCCCCGGGCGCGGGTGGAAGCGCTCCGCCTGGTGCTCGCCGAGTGACGGGGCCCGGCCGGGCGGCCGAGGGGCGTGCTCACCGAACCGGACCGGGTACCCCATCGCGGGATAACCGTCTCCCGTGGTCACGCCCGTCAGTCCCCGGTGGCGGAACTGCGCGTGCTCGAGCATCTCTTCCCGCGTCAGCGACGGAGCCACCGGCGCCGTGTCGCGGAGCACCTCGACGAGCTCGTCGCGAGGGCGGGACGCGATGGCGTCGGTGAGCCGAGCGCGGATCTCGTCGTGGCGTCCCGTGCGGCCGACCAGGTCGAGGTCGCGCAGGTCCTCCAGACCCAACCCGTCACAGACGCTCTCCCAGAAGTGCTGCTCGTCGATGACGCCCATCGTCAGCCAGGTGCCGTCGGCGGTCAGGAACGACCCGTACGAGGGGAGCCGGCCCAGCCGCTCGCCGCGGTCGCCGAGCGCCAAGCCGGTGAACGGACCGGTCCACGACGCGAGCAGGTCGGCCATCGCCACGTCGACGTGCTCGCCCTCCCCGGTGCGGGTCCGGCCGAGCAGCGCCGCGCAGACCGCCATCGCGGCCGCCAGGCCGCCGCCGAGGTCGGCGATCGGGACCGCGCTCTGGACCGGCGGTCCCCCGTCGGGGGCAAGCACGGCTGCGTAGGCCTGGTAGTTGAGGTCGTGACCGGGCGCGACCGCGAGCGGGCCGTCCTGGCCGTAGCCGGAGACCGAGCAGTACACGACCGATGGGTTGATCGCGCGCACGTCGGGCTCGCCCATGCCGAGCCGCGCCGCGACGCCGGGCCGGAAGCCCTCGACGAGCGCGTCGGCGTCCCGCGCCAGCTCGTGCGCGTGCGCGCGGTCGGCGGGGTCGTGAAGGTTCAGGACCGCGCTGCGCTTGTTGGCGTTCAGGTTCGAGAACAGCTCCGGGAAGATGCGCATCGGGTCGCCGCCCGGCGGCTCGATCTTGATCACGTCCGCCCCGAGGTCCGCGAGCAGCTGCGTGGCGTACGGGCCCGGTCGCCAGATGCTGAGGTCGAGGACGCGGACGCCCGTCAGCAGCCCGTCGGCGGAGGAGTCGGCGCCCGACACGCCACGATCCTAAAGGGCCGAACGAGAACCGGTTCTCAGGCCACGGGGAGCGCACGTTTCCGCATCGGCCGTCGCGGGTAGCGACGCAGCACGATGACCGTGCTTCTGCTTCTTGCTGCCCTTGCCCTCGCCGCGATCGCCGTTGCCCTCATCGTCTTCGAGGACACGCGGCTCGCGGGGCGCTCGGCTCGTCGGTGGCCTCGCGAGCCCGCCGAGCCCGGCCCGGTCCGTCGGGCCGCGGCCGAGCGCAGCCGTGAGGTCGTGGACTGGCTCACGCGCCGTCTCGCGCGCGCGCAGGCGCGCCCGCGGGACGCGCTCGCCGCGGTGGCCCGAGCCGCCGCGGCGCGGCGCACCCGACCGCCGCCGGAGTGGCTCGTGCGGTCGATCGAGCGCTGGGACAGGATCGACGCCAGGGCCCAGGCCTTCGTGGAGCGACACACCTCGCTGCGGCGACCAGCACCGCCGGTACGGCGCGCTGTCGCGCCGTGGGATGCCGCAACCGACGAGCCGGACCGAGCGGTCTCGCCGGTGTCGGAGCGCCGCGTCGCATAGCCTGGCCCCCCGTGCCGGGCCCGACGTCGCGTAGGTTCGACGCTGCCCGCTCTCGACGAGGCGACGCATGCCCGAACCGAGTTCCGGCCCGGTCGTGGTCGGGATCCTGTACCCGCCCGAGTGGTACGGCGATGCCGACGGCTTCGCGGCCGCCGTGCGCGAGGTCGAGGCGCTGGACCCGCGACTCGAGGTCGTCGTCGAGACCTACGTCGAGCCGCACGACCTGCGCAGCGCCCGCGGCAAGCCGGGCGGCGACCAGCTGCACGACGAGGCGCCGGCCCTCTCCGACGCCCAGCGCGAGGCGCTGGGTCAGCTCGACGTCGCGCTGGCGATCGACCTGCCGTTCCAAGTGCGCGACGTCGCCCCCCGCCTGCAGTGGGTGCAGGCGGTCGGGGCCGGCACCGGCCAGCTGCAGTCCTCGGGCCTCGCCGGCGCCGGCATCCGGCTCACCACCGCCGCGGGCGCGAACGCGGTCGGGATCGCGGAGTTCGCGCTCGCGCGTGTGCTGCAGGAGTGGAAGCACTTCCGGGCGCTCGACGACCTGCAGGTCCGGCACGACTGGGAGCCCCGATACGGGCGCCAGCTCGCCGGGTCCACCCTCGGGCTCCTCGGCCTCGGCGCGATCAACTCCGAGGTCGCGACGCGCGCGGCCGCCTTCGGGCTCCGGGTCCTGGCAACACGCCGCTCGGCGATCCCGGGCGCCACCGCGCCGAACGTCGACCGCGTCTACCCGCCCGGTGAGCTGCACGCGATGCTCGCCGAGTGCGACGCCGTGATCGCGGCCGTCCCCGAGACGCCCGAGACCACCGGGCTCATGGACGAAGCCGCGTTCGCAGCCATGCCGGCCGGCTGCTTCTTCTGCAACGTCGGTCGCGGATCACTCGTGGACGAGCCGGCGCTGATCGCGGCGCTGGAGCGCGGGCACCTGCGAGCGGCCGCGCTCGACGTGGCCAGCGTCGAGCCGCTCCCGCCCGACCACCCGCTCTGGGACGCGCCGAACCTCTACCTGTCGCCCCACTCGGCGTCGTCGCCGGCCGCGCTGTTCGTCAACCTGCACGAGCTGTTCCAGGAGAACCTCGCCCGCTTCCTCGCCGGCGAGCCGCTCCGCAACGAGGTCGACCTGGCGCGCGGCTACTGAGGACTGGGGCCGTCGGGCCGCGCGCCCCGCTCGAGCAGGAGCTCGACCAGGTCCTCGGCGTTGCGGACGCCGTAGTCCTGGTAGCAGTTGTTGAAGAGGACGTGCACCTGCTCGGCCTCGCCCGCGAGCGCCAGGGCGCGGTCGGCCCACGGCTCGAGCTCCTCCCCGCGGTAGAGGTAGCGGAACCGCTCCGCCGCGCTGCCGCCCCGCTGGGTCCACGTCTCGTCGTTGCGCCCGTGGAGCCGGATCACGGCCAGGTCGGGGCGAGTGGCCGCGGCCACCGTCGCGAGCCCCGAGCTCGGCGGCGCGTCGACGACGACCAGCGCCAGCCCCCCCGCCTCAAGCGTCGCCAGCGTGCGGTCGCGATCGTCCTCGGCCAGCCAGCGCGGCGACCGGAACTCGACGCAGAGCCGCGTCCCCGGCAGTCGAGCCGGCAGCGCCACCAGCTCATCGCGGTTCGACCGCTTCGGCGTGAACCAGGTCGGGAACTGGAACAGGACCGCGCCGAGCTTGCCGGCCGTCTGCAGCGGCGCCAGGCCCTCCGCGAAGTGCTCCCATGCCCGGGCGAGCGCGTCCGGGTGCAGGTGCTCGACGTAGGCGCTGCGCTTCCCCGCGAACTCGGCTCGGATCCCGCTCCGGACGTCCGGCCACAGGGTCTCGGGCCGGGTCGGGTGGTGCGTGAACAACGAGTACGCCTTCACGTCGAAGACGAACCCGGCCGGGGAGCGCTCGGCCCAGCCCTCGGTCAGCGGCGGCGCCGGCGGCCGGTAGTAGGTGCTGTCCGCCTCCACGATCGGGAAGCGGGCGGCGTAGAAGGCCAGCCGGTCGGCGGCGCTCATCGTCCGGCGCGGGTACCAGTCGGTCTCCTTCACGATCGTCGGGTCGGCCCACGAGCAGGTGCCGACCCGCACCACGCCGCTGCCGACGACGAGCCGAGCTCCGTGCGCCGCCGATTCGGCCGCCGTCACCGCGCGCTCCGGGGTCGACGCGAGGCGTCCGGGGCGGCGGGATACCGTCGAGCCGCCGATCGGCGAGAGATGAGGTGCTCGGCATGCTGGCGGCGGGTTGCAGTTGCGTGCCGGACTAAGGAGCGCCGTGGCTCGTGGCCGCGATCCTGCTGCTCGGCAGCGTCGCGGTCCTGTTCGCGGGGCGCCGGTGCCGGCGCCGGGCGGAGCCCGACCGAGGCTCGGCGGGCCTCCGGCGGCGCGCCATCGTCGCCGCGGCCCTGCTGGCGGCGCTGGCCGTGTCGGTGGTGCTCGTCGCACCGGGCACCAGCGGGTCTCTCCTCGTGCTCGGGGCCGGCGTCGTCCTCGCGAGCGCCGGCGTCGCGCCGTCCGCCCGGCGCCGGCGCGACACCCGAGTCCGCTAGGCGCGGCACCGCCCTCAGGTTCGGAGGTGCTCGAGCGCGGCCGCGATCGGCTCCAGCACGGCCGACGTGTGGGGCGGTGGCAGGTAGACGATGCCGAGCTCGAGGCCGGCGTCGGCGAACTCCTCGGCCTGCTTGACCAGCGGCGCGACGTCGCCGTCGGGCGGGAGGCGCAGGTGCATCGACACGAGGACCTCGGACGGGTCGCGGCCGAGATCCGCGCAGTGGCGGTGCAGCACGTCACGCTTGCGGGTGAAGGTCGCCACGTCGCCGCCCGGGAAGTTCCAGTGCTGCGCGAAGCGGGCGACCGACCGCAGGGTGCGGCGCTCGCCGGTGCCGCCGATGCAGATCGGCGGATGGGGCCGTTGCACCGGCTTGGGGCTGCAGCGGGCGTCGGTCAGCCGGACGAAGCGACCGTCCAGGGTCGTCGTCTCGTTCGAGAGCATCCCGATGATGGCCTCGCAGCCCTCGTCGAAGGCGTCGAACCGGTCGGTCAGCGAGTCGTGCAGATCGATGCCGTACGCGGTCGCCTCCTCGACGTTCCACCCGGCGCCGATCCCGAGGTCGAGCCGTCCGTCCGAGACGATGTCGACCGTGGCCGCCATGTTGGCGAGGACCGCCGGGTGGCGGTAGGGCATCCCGGTCACGAGCACCCCGACCCGCAGCCGCTCGGTGGCCTGCGCCAGCGCGGTCGTCGTCACCCAGCCCTCCATGCAGGGCCCGGTCGAGTCGGAGAAGATCGGATAAAAGTGGTCGAACGTCCATCCCGACTCGTAGAAGTCGATGGCGTCGGCCGCCCGCCAGACGGCGAGCATGTCGGCCCAGGTCGTGTTCTGCGGGGAGGTCTTGAAGCCGAAGCGCATGGTTCCGCTTGTATCACGCGGTGGCCGGCGCCGCCGCCCCGGCCGAGCGACCGGGCCGGGAATGGGCCGGCGTTGTACATGGCAGACGGACGAAGGCCCGAGCCCGGGCCGTTGAGGAGGTTGCGATGCCCGCCGTGACCGTCGAGGACCCGCTGACCCTGCCCGCCATCGAGCGCCCCGACCCGGCCACGACCACGCCCCGGCCGGTGGTGGCGGTCACCACCGCGCCGTCGGGCTTCGAGGGCCTCGGGTTCCCGGTGCGCCGCGCCTTCGCCGGCGTCGACCCGAGCCTCCTCGACCCGTTCGTGCACATGGACCAGATGGGCGAGGTCGAGTACGCGCCCGGCGAGCCGAAGGGGACCGACTGGCACCCACACCGCGGCTTCGAGACCGTCACCTACATGATCGACGGGACCTTCGAGCACCACGACTCGACCGGTGGCGGCGGGCTGATCACCAACGGCGCCACCCAGTGGATGACCGCCGGCGCCGGCATCCTGCACATCGAGACGCCGCCCCAGGAGCTGGTGGCCAGCGGCGGGCTGTTCCACGGGATCCAGCTGTGGGTGAACCTGCCCGCGTCCGAGAAGTGGGTCGACCCGCGCTACCAGGACATCGGGGCCGACTGCGTCACCCTGCTGCGCTCCGAAGACGGCGGCGCGCTGGTGCGCGTCGTCGCCGGCGACGTCGCCGGCCACCGCGGGCCCGGCGCGACGCACACACCGATCGCGCTCGTGCACGCGACGCTCAGCCCCGGCGCCGAGCTGGTGCTGCCCTGGCCCCGCGACTTCAACGCCCTCGCCTACGTCCTCGGCGGCCGGGGCACGGTCAGCACCGAAGGGCGGCCGATCAGCACCGGCCAGCTGGCGGTGTTCGGGTCCGGCGACACCCTGACGATGCGGGCCGACGAGCACCAGGACCGGACCCCGGCCCTCGACGTACTGGTGCTGGGCGGCCGGCCCATCCGGGAGCCGGTCGTGGCCCAGGGCCCGTTCGTCATGAACACCCGGGCCGAGATCATCCAGGCCTTCGAGGACTACCAGGCCGGCCGGCTGGGGACGATCCCCGCCGGCCCGCGGTAGGCGGCGTCAGCCCGCGCTGGCCGCGGAGAGCGGCCGGGCCGAACCCTGTCCCCCCCACCGTCGCGCGGAGCGTGGCGGTGCCCCTACATCGGGGGTTGCCCAAACAGGGCCGGTACGTGAGAATTGGTGTCCCTGTTGCTGCTGTGACGAAGGGAGTCCACGCCGGGCCTCGAGGGCAGGGTCCCGGGTCCACGACTGACAAGGGCAATGCCCCTGCTTCTAGCGGAGCGCTTCGCGGTGCGACCTCAATAGCGCCGGTCTGCACCAGCTCTGATGGGGAGGAGGGGGTGTGGCGTGAGCAAGCGTGCAGTTGCCCGCGTCGCTCTCATCGGATCGAGCATCGCTGCTGTGGTGCTCGCCGGGGGAGCAGGCCGGACCTGGAAGTAACCAACCACACCTAACCCCCGGGATCCTGCCCCCGGGGCTCGGCACCACGACCGATGGCCACCGACACCGCGTACTCGCGGGCCCTGAGCATCTGGTGCACCGCCACCCTCACGGTGGCGGGCGCGCTGGCAGCGCTCTTCGCGATGAACGGAGAGCACGTCGCGCTGGCGTCGCTGCTCCTGCTCGGCGCCCTCTGCGCGTTCGCCGAGCACATCATCGTGCGCCTCCCGAACGGCTCGTCGGTGTCGGCGTCGGTGATGATCTCGCTGGCGGCCGTGTTCGTGTTCCGCAGCCAGGCGCCGCTGCTCGGGCCGCTGCTGGTCGGGATGGCGGGCGGCGTCTACTGGCCGCACCTGCGCCAACGCGACTGGCGCCGGATGGCGTTCAACGTTGGGACGCTCGGGCTGGCGACGCTCGCCGCCGCGGCCGCGTTCGCGCTCGTCGCCCGCTCGACGCACAGCGTGCTGCTCGAGCTACTCGGCGCCATCGCGGGCTCGGTTGCCTACTGGCTCGTCGACATCGCGCTGCTCGGCGTCACGATGCGCCTCCGCGACGGCGGCTCGCTGCGGAGCCAGGTCAGCGAGCTCTGGGGCTTCGCCGACTTCGAGATCGTCATCTTCGCGGTGCTCGGCGTGTTCCTCGGTCGGCTCTACGAGGCGCACGGCGTGCTGATCGTCGTCCTGTTCATCACGCCGATCCTGGCCGCCCGCCAGGCCTTCGCCTCCTACCTCGCCGTGAACGAGCAGCACGAGGCGACGCTCGGCGTGCTCGTGCACGCCCTCGAGGCGAAGGACCCCTACACCGGCGGGCACGTCGCCCGTGTCGCCCGCTTCGCGACCTACATCGGCGCCGAGCTCGGGTTCGGCCCCGGGCGGCTGCGCCGGCTCCACGACGCGGCGCTGATGCACGACATCGGCAAGCTCACCGTCCCGAACCGGCTCCTCAACAAGCCGGGGAAGCTCACGCCGTCGGAGTACGCGGAGGTGCGCAAGCACGAGGACATCAGCGTGCAGCTGGTCCGCCGCATCGACGCCCTGGCTCCGTGCGCGGCCGCCATCGGCGGCGAGAGCGACGGCCTGGCGGCGCCGCTCGAGACTCGCATCATCCACGTCTCGGACGCCTTCGACGCCATGACCTCGACCCGCGCCTACCGCCGGGCCATGTCGCAGGAGGACGCGGTCGAGGAGCTGCACCGCAACAAGGGACGCCAGTTCGACGCTGACTGCGTCGACGCCCTCGTGCGGGTGCTCGAGCGGCGCGGGGAGCGGTACGGCGCCGGCGTCGAGACGGTCGCCGCGATCGCCCAGTTCGAGGTCGCGCCGCCGGTGGTCGGCGTCGGCTCGGCCGGCCTCGGGGATCTCGCGCCCGAGTCGTAGCCACCCCCGGCCGGGGCGGCGATGCCAGACTCGAACGCGTGGGGCGCATCGAGGAGCTCATCGCGCAGACGAACGGCACCGCCGAGTTCGTCAGCCCGCTGACCGCCTGGCGCGCGGCGGAGATCGTGACGGCCCGGTTCCCCGTCCGGTCCCGCCTCTTCAACTGGTTCCGGCTCGCCTTCCTCACCCGCGCCATCACGAACCGGGAGCGCACGGCCGTGATCGGGGTCGGCGGGACTCGAGCCCCCGTGCTGGTCGCGGTCGGGTTCGCCAGCGCCTGGCTGGCCCCGAAGCTGCCCCGCTGGGTCGTCGTGGCGGTGGTGGGCCTGGTGGTCGCCGCGTCGCTGCGCCAGGGTCGGCTCCAGCGCACGCTCTGGATCAGCCGGACGCTGCGACGCGAGGCCCCGGGCTCCCTGCTGATCGGCGAGTTCGCATCCGAGCTGCCGTGGGCCGGCACCACGTTCGCGCGAGAGATCATCGACGCCGTCGGCGGGCTGGCGACGCTGGCGCTCACGGTGCAGGCGCCGAACGACCGGCGCGCCCGTTCCCTCGTGCGCCTCTACCGGCGCCAGCTCGGGTTCGAGGTGCTCGCCCGGCGCCGGATGGGCGACGCCGAGGTCATCGTGATGGTGCGCCCGGCGGCGGCGACCACGAGGACGCCGCTGCGAGCGGTGTCCTGAGCCGGTCGGCGACCGGCGCCTGACCTCAGCAGGTTGACGACGCCGGCGTCCCCGCGACCCGGTCGGCGAACCAGGCCTCGACGTCTCGGATGGACACGTCGCGGGCGCCGACGTGGTCCTGGCCCGGGTACACGCGGTAGAGGACCCGGTCGCCGAGGGCGCAGGCGCGCTGCACGTACTGGTCGGTCTGGCTCTTCGGGACGAGCAGGTCCTTGTCGCCCTGGATCACGAACAGCGGCGCGGCCGTCGCCCCGTTGCCGGCCCGGTTCTGGGCCTCGAGGGCGGCGATGGCCGGCACGTCGACCGGGTTCTGCACGATGACCTGGCTGGCCGGCTGCTGCGCGTAGTAGTCGACGATGTCGTCGCTGCACAGCTGGTCGACGATCGAGAGATGGGCGAGCGTCTGGGGCGTCAGCACCGTGCTGAGGTCGACGCTCGGGTAGGCGGCGTGCAGCCCGACCGACGCCATGACGACGTAGCCGAGCAGGGCCGGGATCTTCGTGGCCCCGGGCAGCATCGTGGTGACGTCGCTGACCGGCGCCACCGCCGCGATCCCGAGCAGGTGGAGCTCGGGGGCGTAGGTCGGCGCGAGCTCACCGGCGAAGAGCGCAGCCTGGCCGCCCTGGGAATGGCCGTAGACGAGCAGGTTGGCGCTCGCGTTCGTGCCCGGGAGCTGCTGGGCGGCGCGCGCGATGTCGAGGACGCCCCGGCCCTCGCTGACGCCGATCAGATAGGGATGCTCGCCGGGGGTACCGAGACCCTCGTAGTCGGTGGCGACGACGACGTCCCCGGCCTTGATGAAGTCGCGGATACCGGGCAGGCGGTAGGTGACGTCGATGGCCCGGGACGGGGCGCACGCGTCGGCGAGCCCGTGGGTGCCGTGCGCCCAGCTCACGACCGGACGCCCGCCGGCGGGCGCCTTGCCGGTCGGCGCCACGATCACGCCCGACACCGGGACGTCGCGGCCGTCGACGGCCCGCGAGTGGTAGAGGACCCGCCAGGCCCGGGAGCCGGCGGGGCTGATGATCGGCGTGGCCGAGATCACCTCGCCCGGTCGCCCGGCCCGGAGCCGGCCCGGCTTCGCCGATCCCCGCCCGCCCGAGCCGCTGGCGGCGGCGAGGGGGGCACCGGCGACGAGCACGGCCGCGGCGAGCAGGAGCGCCGCAGCGCCGCGCGCCCACCCCGTTGGTGCCATGTCGTGCCTCTCCCAGCCGTACGACGACGCTCTGGCCTCAGAGCCGATCCCCGTCCCCACCAGCATCGGCAGCCTCGGCCCTTTCCTTGACCCGGGCTGGCGGCGACCCCGCCCGGCGCCGGCCGTGACGGTACGTCCGGTCCTGCTCCCGGCCGTGCCAGCCGGGTCCGGCCATACTCGGCCGTGGCCTCCACCGCGTCGCGGAGCTTCGACCGGGCCGCGCCCTACTACGACCGGACGCGCGGCCTGGCGCCGGAGGTCGCGGCGCAGCTCACCGAGCTGCTGGCGGCCGAGCTGGCCGGCCGCGGCCCGTGCCTCGAGATCGGCGTCGGGACCGGTCGCGTCGCGCTGCCGCTCCACGAGGCCGGGGTGCCCATAACGGGCATGGACCTGTCGAGGGCGATGATGACGGTGCTCGTCGACAAGGCGGGCGGTCGACCGCCGTTCCCGCTCGTCCAGGGCGACGCCACCGCGCTGCCGTTCCCCGACCACGCGTTCGGCGCCGGACTGGCGTCGCACGTGTTCCACCTCATCCCGCAGTGGCGCGCCGCGCTCGCCGAGCTGCTGCGCGTCGTGCGACCCGACGGCCTGATCCTCAGCGACCAGGGCGCCGAGGACACGAGCCCGGTCCGACGCGCCGTGCTCGGCAAGTTCCGCGCCGAGCTGGGACCACAGGCCCGCCACCTCGGCGCCGATCAGGAGCGGGGCGACATCGAGCGGGCACTGGTGGAGCTCGGTGCCACCAAGCGGGCGCTGCCCGTCATCCGGGCCGAGCGGAGCGTGTCGCTCGCCCGCTGGATCGACAGCCTCGAGGCCGGCCAGTGGTCGTGGACGTGGGACCTCCCGGCCGAGGCGCGGCAGGCCGCCGCGGCGCGGACGCGGGAGTGGGCGACCGAGGCCTACGGCCCGCTCGACGCCCAGCTGGCGTTGCAGCTCGAGATTCGCTGGCTGGCGTTCGACCTGCCGTAGCCGCGGCCGACGCCGCTAGCAGGGTGCTGAAGAAGTCGGCATCGTGAGGCGGGAACACATCATGTGGGGGCCAGCGATGGCGCGGATCGACGACATGTTGTGGCCGCGGCGCGTTGACTGGCGTTTTTCAGCGTCCTGCTAGGCGACGATCGTGACCGGCGTCCCGAGCGGGAGGACCGCGGCCAGCTTGGTGATCGCGTCGTTGCGCATCCGGATGCAGCCGGAGCTCACGTCGTGGCCGAGCAGCTCGGGGTGGTTCGTCCCGTGCAGGCCGATGATGGCGTCGCCACCTTGGAACGTCGTTAGCACCTCCGAGTACCCGGACAGCGAGTACGCGTACGGCCCGTACGGCCCGTTCGGGTCGGGCGGGGAGAACAGCTGGGTGAGGTAGTAGCCGCCGCCCGGCGTCGGGGTGTTCGCCTTGCCGACCGCGACCGGCTCGCGCAGGAACACCCGGCCCTGCTTGGTCACCGTGATGCGGTGAGCCGTCAGCTGGACGGTGATGCGGTACGGGTCGTTCGACAGCACCACGTCACCGGCGTGGATCCAGCCCGTCGTCCCGTTCGGCCGCACCGGCAGCAAGACCTGCAGCCAGCCGTCGAGGCGCACCGCGGTCACGAGCAGGACCAGCTTGCCGCGATACCGGTTCGGGTTGGCGAGCGCGCTGGTCGACGTCGTGGCGCCCGGCGCCGCGTAGACGGCGACGCTCGGCACCGTGGCCTCGGCCACGATGGCCGGCGGCGGGAGCCGCCGAGGCGGCTTCGCGCGCGCGGCGGCGGCCGGAGCCAGGCCGACGACGGCCGCGCTGACCAGGACGAGGACCGCGATCAGCCGGAGGCGGGACCCGCGCCGCGGGTCCACCTCCGGCCGAACACGGAGATTCGTCGGATCGCCTCGGCTCAACCGGCCAGCGAGGGCATCGCGGCGGTAGCGGCCGCCGTGGCCGTCGCCGCCGCCGCGTTGGCGGCCCCGACGATCGCGACGCCGCAGTCCGACTCGGACAGGATCACGTCGCTCACCGGCGTCGACGAGTGCACCGCTCGAACCCGGATGCCGCTCGGCGACTGCTGCTGCTCGTTGATCGTCTGGGTTCCGATCAGGAGCGGGATCGACGTGTTCGGCGGCGGGTTGTTCGCCACCGGACCGGCCGCGGTCGACCCGTTGACCACGCCCGTGGTGCCCGACGATCCGGACGGGCTGGACGTACAGGATGACGTCAGCCCGCTCGCCGCGAACGTGGACCCGTTGGTGTTGCTCGCACCGATGATGCCGGCCGAGCTCGCGACGTTGCCGTTGTTGTCACCATTCGAGCTCACCTGCACCCCGGCCGCGTTGGCACCGGCCTGCCCGACGTTCAGCAGCCCGCGCTGGCCTCCAGGCGGGAAGTTGACGATGGGCGTCGGCGGCACGATCGTCTGGCCCAGCACGGTCACCTGGACCCCGAACGCGCCACCCGTGTTCGAGCCGGCGGCGCTCGCCGATCCGGCGAACCCGAGCACCAGCGGCACGCTGGCCGCCAGCACGAGGGCTACATATCTCCCGGTCTTCATGAGACCTCCTGGAGGGTGGGGGATGGGAGACTCCCCCCGATGCCACGCTCCGTGACATCGCCTGCCTCAGCGTGGTACCCGGCCCTCAAGAAGGCTCAAACGCCGCCAAGGTAAACAAATGGCCAAGTGGGCGGGCGCCCCGGGCCGCCGAGAGGCGCCATGCCAGGCTGAGGCTCGTGGCTGGTCGAACCACGCTGCTGACCCGGGGGCTCGAGCGGGTGCGTCGGCTCCACGCCGGGACCTTCGGCCCCGCCTCCGAGGAGCCCTACCGGCGCCGGACCAGCGACTGGATCCGGCTGGGGGCGGCCGCCGTCCTGCTCGTCCTCTCGGCCCAGCACGCCGGGGGCATCTCCGCCACCGAGCAGGCGATCTTCGACTTCTTCAACACCCTGCCCGGATGGCTCGACCCGCTCTTCAACACCCTGTACCGCCTCGGCGCGCTCTGGGTCGTGGCGCTGGTCGTCACGGCGGCGGTCTTCGGCCGCCGGTGGCGCCTCGCCCGCGACCTGCTGCTCGCCGGCTCCCTGGCGTGGGGCTTCGGGCGGCTGGCCGGCCAGCTCGTCGTCGAGGGCGCCAGCCTCGGCCACGGGCTCACCGCGGTCACCCGGCTCGGCTCGTCACCCGCGTTCCCGGCCGTTCGGCTGGCGGTGCTGGTGGCGGTGGTGCGGGCTGCGCAGCCCTACGTCACGCGACCGACCCGCCGCATCGGCTGGTTCGTCGTGGCCAGCGGCGCGCTGGCCGCCATGTACCTCGGCAGCGCCTACCCGAACGACGTGTTCGCGGGCCTGGTGCTCGGCTGGGCGGTGGCGGCGGGGGTGCACCTCCTCTTCGGCTCGCCGGGCGGCCGGCCGACCTCGGAGCAGGTCCGGCGCTCGCTCGCCGAGCTCGGCATCGACGCCACCGACGTCCGCCTCGCCCATCACCAGCCGACGGGCTACACGCTGATGTCGGCGTCGGATGCGAGCGGCCCGCTGCGCATCAAGGTCATCGGCCGTGACGAGGCGGACGCCCAGTTCCTGGCCCAGCTCTGGCGGTTCGTGATCTACCGGGACGGTGGGCCGCGCCTGGCGCTGACCCGGCTGCACCAGATCGAGCACGAGGCGTTCGTGATGCTGCTGGCCCGGGACCGCGGCGTGGCGGTGCCGGCGGTGCTGGCGGCCGGGACGGCCGGGCCGCGCGCGGCGCTGCTCGTGCACCGTCCGGTGGCCGGCACCCGACTCAGCGAGCTGGAGCCGGTCCTGGTCACCGACGATCTGCTCCGCCGGGTGTGGGGGCAGGTCGGCGCCCTGCACGCCTGCCACATCACCCACGGCCAGCTCGACGGCGACCGCGTCATCGTCGCGCCCGACGGCCCGCACCTCGTCGACTTCGCGGCCAGCACGTCGACGCGCTTTCACCGCCGGGTGCCGGTCGACGTCGCGCAGCTCCTCGCCGCGACGGCCGCCATCGTCGGCGACCGGCGGGCCGTCGAGGCCGCGGCGGACGCGGTCGGCACCGAGCTGGTGCTCGAGGCGCTGACCCTCCTCCAGCCCGCGGTGCTGACCCGCGCCACCCGCCAGCGCCTCTCCGAGCGCTACGGCGACCGCCGCGGCTACCTCGGCGACCTCCGGCTGTCGGCGGCCTCGGTCCTCGGCGCCGAACCGCCGGAGCTCGTCCAGCTGCAGCGGGTCCGGGCGTCGAGCCTGGCCCTCGCCATCGGGACGCTCGTCGCGGCCGGGGTGCTGCTCGGCGACGTCGGCGAGCCCACGATGGTCCTGCACACCTTCCGCAACGCCGACTGGTCCTGGATCAGCGCCGCCCTCGTCCTCTCCTTCGCCTCGAACATCGGATTCGCGCTCGGCCTCCAGGGCACGGTGCCGCTTCGCCTCCCGATCTGGCCGACGACCGAGCTCCAGGTCGCGATGTCGTTCTCGAACCTCGCCATCCCCGGGATCGGCGGCACCGGCCTCCAGGTCCGGTTCCTGCAGAAGCGGGGCATCGACCTGAGCTCGGCGATCGCGGCCGGCGGGCTGCTGAGCACGCTCGGGAACCTGTCCGCCGCCATCCTGCTGTTCGTCCTCGCGCTCGTCGTCGAGCCGGCCACCGTCGACTGGTCGCTGCTGCCGACCGGCGGCCTCGTCGAGTTCACGCTCTACGCGGCGGCCGCGGTCGGGGTGGCGGCCGCGTTCATCGGCGGGATCCCCCGGATCCGACGGACCGTGATGCCGCCGGTGGTCCGCGCCGCGTCGACGATCTGGTCGGCGCTCCGGTCGCCGCGCCAGCTGGCGCTGCTCCTGGGTGGGAACGTGCTCGCGACGCTGATCGCGACGTGGTGCCTCGCCGCCTGTCTGCTGGCGTTCGGCGGCCACGTGTCGTTCTGGCCGCTGCTGGCGGCCAACATCGGTGTGATCACGGTGGCGTCGATCGTGCCGATCCCGGGCGGCGGCAGCGCGGTCGGCACCGTCGGCCTGTCGGCGGTGCTCGTCGCGTTCGGCGTGCGCGAGGACATCGCGGTCGCCACCGCGCTCGCGAACCAGCTCATCTACTTCTACCTGCCCGCCATCCCGGGCTGGTTCGCGACCCGGCACCTGGCTCGCCACGACTATCTCTGACGGCGAGGCTCGGGCCGGCTGTGCCATCCTTCGCGACGAAACGAGGGAGGTCGGCGTGTCGACCACCGAGACCACCGCGCCCGACGACGCCCGACCGAACCAGGATCCGGGCCGGCGCCTGGCCGCCACCCGCATCCACCTCGAGCCGTGGGGTATCGACGTCGGCCCGATCGGTCACCTCGCCGAGGAGCGGGCCCGCCTCGCCGCGCTGTCGTGGCAAGCCTTCGACGCCCATCCGGTCGGCGCGACCGTGGGTGCCGAGATCAGCGGCCTCGACCTGACCGCGCCCCTCCCGGACGCCGTCATCGCCGAGGTCCGTCAGGCCCTCCTCGACTACAAGGTGCTCTTCTTCCGCGACCAGCCGCTCACCCCGGCCCAGCACGTCGCGTTCGCGCGCCGGTTCGGGGAGCTCGAGATCCATCCCTTCATCCCCTCGAATACCGACCAGCCCGAGCTGGTGCGGTTCGCGAAGTCAGCCGACGTCGGCGGCTACGAGAACGGCTGGCACCACGACGTGACGTGGCGCGAGGTCCCGTCGATGGGGGCGATCCTGCACGCGGTGCAGGTGCCGCCGACCGGCGGCGACACGCTGTTCGCCGACATGTGCGCGGCCTACGACGGCCTCGACGACGACCTGAAGGCACGCGTCGAGGGTCTCCGGGCCGTCCACGACTACTCGGGCGTCTTCGGCGCCACGATCCCCGATTCGAAGAAGGCCGAGATGCGCGCCCAGTACCCACCGGTCGTACACCCGGTGGTCCGCACCCACCCCGAGACGGGCCGCAAGCTGATCTTCGTGAACCAGTTCTTCGTCGACCGCATCCTCGACGTCGACGAGGCCGAGAGCACCGAGCTCATCGACCGGCTGTCCCGCCAGGCCGACACCATCGAGTACCAGTGCCGGTTCCGCTGGGCGCCGGACTCGGTCGCGTTCTGGGACAACCGGGCCGTGCAGCACTACGCGGCGTCCGACTACTGGCCCGACGTCCGCGTCGTAGAGCGGGCCAGCATCATCGGCGACCGGCCCCGGTAGCTCAGCCGGGCGCCGCCTGGGCGGGCGAGCCGAGCCAGCGACCGGGGAAGTACTCGGCGGCCGGCTCGACGAGGGCGTTGACGATGTAGGGCTTGGTGGCCGCCAGCGCCCGCTCGAGCGCCGGCCGGATCTGGTCCGGCCGCTCGATCAGCTCGCCGTCGCCGTCGAAGCCGCCCGCCAGCCGCTCGTAGTGGCGGACGCCGAGCGGCACCCACTGCCCGCTCCATCCCTGGTTGTTCATCACCACGGTCACGATCGGCAGGCCGAAGCGCGCCGCTGTGTCGAGCTCCATGGCGTGGAACCCGAACGAGCCGTCGCCGACCGCCCACACCACCTGCGAGCCGGGCCGGGCCAGCGCGGCCGCGATCGCGTACCCGACGCCGTAGCCGATGTTCCCGAAGTTGCTCATGCTCGGGTTCCGCCCTGGTCGGTAGGCGGGGAAGGCGGCCCGGGTCCAGATCATGTTGAACGCGCCGTCCGCCACGACGGTGGCGTCGCGGTCGAGCAGGTCGCGCAGCTCGAGGCAGAGGCGGAGGGGGTGCATCGGCGTCTGGTCCGACCGGGCCAGCGAGGCCTGACGGGCCGCGATCGTCGTGGCCTGGGTCCGCAGGTGCGACGTCCAGTCGTCGGTCGGCAGCGGCTTGATCGCCTCGGTGAGCTGGCGGAGCGTGGCCTTGGCGTCACCCACGATCCCGACGCTCACCGGAGCCCGGTTGCGGCCGATCTCGAGCGGGTTCACGTCGACCTGGATCAGCTGCGCGTCCGGGAACCGGCCGTACCCGAAGAAGTAGTCGAGCTGCTTGCCGATCACGAGCAGCGCGTCGGCCTGGTAGCAGACGTTCTGCCAGTCCTGCCCGAAGCAGCGCGGATGGTCGTCGGGGATCGTCCCCCGCGCCGCCTGGCGGGTCACGACCGGGATCCCGCTGTGCTCGACGAAGTCGCGCAGCTCGTCGTCGGCGTCGGCCCACCACACGCCGCTGCCGGCGACGACCGCCGGTCGCTCGGCGGACTCGAGGAGCGTCACCGCCCGCTCGAGGAGCGGCGCGGCCGCCGCGCCGCCGCCGGCCTGGTCGTCGAGGCGGGGCGGCACCTCGGCGTCGGCGCCCTCGAGCCGCGAGTGGATGAGGTCGATGGCGAGCTCGAGGTACACCGGCCCGGGCTTGCCACTGCGGGCGGCGCGGAACGCCAGCGCGACGTACTCCGGGATCCGGTCGAGGTGGTACACGCGTCGCGCCCATTTCGTGACCGAGCGCACCAGCTCGAGCTGCTCGAGCGACTCGACCTCGCCGGTGTCCTGGCCCCGGAGCGTCGCCGCGCCGGCGATGCACACCACCGGCGAGCCGTTCGCCCGCGCGTTGGCGAGCCCGGTGATCGAGTTGGTCACACCCGGCGCGGCGGTGACGAGGCACACGCCGGGCTGGCGGGTGGCGAGGGCCCACCCCTCGGCGGCGTAGGTCGCGGCCGCCTCGTGGCGGACGTCGATGAGGGTCATGTCGGGCGCAGCCTGGATCGCCCACCAGGTGGGGTTGATGTGACCGCCGCCCAGCCCGAACACGTGGGTGACGCCCTCGCGGCGGAGGGCGTCGCAGACGAGGGTGCCGCCGTCGACCGTCACCGCTCGTCGCCGCGGGCGAGGAGCTCGTCGAGACGCGCCGCGACCGCGGCGACCCGGTCCGGGCTGGGCGTGTCGTCGTTCAGCTGGGCGAGGGCCTGCACGTCGCGCAGCGGCAGGTCGTAGGCGTCGGCGACGACCTCGGGGGCGGGGCCGCCGTGTCCGGGGTCGACGACACCGATCGGGTTGCCGAACAGGGCGATCTCGTGGAAGCCCGCCGTGAGGAGCATCCAGCCGAGGATGCAGCAGCCGCCCTCGCCGAGCAGGAGGCCGGCGTTGAGACGCGGCGGGAGGCTGGTGCGCGCTCGCTCGAGGAGCTCGCGCCTCACCCGCCGTCACCTGCTCGCGGGCCCGCGTAGCCGGGCACCACCGGCGGTCCGCCCACATAGATGGTCTGGCCGGACAGGAAGCTGGCGGCCGGCGAGACGAGGAACAGGATCGGCCACGCGATCTCCTCCGGGAGCCCGGCCCGGCCGAAGCCGTTGGACCGGCCGCCGACCTGGTCGGGGTCCTGCCCGATGCGCTCCATGGCCCGCACGAACCCCTCCGACTTGATGGCGCCGACCCCGATGCAGTTCACGCGGATGCCGTGCGGCGCGAGCGCGGCGGCGAAGGACTCAGTGAGGTTCTCGACCCCCGCCTTCGCCGCGCCGTACGGGGCGACGAACGGGAGTCCCCGCTCGGCGGCGCCCGACGAGATGTTGACGATGGCGCCCCGGCCCCGCTCGGTCATGCAGCGGGCCGCCGCCTGCGAGAGGACGAATGTGCTCCGCAGGTTCAGGTCGATCGAGTTCTGCCAGCCATCGACGTCCCACGCCTCGAGCGGCCGCGACTGCGACCCCCCGGCGTTGTTCACGAGGATGTCCAGACGCCCGTACTCACGCACCGTCGCGTCGACCAACGCGGTGCAGGCCGCGACGTCGCGGACGTCGGTCGGCACGACGAGCGCCCGTCGGCCTCGAGTCTCGACCTCGCCCGCCACTCGCTCCAGGTTCTCCCGCCGGCGGCTGGCCAGGACCAAGTCCGCGCCGTGGTCGGCGAGGACGAGCGCGGTGGCGCGGCCGATGCCGGTGCCGCCCCCGGTGACGATGGCGACCTGGTCCGAGAGGTCGAACATGGGCTCGACGTCCACGACGAAAACCGTAGAGCGATCGGTCCGGACGGCGCGCTGGCGCGAGGCTGCGCCGCCGATGCCACACTCTCTCGCCACCGGAGAGGAGTCAGATGAGCGAGATCCTGTCGGGCATCCGCGTGCTCGAGGTCGCGTCGTGGACGTTCGTGCCGGCGGCGGGCGCGATCCTCGCCGACTGGGGCGCCGACGTGCTCAAGATCGAGCATCCGGTGACCGGCGACCCCCAGCGCGGCCTCATCAGCTCCGGGCTCGTGCCCGGCGCGGTCGGCGGGTTCAACTACATGATCGAGCAGCCGAACCGCGGCAAGCGCAGCGTCGGCCTGAACCTGGCCGACCCCGACGGCCGGGAGCTCCTCTACCGGCTCGCCGAGTCGAGCGACGTGTTCCTCACGAACTTCCTGCCCGACGCGCGGGCCCGACTCGAGATCGACGTCGAGCAGCTCCGGGCCCGCAACCCGGACCTGATCTACGTCCGCGGCAGCGGCCAGGGCGTTCGCGGCGGCGACGCCGGCAAGGGCGGCTACGACGGCGCGTCGTACTGGGCCCGGGGCGGGATCGCGACCGCCCTGACCCCGCGCGGCGTCGAGCCGCCGATCGGGCAGCGGCCCGCGTTCGGCGACGTCATGGGCGGCATGGCGATCGCGGGCGGCATCGCGGCGGCGCTGCTCCGCCGAGCCCGCACCGGCGAGGCCTCGATCGTCGACGTCTCGCTGCTCGGCACCGCGCTCTGGAACCTGTCCCCCGACGTCGTGTCGTCGAAGCTCTACGAGGACGTGGAGACGCCGAGCTTCGACCGCGGCGACTTCCCCAACCCGCTGGTCGGCCTCTACCGGACCGGGGACGGCCGCTACGTCAGCCTGGTCATGCTCGAGTCGGATCGCTTCTGGGCCGACTTCTGCGAGCATCTCGGGCACCCCGAGCTCGTCGACGACCCCCGGTTCGTCGACGCGCGCGCCCGGTACGAGCACCGACGAGAGTGCCGCCAGCTGATCACCGACATCTTCGCCAGCGCGCCGCTGGCGGCCTGGCGCGACCGCCTCGCCACCATGCAGGGCGTCTGGGCACCGGTGCAGACGGCCCTCGAGCTGCACGACGACGGCCAGGTGATCGCCAACGGCTACCTGCCGACCGTCGACGCCGACGACGGCACGCCCGTCGCGCTCGTCGCCAACCCGGTCCAGTTCGACGAGTCGCCGCCGGAGCTGCGGCGCGCGCCGGAGCACGGCCAGCACACCGAGGAGGTCCTGCTCGAGCTGGGCCTCTCGTGGGACGACCTCGTCACCTACAAGGAGCGCGGCGCGATCCTCTGACCCGCCGGCGGCGCCCCGGTCTCGCCCCGGCTCACGGCGCCAGCGCGGCGACGGTCCACTCGAGGCGCGCCACCCGCTGGGAGGCCGGCACCGCCAGCTCGGGGCCGCGCTCGTCGTCCACCGCCACGATGCCGTACGCGCCGTCCTGGCGGTCGACCCACGGGTAGAAGCCGAGGGCGCCGCTGCCGTCGACGATCACCCCCGCGCCGGCGGGGCCCGGGAGGTCACGCCACACACCGAGGCCGTAGGTCGGGTTCTTGGTGATGTGCACGGCGGCGTCGCCGGTGGTGTCGACGCCGACCTCCTGGTCGCGCTCGATCTCGAGCACCGAGCCGGGCTGGAGGACCCGGGTGGTGCCGGTCACGCCGAGGTGCACGATCAGGTCCAGGAACCGCGCGTAGTCCTCGACCGTCGATCTCGCCCCCGCGGCCGGGTCGGGGTGGCGGCGGCCGAGCAGGTCGAAGCGCGTGTGCGTCATGCCGACCGGCTTGGCGATCCGATCCTCGAAGGCTCGCTCGAAGGACTCGCCGGTGACGACCTCGATCATGCGCGCTGCGATCTCGAAGCCGACACTCGAGTAGTGGAACGTTTGGCCGGGCGGGTCGATCGGCGACGACTGCGCGATGCGCTGCACGCAGGTCGCGGTCGTGGTGGTGGGGTCGGCGACGCAGTCGGGCTCGAGGAGCCCGGACCGGTGGGACAGCAGCATCCGCAGCGTGATGGCCGCCTTGTCGCCCCCGAACTCCGGCAGCACGGTGGCGACCGGGGCGTCGAGGCTCAGCCGGCCCTGATCCACGAGCGTCATGACGGTCGCCGCGGTGAGCCACTTGCTGGCCGACGCGATCGGCAGCCGCGTGGTCGGGCGGAAGTCGCCGAAGCTCCGCTGGTGCAGCGTCACCGTGTCGCGGGCGATCAGCACCGCGCCGCCCCGCTGGCCGCGCAGCCGGGCTCGCATGGCGCGGTCCACCCCCGCGAAGGGATCGCGGGCCGGGCCCGTCGCCGCCGCGGCCGGCCGCCCGCCGACCAGCAGCGCGAGCGCCACCGGCAGCACGAGCAGGCGCCAGGGTCGGCTCGGCCGGGTCCGCACCGCGAGATCTTGACCGACCCTCAACCGCCCGGATGCGAACACCTGTTCGGATAGCCTGGCCCGGTGCCCAGCCCGATCGAGGGCCTGAACCCCGCCCAGCGCCAGGTCGTCGACCACGGTGACGGACCGCTGCTCGTCGTCGCGGGGGCGGGCACCGGGAAGACCAAGACGCTGGCCGCCCGGGTCGCGGCCCTGCTGGAGCGCGGCACCCCGCCGGAGCGGATCCTGCTGCTGACCTTCACGCGGCGGGCGGCGGCCGAGATGCTGAGCCGGGCCGGTCGATCCGCCGACCCGGCGGCGGCGCGCCGGGTGTGGGGCGGGACCTTCCACGCTGTCGCGCACCGGCTGCTCCGCGGCCACGGGGCCGCGATCGGACTCGGACCCGAGTTCAGCGTCCTCGACCAGGGTGACGCGGGCGAGCTGATGGGACTCGTCCGCACCGAGGCCGTGACGGGCCGAAGTCGCTTCCCCCGGGCCGACACCCTGGTCGCGATCTACTCCCGGGTCGCGAACACCCAACGGCCGCTCCGGGAGGTGCTCGAGGCGTCGTTCCCGTGGTGCGGGGCCGACGCGAGCACCATCGGGCAGGTCTTCAGCGAGTACACGGAACGGAAGCGGGCCCAGCAGCTGCTCGACTTCGACGACCTGCTCCTGTTCTGGGTCGCCGCGACCGCCAACGAGACCGTCGGACCCACGCTCGCCGGCCGCTTCGAGCACGTCCTCGTCGACGAGTACCAGGACACGAACACGCTGCAGGCCGACATCGTGCGGGCGATGACGCGCCAGGCCCGAGGCGTGATGGTGGTGGGCGACGACGCGCAGGCGATCTACTCGTTCCGCGCCGCCAGCGCCGCCAACATCCTGGCCTTCCCGAGTCAGTACCCGGGCGCCGCCGTGGTCACCCTGGAGGAGAACTACCGCTCCACACCGTCGGTCCTCGCGGTGGCCAACGCGGTGATGGCGGAGGCGTCCGACAAGTACGAGAAGGAGCTGTGGTCGCGTCGGCCCGACGCCCGGCCGCCCCGGCTCGTGACGTGCGCCGACGAGCAGGCCCAGGCGGAATCGGTCTGCGAGACGGTGCTCGGGCACTACGAGGAGGGCGTGCAGCTCCGCGAGCAGGCGGTGCTGTTCCGGGCCGCGCACCACAGCGCGCTGCTGGAGATCGAGCTCACCCAGCGGAACGTCCCGTTCGTGAAGTACGGCGGGCTCCGATTCCTCGAGGCGGCCCACATCAAGGACCTGCTCGCGCTGCTCCGGATCCTCGACAACGCGTACGACGAGCTGGCCTGGTTCCGGGTGCTGCGGCTCGCCGAGGGGGTCGGGCCCGCCACCGCCCGTCGCCTCCTGACCGAGCTCGGGGTCCGGCCCCGGTCCGAGGACGCCGCCGCGCCGGCCGACCGGCTGCGGCGCGCCGTCCCGTCGGCGCCGAGATCGGCCCGCCCCGAGCTCGACCGGCTCGCCACCGCCGCGGCCGCCTGCGTCGACGGCACACCGACCGAGCTGCAGGTCGCCCACCTCCGACGGGCGCTGGACCCGCTGGTCCGCCGGCGGTACCACCACGCCGAGGCCCGCCTGCGCGACCTCGAGGAGCTCGAGCACCTCGCCGCCTCGTACCAGAGCCGGGCCCAGCTCGTCGCAGAGCTGGTCCTCGACCCGCCGGTGTCGACCGGCGAGCTCGCCGGCCCGCCGTCACTGGAAGAGGACTACCTGGTCCTGTCGACCGTGCACTCGGCGAAGGGCGGCGAGTGGGATGCCGTGCACGTGATCCACGCCGCCGACGGCATGTTCCCGTCCGACCTCGCGACGAGAAACGCGGCCGAGATCGAAGAGGAGCGGCGGCTCTTCTACGTGGCGCTCACCCGAGCGCGCGACCACCTCCACGTCTACTTCCCGCTCCGGTACTTCCATCGCCGCTACGGCCTCGACGACGCCCACCACTACGCGCAGCTCACGCGGTTCCTGCCCGCCGAGACGCGGGGCCTCTTCGAGTCGGTGCACCACGGACCGCCGCCGCCGTGCATCACCGCCGTCGGCGGCCGCGCCGCGCCGGTCGGGCACGCGGTCGACGCGTCGCTGCGCGACCTGTGGAGCTGACAACCGGCGCCTCGCTTCGGTCCTGAGAACCTGAGCGCGCTCTCAGCCACCTCTTACGCGCGGTTCAGGTGGCGCGGCGGATGCTGCACCGGACAGCCAAACCCGGTCAGCCAACCAAGGAGGCTCGAACCATGCCCACGCATCCGTCGCCGCTCCACGCTCGAAGGCATCGCGTGGTGCGGTATCTCGTCGGGATCGCCGCAGTCCCGTTGCTCATCGGCGTGCTCGCGCCGCTGGCGTCGGCGCAGACTGACCCGACCCCGAACGGTCCGCACCCCCCGAAGCTGACCGACGCCCAGAAGGCGTGCCTCACGCAGCACGGTGTCACGCTGCCCACGCCGGGCCAGAAGCCGGCGAGCCCGCCGACCGACGCCCAGCGGGCCGCGTTCAAGGCCGCCGCGCAGGCCTGCGGCCTCCCGAAGCCGGACGGCAAGCATCACATGATCCAGCTGACCGACGCGCAGAAGACCTGCCTGTCGCAGCATGGCATCACCCCACCCACGCCGGGCCAGAAGCCGCCGAGTCCGCCCACCGACGCCCAGCGGACCGCGTTCAAAGCCGCCGCGCAGGCGTGTGGCCTCCCGACGCCGAAGGACCCCCCGTCTTCGTCGTCGTAGCGACGGGCGCCGGACGGTCGCGAGCGCCGCGGCCGTCCGGCCACCGTCCTACTTCCGACCCCAGGCCGCCTCGAACTCGCGCATGCTGCCGGGGTGCTCGATCCAGCGGCTGATCTGGTCGCCGCGGAGCTCCACCAGATGCGCGGTCTGGTACTCGTGGTGGGTCCCTTCTCGGTCGAAGGTGTGCACGAGCAGCAGCACCCCGTGCTCGTCGTTGGCAACCACGTCGACGATGTCCTCCCGGAACGTCCCGCCGGTGCGGGCGATGACGCTCTCGATCCACGGGATGAACTCGTCTCGGGCATGAGTTCCGCTGCCCCACGCGTAGCCGGGGACCGAGAACGTCACGTCGTCCGTGCATCCGTCGAGGAAGCCCGCCAGGTCGCCGCGCGCAAAGGCGGCGTACAGGTCGCGCAGGCGCTGCTCGCTGCGGTGGGCCATGCCGTCTCCTCCTCCCGCCCCGCCGGTGGCGGCGCGGGCGGCACGCTAATCGCCACGCTCGGGCCGGCCGCGAGTTCCGCGGCGCTCGCGCGGCGATTGGGCCATGATCCTCGGCGTGGCTGACGCGAGTCCGGCGTTCCCGCAGTTCGATCCCAAGGTCGCGGCCGGCCTCGCCAACCTGCCCGACGACCTCACCGGCCTTCCTGGCTATCTTCGGCTCCGCCACGAGGAGGTCGGAGCAGGACTGCTGCGGGCGGCCGTCGACGTGCGCGACGACCTGAAGACGCCGTTCGGCAACCTGCACGGCGGCGTGATCGCCGCGCTGTGCGATCACGTGCTCGGCACGGTCTGCTACCCGGTCATCCCTCGCGGGGCCTGGGCCGCGACCACCGAGTTCAAGATCAACTACCTGGCGCCGGTCACGGGCGGGACGCTCGTGGCGACCGCGCAGATCATCGCTCTCTCCAGCCGCACCGCGGTGGTGCGGATCGAGGTGCACAACGAGGACCGCCTCGTCGCCGCCGCCCAGGGCACGGTGCTCGTCATGCCGCCCCGCCAGTAGCGGCGGCGCCGTCGGGCTCGGATCCAGCCGCCTCGGCCTGGTACCACTGAGGTGTTCCGCTCGGGAGGTGGTCTGTGATTCGCGGTGAGGGAACGGTGGTCGTGCCCGGCGTCTCGGCTCAGGAGGCGTTCGACTTCGTGCTCGACCCCGCCCAGTACACGAAGGCCGACACCAAGATGGTCTGGGTGACGAAGCTCGGTGACACCGAGAACGGGATGATCGCCCGTGAGGACGGCCGGTTCCTCGGCCGCCTGCCCGGCTCGGTCGTCACCCGGTACCAGTGGAAGGAGCCGAACCACATCGACGTGACACTCGAGCACGGCGTGCCACGGGGGCTCCACGCCTGGTTCGAGATCGACGACACCGACGACGGGGTGCGGATCCACCACGTCGAGGAGCTCGACCTCGGCCACGGCGTCCTCGGCAACCTCCACGATCTCGCCGCCCGACGCTGGTTCGCCGACGCCGTCCGCGTCGAGGTCGCCGAGATCGGCCGCCTGCTGCAGGCGGGCGAGCGCGGGCGCGGACTCAGCGCGCACGCCTGAACCGGCCGGCGGGGCCGATCGCCGCCGCTACCAGGGCCGGTCGTACGCTCCAGCGTCGTGAGCAGCACCGCCGTCGCCGCCCGAGGGTTCGTCGCGGTGCTCGTCGCCGCCCTCGCCTTCTTCGGCTTCGTCATCGCGTCCGGCACCCTCGGGGACCTCGGCCAGGCCGGGGCCGGGGTCGCGATCGCGATCGCGGTGCTCCTCTACGTGTGGTCCCGGCTGAGCGCGGAGACGCGGGAGCGGCTCTCGGCTTCCGCCCGCCGGCTCCGCCGCCACGCTCCGGACGAGACCTGACCGGCCCGCGCCGAGCCCGGACGCGGTTGAATGGCGGCCAGTCCCCGAGCCGCTGAGGTGCCATGACCACGACGTCCATCGCGGCCGCGTCGGTGCGGGAGACGGTCGGGCACCCGATCGTCGACGCCGACGGCCACTTCGTGGAGCTCGGGCCGCTGCTCGACGACGAGCTGATGGCGGGCCTCGAGGAGTTCGGCGGCTCGGTCCTGCGGGACCGGTTCCGGGCCGGGCGGGTCGCGCCGACCGACACCGCGTCGAACCTGGCCGACCGGGCCGACCCCGCGGTGCGCCGCGAGTGGCGGGCCATGCCCTCCTGGTGGGGCTGGCCGACCCACGACGCGCGTGACCGCGCGACGGCCCACCTCCCGTCGCTGCTCTACGAGCGGCTCGACGAGCTCGGCATCGACTTCACGATCCTGTACCCGTCGATGACCCTCGCCTTCTTCGAGGAGACGGACGAGGAGCTGTCGTCCGCGCTGTGCCGGGCCGCGAACCGCTCGCACGCCCGACAGTTCGCGCCCTACCGCGATCGCTGCACGGTCGGCGCGCTGATCCCGATGAACACCCCGGACCAGGCGATCGCGGAGCTCGAGTACGCGGTAGGCGAGCTCGGCCTGAAGTCGGCGCTCATCGCCGGCTACGCCCGCCGCCCGATCGGGCGCGACTCGTACCGGCTCGACATGTTCGGCCTCGACAGCCCCTACGACTACGACCCGTTCTGGGCCAAGTGCGTCGAGCTCGGGGTCGCGCCGGTGGTCCACAGCGCGCTGCAGCACCATCGGGTGACCCGCTCGATCTCGAGCTACGTGTACAACCACATCAACGGGCTCGCCGCCGCGCACGAGTCCCTCTGCAAGTCGCTGTTCCTCGGCGGCGTGACGCGCCGCTTCCCGAAGCTGCGGATCGGGTTCCTCGAGGGAGGCGTGGCGTGGGCGTGCGCGCTGTTCGCGGGCCTGGTCGGCCACTGGGAGAAGCGCAACCGCGACACGATCGGCGGCCTCGACCCCGACCGCCTCGATGTCGACGAGCTCATGGGCTACCTCGCGACCTACGGGGACGACGGCGTGCGGGCCCGGCTCGACGAGCTGCGCGCCTACTTCGCCCGACCCGCGGCCCGGCCGGCCGAGCTCGACGAGTTCGCGGCCTGCGGGATCGAGTCACCGTCCGACCTGCGGGAGCTGTTCGCGCCCCGCTTCTACTTCGGCTGCGAGGCCGACGACCCGCTCCTGGTGTGGGCCTTCCGAGAGGACGTGAACCCGCTCGGGACCCGGCTCCGCCCCGTCCTCGGGTCGGACATCTCGCACTGGGACGTGCCCGACATGACCGAGCCGGTGGCCGAGGCGTTCGAGCTCGTCGAGCGGGGCCTGCTCGACGCCGGCGAGTTCCGCGAGCTCACGTTCGTCAACCCGGTGCGGCTCCACGGCGCCCTGAACCCCGACTTCTTCGCCGGGACCGTCTGCGAGCAGGCCGCCGCGACCCTGCTGGCCTCCGAGCCGGACTGATGGCGACCGGCAAGGAGGCGGCCCGGCCGCTGCGCTCGGTGCTGTTCACGCCCGGGGACCAGCCGGACCAACTGGAGCGCGCGCTCGGCTCGGGCGCCGATTCGATCGTCATCGACCTCGAGGAGCCCCGCACCCCGTTCCCGGAGCCGGCCCGCGAGGAGGCCCGGGCCGGCGTCCGCGCCTTCCTCGACCGGCTGCCGCCGGGCCACGAGCGCCCGGTCGTGTTCGCCCGGGTGCAGCCCCCGTTCTCGGGCCAGACGCTGAAGGACCTGCGGGCGGTCATGGGTCCCTTCCTCACCGGGGTGCTGGTGCCGAAGGTGCAGGGCCCGGCCGACATCCACGGCGCCGACGCGCTGCTCGCGGTCATGGAGGTCGAGCAGGACCTCCCGCTGGGCTCCACCGCGATCTACCCGGTGCTCGAGACGGCATCGGCGATCCGCGGCGCCTACGAGATCGCGGTCGCGTCGCCACGCGTCGCGTACATGGGCGGCGCGGTGTCGCGGTTCGGCGACATTCACCAGGCCCTCGGCTATCGCTGGACCGCCGAGGGCCGGGAGACGCTGTTCCTGCGCTCGAAGGTCCTCGTCGACGCCCGCGCCGCCGGCATCCGCTACCCGATCAGCGGCATGTGGGGCGGCGGACGCGACGACGTCGACGGCCTCAGGGCCTGGGCGACCCAGCTGCGCGAGCTCGGCTACTTCGGCATGATGCTCGGCGACCCCGCGCACCTGGCGGTCGTGCACGAGGTGTTCACACCGACCGCGGCCGAGATCGCCTACTGGCAGGACCTCGACCGGCTGGCGCGCGAGGCCGAGGCGAACGGCCGCGGCCCCATCACCTACGGCGACGCCAGCGCCGGCGAGGGCCACGTCGTGCACATCGCCCACGTCGGGTCGGCGCGCCAGAGCCTGCGCTGGGCTCGCGAGCTCGGCGTCGCCCCCTAACGCTGCCGTCGCCGCGCCGTGATGTTCCCCGGCGGCCGGCACGTGTCGCGTCGAGGAGAGAGATCCCGTGCCGACCTCCGAGGCACCCGAGCAGCGTGCGCCGTCGGCCCTGAACCACCCCTGAGAGCGCCGGCCGGCCGGCCCGGAACCGGCCAGCGAATACGCTCCGCGGAACATGGCAGCGGAGACGATGCCGGCCGCGGTGTACGTCGGCCACGGCGAGCTGGAGGTCCGGGCTCTCCCCGTCCCCCCCATCGAGCCCGACCAGGTCCTCGTCGAGGTCTCGCACTGCGGGATCTGCGGGACCGACCTGCACCTGGTGCTCGAGCAGTACGCGCGTCCCGGCGCGGTGCTCGGGCACGAGTGGGCGGGCACGGTGTCCGCGGTCGGCGACGCCGTCGAGGGCTGGGACCTCGGCACGCCCGTCGTCGCCGGGCCCGAGCCGGGGTGCGGACAGTGCCGGGCCTGCCGGCGGGGCCGGCCGTCGGTGTGCCTGCGGCGCCCGCCCCCCGACTACCTCGGCTTCCGCGGCGCCTTCTGCCGCTACGTGACGGTCCCGGCCGCCCGGCTGCTCCAGGTCCCGGACGGGCTGTCGCTGCGGACCGCCGCGCTCACCGAGCCGACCGCGATCGCGATCCACGCCGCCCACATCGCGGGCGTGACGGCCGCCGACCGGGTGCTCGTCACCGGCGCGGGGCCGGTCGGCCTGCTCATCACGGCCGTGCTCCGCAGCCTCGGCGTCGAGCACGTCGTCGTGTCCGAGCCGTCCCCGACGCGGCGCGAGCGGGCGCGGGCGGTCGGCGCGACGGGCGCGATCACGCCCGACGAGCTCGGTCCGGTGCCGATCGGGGAGACGGCCGACGACCCGTACACGGTGGTCTTCGAGTGCTCGGGTCGGGCCGAGGCCGTGCCGGCCGCGCTCGGCCACCTCGACTACGCCGGCACCTTGGTGTTCGTGGGCACCGGCCACGAGTGGCCGCGGGTGAACCACAATCGGGTGATCGTGCTCGAGCTCACCATCGTGGGTGCGTACAACTACGACGCCGACGGGTTCGCGCCCGCGCTCGACCTGCTGGCGTCCGGCCGCCTCCCGGTCGACCTGCTCATCGAGCCGGCGGACATCGGCCTCGACGCCCTGCTCCCGACCCTGCACGACCTGGCCCGCGGCGCCGTCGCGGCGAAGGTCCTCGTCCGACCGGAGGCGAAGCCATGACGGACAGACCCCCGCGCCCGGTGCTCAACCACGTGACGCTCAGCCTCGACCCCGCGGTGCTCGACGAGCACGGGCGGGCCGAGATCCTCGACTTCTACGGCGACGTGTTCGGCTGGACCGAGGGCGACAACTCGGGCGAGTCGGGCAACCCCCTCATCCTCTATACGGGGGTCTTCGCGCAGTTCATCTACCTGCTGCCGGCCGAGCCGTTCGTGGTCGCCCCCGCCCTCGACCACTTCGGGCTCCAGGTCGACACCAAGGAGGAGCTGGAGGCGATCGTCGAGCGGGCGAGGAAGCGCCAGGCCCGCGACGACCGGGTCCGGATCATCGACGTCGCCAGCCGCACCACCCCCGGGCCGACGAGCGACTTCGTCCTCACCAGCGCGTACATCGGCTTCCTGCTCCCGCTCATGGTCGAGCTCCAGCACATCGAGGCGGTCGAGCGGGCGGCGACGTGAACCCTCGGATCCCGCTCGTCGACCCCGACGACGACGGACTCGACCCTGAGACCGCGACGCTGCTGCGCGACCTGCGCGGGTCCGGGATGGACTTCAACGTGCTGCGGGCCCTGGCCAACCACCCGGCGCTGCTGGACGGGTTCATGCGCTTCAGCGCCCCGGCCTACTGGGGCTCCACGGTCGACCCCGCGCTCCGGGAGCTCGCGTACCTCACCGCATCGGCGGAGAACCGCTGTCACTACTGAGTGCCCACCCACATCACGCTCGGTCGGAGCGTGGGACTCAGCGAGGCGAAGCTCCGGGGCCTGGCCGACCCGGAGCCGTCAACGGAGGTGTTCTCCCCGGTCGAGCGCACCGTCGTCCGCTACTCGCGACGGCTCACGACCGGGGACCCGATCGACGACGACCTCTACGCCGAGCTCCGCGGCCACTTCACGCTCCAGCAG
>CALEYV010000026.1 GCA_937927875.1 uncultured Actinomycetes bacterium | reverse complement strand
CGCGGCCCCCGACGCCACCCTGCGGGTGGTGGTGGGCGTGTTCCTGGCCGCGCTGGTGACGGCCGTCCCGTCCCTCGTCTACCTGTACTCGCTCGGCGAGCGGGGCCGGCTCGACACCCACGGGCTTTGAATAACGTCAGGTCCGGCAGCTGTACCTCATGAGCTCTGGAGGTCGACCTGTGGAGCGGCCGACCGCGGCCCCGGACGTCGGGGCGGGCGTCACCGGTCCGGCTTCGGCGCGCCCGGAGGCCGACGAGCCCCGGCACGGGCGCTGGTCGGTGGGCCGGCTCCTCTTCCTCGGGGTCACCGGCATCTGCCTCTACCTGCTCGCGCCGAGCGTGGTCGAGGTGTTCGCGGCCTCGGAGCGCCTCGACCGGTTCAACCCGATCTGGCTGGCCGTGGTCCTCGGCTGCGAGGCCGCCAGCTTCGCCTCGATCTGGGCCCTGCAGCGGATCGTCATGCCCGAGGTGTCCTGGTTCGACGGCGCCATGAGCCAGCTAGTCGGGAACGCCTTCAACCGGATCACGCCGGGCGGTGGCGCGACCGGCACCGCGCTCCAGGCCCGGCTCCTGGCCGACGCCGGCTACGACCTCACGTCGGTCGCGACCGCGATCAGCGCCCAGTCGATCCTCGTCTCCGTCACGGTGCTCGTGCTGCCGGTGTTCAGCATCCCGGCCATCGTCGCCGGGGTGTCGGTGCCGGGCAGCCTCGCCGACGCGGCGTGGGTCGGCGCCATCGTGTTCGCGGTGGTCGCGGCGGCCGGGGCCTGGCTGCTGCACCGACCCCGGCCGATCGAGATGTTCGGGAACGCCATCGCGGCCGTCGTCAACCGGGTCCGTCGCCGCCGGCCGCCGATCGAGAACCTCGGGCCGCGTCTCGTCCAGCAGCGCGACGCGCTGCGGGCCACCGTGGGCTCGCACTGGGTCATGGCGGTCGGCACCGCGGTGGCTCGCTGGGCGTTCGAGTACGCCGGGCTGCTGGTCGCGCTGCAGGCCATCGGCGCCCGGGTCGAGCCGACGCTGGTGCTGTTCGCGTTCACGACCGCGGAGCTGCTGGGCCTGCTCCCGTTCACGCCCGGCGGGCTCGGCTTCGTGGAGGCCGGCCTCACCGGCACGCTGGCCCTCGCTGGTGTCGGCGCCTCGGACGCGGTGCTCGCGACGCTCGTGTTCCGCCTCGTCTCGTTCTGGCTGCCGCTCCCGGTCGGGCTGGGGGCCGCGTTCGCGTTCCGGAGGCGCCATCCGCGCCACAACGGAAACGAGGCCCACGACCCGACTCGCCAGGCGCGGACCGCGACGTCGGCCGGGTGAGCGAGTCCCCCCGCACCGACGCGCGCGTCGCGGTCGTCCTCGACGCGGTGGCGCTCGTCGCCTTCGTCGCGCTCGGCCGCACCAACCATCACCTCCACGGCAGCGGCGGGTGGTTCCTCACCGTCCTGTGGCCGTTCGTGGTCGGCTGGTTCGCCGCCGCGCTCGCGACCGGCCTCTACACGGCCCGGACGGCCCGGGGGCGGCGAGCCGTCGCCACCTGCCTGCTCGGTGCCGCGCTGGCGCTCGTGTTGCGCGTCACGGTCACGGGCCGCTCGACGCCGGTGGTGTTCGGGCTCGTCGCCCTCGCGTTCATCAGCCTCGCCACCCTGGGATGGCGGGTGGTCGCCCGCGGCGTGCGGCGGGCCGTGCGGGTGGCGGGCTGATCGGGCCCGAGCCGCTCGGTCAGGGGTCGAGACCGGCGACGAGGTCGCGGGCGACGACCTTGCCGACCGCGTTGCGGGGAAGGGCGTCCACGGGCACGAACCGGACCGGCACCTTGTAGGGCGCCAGCTCGGCCCGGCACCGCTCCGTGAGCGCGTCGGCGTCGAAGGGGCCGACGACGAACGCGACCGGCACCTCGCCGAGCCGCTCGTCGGGCACGCCCACGACCGCGACGTCACGGACGCCGGGCGCGGTGCGCAGCACCTCCTCGACCGCGGCCGGGTAGACCTTCAGGCCGCCGCGGTTGATCATCTCGGAGACCCGGCCCTCGATCCAGCAGAACCCGTCCTCGTCGATGCGCGCCAGGTCACCGGTGCGGAACCAGCCCTCGGCGTCGAGGCGCTCGTCGTCGACGGAGCCGTCGGCCGACTCGCCGAGCGCGGCCCCGGTCCGCACCTGGAGCTCCCCGTCGACGACGCGCAGCTCGACCCCGGGATGGGGCCGCCCGACCGCGCCCAGCTTCGTGGCGCCGAAGGCGCGCAGGTCGGCCGCGGTCCAGCCGACGATCTCCCCGCCGAGCTCGGTCTGGCCGTACGAGTTCAGGACGTCGACGCCGAACCGGTCGTGGAACCGGCGGGCGACGAAGGGCGACAGCGGCGCGGTGATGCTGCGCACGAACCGCAGCGGTGCCAGCGACGTGATCGAGGGGTCATCGGCGAGCATGGCCATGGCCGCCGGGGGCAGCACCACCGACCGCACCTGGTGCTCGGCCACCAGGGCCGCGAACTCGCGCGGCTCGAACTGCTCGAGCAGCACGACCGGCGCGCCGGCGAGGAACGCGAAGCAGACGTTGTAGATGCCGGCCCAGAGCGAGAGCGAGAGCGGGATGAGGTTTGGCATCGGGGTCGTCGTCGGGCGCCCGCGGCTCCCGCCCCGGAGGGTGGCGAGCACCCGGTCGAGCTGGGTCTGCACCGCCGAGTGGCGGAGCAGCACCGGCTTCGGTGGTCCGGTCGTCCCCGAGGTGAGCTGCACGAGCGCGACGTCGGCGTCGTAGCGCGTCGGCGGTCGGGTCGGGGACCGGTCGGCGACCACGCGCGCGTCGCCGGCTTCGAGCACGACGACCGGAAGGTCCGTGATCCGGTCGGCGTCGCCGGCTCCGGTCACCGCCGCCGCGACCGGTACCGCGGCCAGGACCCGCGCCACCTCGGCGTCGGTGAGCCGGGGGTTGATCGGGACGTGTACCAGTCCGGCTCGCCACACCGCGAAGAGCGCCGCCACCGCTTCCGGGCCGCCCAGGAGCACCGCGACCGCGTGACCGGGCTTCGCACCGACGTCGGCGAGTGCGGTCGCGACGCTCTGCGCCGCCTGATCGAGCTGGCCGCGGGTGACGCGGCGCGCGCCGGCCTGCACGAGGACGGCGTCGGCGTCGCCGGCGCCGAAGAGGTCAGCGAGCGTCACCGGTCGCCGGGTCGGGACCGGCGGGCTCCACCCAGTTGGCCTCGCGCCGCTCGGCGAAGGCGCGTGGGCCCTCCTGCTGGTCGGGGTGACCCCAGAGCGCGACGAGCTCTCGGGCGCCGGCGCGGGAGGCGTCGGTGAGCCCGGCCTCGAGGGCGCCCCACAGGGCGCGCTTGGTGGCGGCCATGGCGGCGGGGGAGTTGCGGGCGA
>CALEYV010000025.1 GCA_937927875.1 uncultured Actinomycetes bacterium | reverse complement strand
GCGTGGCGCCGACCCGGGGGAGCGACGACCACCGACAGGGAGAGGATGCGATGACCGACGTGGCCGCCCCGACGTCCGGGGAGGAGTACGACCCGTTCGCGGTCTTCGAGGAGGCCATGGGCTCGGAGGCGGTGACCGACCCGTACCCGGTGTTCGCTGAGCTGCGGGCCGAGTGCCCGGTGAAGGCCGGGAGCTACCACGATCGGTTCGGCTTCGACGAGCCCGTTGACCCTGCGTTCCTCGACGAGAGCGTGACCCCGTACACGCCGCTGTCGTTCGAGGCCGTGCAGGCGGTCCTGAAGGACGGCGAGACGTTCTCGTCGTCCGGCTACGCCAACAGCATGGGCGTCGTCATGGGCCACTCGATCCTCGAGATGGACGAGCCCGAGCACCACGCTTACCGGTCGCTCATCACCCAGGCGTTCACCCGCAAGGCGATGGAGCGCTGGGAGGTCGACCTCGTCGGCCCCATCGTGCACGGCCTCATCGACGGGTTCGTCGACGACGGGCGCGTCGACCTGGTGCGGGAGTTGTTCTGGCCCTTCCCGGTGCACGTCATCGCGGGGATGCTCGGCCTGCCGGCCGAGGAGCTGCCGCAGTTCCACCGCAAGGCGGTCGAGCTCATCAGCATCGGGTTCAACATCGAGCGGGGGCTCAACGCGTCGCAGTGGCTCTACGACTTCTTCGCCGGGGTCATCGCCGACCGCCGCCGCCAGCCCCGGGGCGACGTGATCAGCGTCCTCGCCGAGGCCGAGCTCGACGGCCAGCGCCTCACCGACGAGGAGATCATCGCCTTCCTCCGGCTGCTGCTGCCCGCCGGCGCGGAGACCACCTACCGGTCGTCGAGCAACCTCATGCTCGGCCTCCTCACCCGCCCCGAGCAGCTGGCCCGTCTGCGCGACGACCGCTCGCTCATGCCGCAAGCCATCGAGGAGGGCCTGCGCTGGGAGCCGCCGCTCACCGGGATCGGGCGCACCGCGACCCGGGACGTCGAGGTCGAGGGCGTCATGATCCCGGCCGGCTCGCCGATCAATGTCTGCCTCGGGGGCGCAAACCGCGACCCGTCGCGCTGGGACCGCCCCGACGAGTTCGATATGTTCCGTGACCCGCAGCAGCACCTGGCCTTCGCCTTCGGACCCCACATGTGCCTCGGCATGCACCTGGCTCGAATGGAGACGACGGTGGTGATCAACGCGGTGCTGGACCGGCTCCCGAACGTGCGGTTCGACCGCGACGTTCCGACGCCGAGCATCACCGGTCTCACCTTCCGAGCGCCGACCACGCTGCCGGTCGTCTTCGGTTAGCTCGCGACTCCGTACAGGCGGCGCGGGTTCTCCCAGAGGATCTGGTGCTTCTCGCCGTCGGTGAGATCGGGCCGGTCGACGAAGTCCCGGACCCCGTCCGGGAACGACCCCTCGGGGTGGGGGAAGTCGGACGCGGTGACGACGCAGTCGGTGCCGAGCGCGTCGAGCACGACGCGAAGCCGCGGCTCCTCGATCTCGGCGGAGACGAAGCACTGGCGCCGGAACAGGTCGCTCGGCTTCGCGGTGAGCTCGTCGCAGTCGAGGCCCACGTAGCGCTCGTAGAGCTCGTCGAGCCACCACAGCCAGAACGGAACCCACCCCGCGCCGGCCTCGAGCACCACGACGCGAAGCCGCGGATGGCGGTCGCAGATCCCGCCGATCAGGAACGAGAACAACGTGAGCTGGGCTTCGAGCGGGAACGCGGCCGCGATGCGCGGGAGCGCCCACTCGCCAAACCGATCGGCGCCGAGCTGCCCGAGCCCGGTGCCAGCGACGTTGTGCAGCGCCAGCGCCACGTCGAGCTCCTCGAGCGCGCTCCAGAGCGGGTCGTAGTACGGGCGCTCGAGCGTCACGCCTGGGAGCGGCGGCTCCGCCAGGACGAAGAAGGCCCGGAAGCCGTGCTCGGCCACGCAGCGACGGGCCTCGGCGACCGCCGCGTCCACGTCCCGGAGGTCGAGCTGGCCGACGCCGAGCAGTCGATCCGGCACGTGGGCGACGAAGGACGCCGCCCAGTCGTTGTACGCCCGCACGATGGCGGCCGCGAGCTTCGGGTCGAGGCCCCAGGCCGCGACCTGCATCAGGCCCCGGCTCGGGTACAGGGCCATTCGGTCGATGCCCTGGTCGTCCATGGCCAGCACGTACGCCTCGGGGTCCCAGCCCCGCGATGAGTAGCGGCGGTAGGTCTCGGCCCACGCTTCGTTCAGCGTCTTGAGCCCGCCGGCGCGGCTCCGCCAGCGAACCGTGGGGAACCGGCGGTCCCGGTCGACCACCAGCGCGCCGCGGTCGCCGGACCCGAACGGGGCGCGGTCACGGAGCTCGGTCGGCAGCCGCTCGCGCCACAGGTCGTCGGGCTCCATGAAGTGCGAGTCGGCGTCGAACACTGGCCAGCCCTGCACAGCGGCACCCTATTGGGTGGCGACGGCGGGAACTTGAACCGACGCACTGCGGCGACCGGGCGCCACGAAGAGCCTCGATGTCGCATCCGCGCCGGACACTCGCCGGCGGTGAAGGTCCGAGAGGTCATCCGCATGCTCGAGGCAGACGGCTGGAGACTCGATCGACAGCGCGGGAGTCACCGGCAGTTTCGGCATCCGGTGAAGCGCGGCACCGTCGCGTTGCGGGCAGTCTCGGCCAGGATCTGCAGCCAGGTACCCTGGCCAGCGTTCTTCGCCAGGCCGGGCTTCGAGGATCAGGCACATGACCGCCTACGCAGTGATCATCGAGGGGGGCGACCGGTCCTTCTCGGCGTACGCTCCCGACCTGCCCGGATGCGTTGCAACGGGTGAGTCGCTCGAGCAGGTCGAGCAGCGCATCCGTGAGGCCATCCGCTTGCATGTCGAGAGCCTGCGCGCTCACGGTGAGCCGGTTCCCCAGCCCTCGACCGCCGCGGTCAGGCTCGTCGACGACGTCGCGTAGCACGGTCGCGACGCCGCCGATTGGAGTCGTTCGACTCCGCTGGGGGATTGCGGTCAGCGGCGCCGGCGAAGCCAGGTGCGCAACGTGAGCAGGGCGACGATCGCGACGATCTGACCGCCGACGATGATGCGGCTCAGGTCGAGCGCGGGCTGCCACGTGATCTCGTCGCCGCGGATCACGTACGCGCCGACCGGCCGGGCGCGGGCGCCCCACCCGCCGCCGAACGCGGTCTTGTCCTCGGTGCTGTCGTCCTCGCCGCCGCCTCCGCCGCCTTGCACCGAGGCGGCCGGGATCAGGGTCGTCCCGTTCTTCTCGATTGGGTCGGCGTAGACCTGGCGAACGTTCATGGCATCTCGGGTCTGCTCGAGCATCTTGACGACCTTCACGATCCCTCCTTGGTCCGTCTCAGTCCGTCGGCGCGGTCGCGCCGGCGCCGCGGGCGTGGTACTGGTCCCGCCACTCCGCCGGTGGCGGATCGGAGCGCCGGGCGGCGGCGCCGAAGAGACGCGGGACCTCGTCGGCGAGGTCGGGTGCCGTCCACCCGTGATCGTGGCGCTCCACTTGGTCGCGGACTTCCCAGCTGCGGATGTGCTCGAGGGTGCCGCCGCGGATCTGGAAGCACTGCCCGCTGATCCACGCCGCGGCCGGCGAGGCCAGGTAGGAGACCAGCTCGGCGACGTGGACGGGATCAGTGGGGTCGAAGTCGTCGGGGGAGCGCTCGGCGTTGCGGTCGGTGCGCCAGCCGATGGCGGCGAGCCGGGTGCGCGCCGACGGCATAACGGTGTTCGAGGTCACGCCGTAGGGGGCCATCTCGGTGGCGACCGCCTCGGTGAACGCCATCACGCCGGCCTTGGCCGCCACGTAGTTCGACTGCCCGGCGCCCCCGTAGACGAGGAGCCCGGTGGCGGTGTTCACGAGCCTTCCGTACCCAGCGCGCCCCTCCTTGTATTCGCCGCGCCACCACCGGCAGGCGGGGGCGCTGACCGCGAACGCGCCCCGCAGGTGGACGCGGATCACGTCGTCCCACTCGTCGGGGCTCAGGTTGAAGACCATGCGCGGCCGGCCGAACCCGGCGTTGTTCACGACGATGTCGACCCGGCCCCAGGTGTCGAGGGCCCGGGTGATGATGGCCTCGCCGCCGTTGGTGTCGGAGACGTCGTGCCGGTCCGCCACCGCCTCGCCACCGGCGGCGACGATCTCGGCGACGACCTCGTCGGCGGGCGTCTCGGCCGTCTCGCTGCCGTCGGTGGCGACCCCGAGGTCGTTCACGACCACCCGGGCTCCGTAGGCGGCGAGCCGGGTCGCCTCGGCGCGTCCGATCCCGCGGCCGGCGCCGGTGACGACGGCGACGCGCTCGGCGAGCATCGAGCCCGCGTCGCGATCCGCAGCCATGCCCGGCGAACCTAATTGCTCGGGCGTGGGCGCGTCTCAGACGCGCTCGAGCTGGTCGAGGCGATGCCGGGCCTCGAACCGCCCCCGGAGCTCCTCGCGGTCGTCGGCCGTCATGGCGCGCAGCGGCTCACCGCGCCGGGGCCGCCAGAAGACGGGCTCGTCGGCCTCCCAGCGCTGGCGGCGCAGCAGCCGCTTCAGGACCTTCTGGGTCTCGGTGACCGGCAAGGCGTCGGTGACGCGGACGTAGCGCGGCGACCACTTCGTGCCGAGGTCGGGCTGGTCGGCCAGGAACCGGTCGAACGCGGCCGGGTCGAACCGGGCACCGGACCGGAGCTGCAGCGCGGCCATGACCTGGTCCCCGACCTCCTCGTCGGGGACCGCGTACACCGCGGCGAGGACCACGTCCGGATCGCGGGCGAGGATGCGCTCGACCGGCGCGGCCGCGAAGTTCTCGCCGTCGACGCGCAGCCACTCGAAGTCGCGCCCGGCGAAGAAGAAGTAGCCCTGCTCGTCGCGGTACCCGAGGTCACCGGTCCAGTAGTAGCCGTCGCGGAGGCGCGCCTCGTTGGCGGCGTCGTTCTTGTAGTAGCCCTCGAACCGGGCTGCCCCGAGCTTGTTGACGATCTCGCCGATCGCCTCGTCGGGGTTCAGCAGGTGCCCGTCGGCGTCGAACCGGGCCGACGGGCACTCCTCGCCGGTGGCGGGGTCGAGGATCACGGTGCCCTCGGGGGCCACGCCGAGCGCGCCCTTCGGCATGTCGGGGGTGCGGTTGATGTTGGCGCCGCCCTCGGTGGAGCCGTAGCCGTCGACGACGGGGACGCCGAACCGCTTCGAGAACCGCTCGATGTCGAGGTCGGCGGCCTCGTTGCCGAACACCCGGCGGAGCGAGTTGTCGGCGTCGTCGGGCTGCTCGGGGGTGGCGAGGATGTAGGAGAGCGGCTTCCCGACGTAGTTGAAGTAGGTCACGCCGTACTTGCGAACGTCAGGCAGGAAGCCGGACGCCGAGAACTTGCGGCGGAGGACCGCGGTGCCGCCGCTGATGAGCCAGGGCGCGAACGCGGTGATGATGGCGTTCGAGTGGAAGAGCGGCATGGCCTGGTAGAGGACGTCGTCGGGCCCGAGGTGCAGCATCATGCTGAGCCCGCCGCTCATCTGGGCCAGCCGACCCTGCGAGAGGATGCAGGCCTTCGGCGCCCCGCTGGTGCCCGACGTGAAGAGCAGCAGGTAGATGCCCTGCTCGTCGACCGGCCGCTCGGTCAGGGGCGCGTCGCGGTAGGGGGCGAGCGTCGGGGCGACGTCCTCGGCCACCAGCACCCGGTTGGTGGCGGGGCCGAGGTCGAGCCCGGCGAGGAGGTCGACGTAGCGGCGCTCGGTGACGACGAGCTGGCAGTCGGCGTGGGTGATGTCGCGGGCGAGCTCGGCGCCCCGCCGGGTCGGATTGATCCCCACGATGACGTCGTCGGCGACCGCGGCTGCGCCGAGCCAGAGCGGGAACTCCGGGACGTTGTCGAGGAGCAGGCCGGCGTGGCGGGGCCGGTCAGGGTCGAGGGTGGCGTCGAGGTAGGCGGCCCGGGCCGCGCAGCCGCGCGTGTAGTCGGCCCACGTCCACGTGTCGTCCTCGAACCGCAGGGCGACGCGGTCGCCGTCGGCCGCCCGAGCGTGGACGAGCTCGGCGATCGACGTCACGAGTAGGCGAGCGCGAGGCCGGGCCGCGGCCAGTCGAAGGCGGCGAGGCGGCCGCTGCCGGACAGCGTGACGAGGGCGGTGCGCAGGTCGGCGCCCGCGAAGCAGACGTTGGTCGTGAACGCGTCCGGCATCTCGACGTACTCCCAGCTGAGGTCGGGACGGATGACGCAGAGCCCGTGGGTGATGGCCGCCACGACGACCGTGCCGTCCTCCTCGACGCCCAACGAGTCGAAGTGACCGGGCGTCGCCACGAGGCAGTGACCGCCGCCGGGGCCGGCGCCGCCCGGCTTCACGCGGCCCGGCGCCTCGAGGTCCCAGCCCCAGAGCCGACCGGTGTAGCTCTCGGCGACGTAGACGCGGTCACCGCCGGGGGACAGCCCGCAGCCGTTGGCGCCGAAGAGCCCGAACGCGGCGCACATGACCGACGACCCATCGGGCTGCGCGTAGTAGAGCCCGCCCTTGTCGAGGTCGCGGGCCCGGCTCTTGCCGAGGTCGGTGAACCAGAAGCCGCCCGCCTCGTCGAACACGATGTCGTTCGGGCTGCGGAACCGGTGACCGTCGCACTCGCGGTAGAGCACCTTGCTCTCGCCGGCGTCGAGGTCGACCCGCTCGACCCAGCCGCCCTCGAAGTTCGGGGGCTCGTTGCTGCCGGTGGCGAGGTCGAGCGGGATCGTGAGCTCGCCCACGTCGGTCCACAGGAACCCGCCGTTGTTGACGACGTAGCACGCGCCGTCCGGTCCCATGGCGGCCCCGTTCGGGCCGCCGCCCAGGTCGGCGACCACCGTCACCTTCCCGTCGGTGCCGACCCGGCTCAGGGTGCCGCGGTGGATCTCGACCAGCAGCGTCGAACCGTCCGGTCGCGCCACCGGACCCTCCGGGAACTCGAGCCCGGTGGCGCACTCCCGCGCTTCCAGCGTGTCGGCCATCACTCCCCCTCGTCTGGAACCCGTTTCTAGTCGACGTCCTCGGGGGCCGGGTACGGTCGTGGCCCCGCAGCACGTCCGGGTCGAGCGGAGGATCGATGGCCAGCCACGGGTGGGTGATCGACGTCGACGCCCACGTCACCGAGCCCGGCGACGTGTGGACGGCGCGCCTCCCCGAGCACCTCCGGGACCGAGGCCCGCGCCTCCAACGTGACCACACCGGACGGGACGTGTGGCACGTCGCCGACAGCACGCCGATGGTCCCGGTCGGGTTCACCGCCGTGGCCGGCTGGCCGGAGCCATTCCCGGCCGGCCCGAAGAACATGGACGAGGTGCCGCCCGCGGCCTGGAACGCCGACGCCCGCCTCGACTACCTGGATTCGATCGGCGTGTGGGCGCAGGCCATGTACCCGAACGTGGCCGGCTTCGGCAACCAGCAGTTCCTCGCCTTGAAGGACCCCGAGCTGATGCTGGCGTGCGTCCGGGCGTACAACGACTTCCTCATCGAGTGGTGCGGCGCCGACGCCCGCCGGCTGCTGGCGATCTCGGCCACCCCGTTCTGGGACGTGGACGCCGCCGTCGACGAGGCGCGTCGCTGCGCCGAGCTCGGGCACCGCGGCATCCTCTTCACCGGGGAGCCCCAGCGCTACGACCTGCCCTACCTCGGCGACGAGCACTGGGACCCGTTCTGGGCCGCGGTGCAGGACCTCGACCTCTCGATCTCGTTCCACATCGGCAGCGGTGACTTCCAGAGCGGCTTCGCGCCGGCGCGCATCAAGGCCCACGGCGTCGGCGCGACCCGGGTGTCGACCTCGGTCCAGCTGTTCCTCGACAACGGCACCCAGATCGTCGACCTCCTGCTCTCCGGCGTCCTGGCCCGCTTCCCGCGCCTGCAGTTCGTGTCGGTGGAGAGCGGCATCGGGTTCATCCCCTTCATCCTCGACGCCGCCGACTACGGCTTCGAGGACGGCCAGGTGTGGCGCGAGCGCCCGTACTTCGAGATGAAGCCGAGCGACTACTTCCGCCGCCAGGTGTACGGCTGCTGGTTCTTCGAGGAGCGCACCGTCGCCGGCGTCATCGACGCCGTCGGTGCCGACCGGCTGCTGTTCGAGACCGACTACCCGCACCCGATCTGCCTGTACGGCAACGTCGAAGCGAAGATCCAGGCCGGTCTCGCCGGCCAGCCCGACGACGTGCGCCAGCAGATCCTCTGGGACAACGCGGCCGCCCTGTACCGGGTGGCGCCACCGGACCGTCCCGCGCCAGCGCTGAACTGAGGGCGGACGCGCGGCGTGACGTCGAGGGTGACGGAGTTTCGATGGCGGCGCTGATGGTCGACACGCACGTCCACGTCATCGCCGAGGACGAGGCGCGCTACCCGCTGAACCCGAGCGGCGTGACCGCGCCCTGGTACCGGGAGGACCCCTGCTCGGTGGAGCGCCTGGTCGGCCTCCTCGACGAGGCCGACGTCGGCGCCGCCGTCCTCGTCCAGGCCATCAGCGCCTACCGCTACGACAACCGGTACACGGTCGACGCCGCGGCGCGGGTCCCGGGGCGGACCACGCCGGTCGTGTGCGTCGACCTGGCCGGTGATGCGCCGGCGGCAACCGCCGACGAGCTACTCGCGGCCGGCGCACGCGGGCTGCGCTGGGTCGCGATCCACGACGGCGGGCTCGAGGAACCCCACGAGGTGTGGGCGACCGTGGCCCGCCATCGGGTGCCCGTCGTCGTCACCCTGCTGGCGCAGCACCTCCCGGCGTTCGCCGACGCGCTGCCGCGCCTGCCGAGCGTCCCGATGGCGCTCGACCACTGTGGGTTCGCCGACTTCGCCGGCGGCGTGCCCGACGACCTGGCCGCCCTCACGCCGTTCCCCAATGTGGCGCTGAAGGTCTCCACCATCGCCCTCGACGGGGCCGCCGGGCACGGCGACGTGCGCGAGCTGGTCCCCGAGCTGGTGGCGCGCTTCGGGTCCCGGCGCCTGATGTGGGGCTCCGACTACAGCCAGACCCACGACCGCCCCTACGTCGAGCTCGCCGAGTACGCACGCCACGCGGCGGCGAAGCTCGGCGACGAGGACCGGGCCTGGTTCCTCGGCCGAACTGCGCGCGCCTACTGGCCGGAGCTGTCGTGACGCGGGTGCTGACTCACGTGCGAGGCGACGTGGCCGACCAGGTCCGCGCCGCGGTCCCCGAGATCGAGCTGATCGAGATCCCGGGCGACGGGGAGCTCGAGCCGGGCGTGGAGGGGGAGGTGCTCTTCACGATCCCGTGGGACCTCCCGAACCTCGAGCACGTGCTCGGCCGCGGCGTCCGCTGGATCCACACGCTCGGCACCGGCGTCGACCGGTTCCCGCTCGCGCTGGTCGGAGACCGCACGCTGACCTGCTCCCGCGGCGCGAGCGCGGTGCCGATCGCGGAGTGGGTGCTGGCCCAGATGCTCGCCTACGAGAAGCACCTGCCGGAGGCCTGGATCACCGAGGGCCCCGACCAGTGGCACACCGCGCAGCTCGGGGGCCTGGCCGGCCGGACCCTCGGGCTGGTCGGGCTGGGCGGCATCGGCGCCGCCGTCGCGTCGCGGGCGGTGCCGTTTGGCATGCGGGTGCTCGGGCTGCGTCGCTCGCCCCAGCCGCCGCCGCCCGGCGTCGAGCGGGCCGAGGACCTCGACGAGGTGCTGGCGGTCACCGACCATCTCGTCCTCACCGCGCCGGGCACCACCGAGACCCGCCACCTCATGAACGCGGCCGCGTTCGCGAAGGTGAAGCCGGGGGTGCACCTGGTGAACATCGCGCGTGGCTCGCTCGTCGACCAGGACGCGCTCCGTGACGCGCTCGACGCGAGTCAGGTCGCAATGGCGTCGCTCGACGCGGTCGACCCGGAGCCGCTGCCGGCCGGCCACTGGATGTACGAGCACCCGCGGGTGCGCCTGAGCCCGCACATCTCGTGGAGCATGCCGGGCGCGAGCGACGTGCTCGTGACGACATTCATCGAGAACCTGCGCCGCTACTTGGCCGGCGAGCCGCTCGAGGGCGTCGTCGACGTCGCCGCCGGCTACTGATCGGCGCGGGCGGCGTCGCGGGCGGCGTGGAGCGCGACGAGGGACGGGAACCCGACGCCGAGGGTCTGCAGCGTCCAGTGGACGGCGCGGCGCGTGAAGCCGGCCTTCCTCGCGGCCTGGTACGTGTAGGCGGCCTCGGCGACGTGGATCGCGACCCCGCTCCAGAAGATCCAGCGCAGGAGGCGCCGGCCGGTGATGGCGGCGAGCAGCCCGGTGAGGACGATCCCGCCGGTGTTGCTGAGCCACCACCGTCCGTCCACCGCGACGAACGTCTCCTCGGACGGGCTCTGGATGCTCATGCGGGCGTGAAGAGCGGCGCGGTGACGGAGCCGTCGACGCCGGCGAAGGTGATTGGCCGGAAGGTGACCTCCATGGGCAGGTCGAAGGCCAGCTGATCGGGGTCGGTGTCGACGACCCGGGTGGCGAGCCGGACCGCGGGGTCCTCGTCGAGGGCGATGAGCGCGGGGACGAACGGCACCAGGTCTCCGAAGTGGGGGAGGAAGGCGTGGGTGACCACCACCCACGAGAACAGCGTGCCGCGGCCGCTCATCGTGCGCCACTCGAACTCGGCGCCGCCGCAGGAGCGGCAGCGCTCCCTCGGGTACCAGCAGCCGCGCCCGCACCGCGCGCAGAACGGGATGCGCAGCTCGTGACGTGCCGCGCCGGCCCAGAACTCGGCCGTCGGCTCCCACGTCGTGTCGGGCAAGGGGAAGTCGGGCCGCATGAGTCCTTCAGGGCCGCCGGAGGATGAGGGTGGCGGCCTGGGGGCCGGTGTAGCCGCCGTAGATGCCGACCCGGGCGTCGCGCACCTGGGCCGCCGCCTCGCCGCGGAGCTGGCGGACGACCTCGACCACATGCGCGATGCCGAGCACGTACGCGTGCGACAGCAGGCCGCCGTGGGTGTTCGTCGGCAGCCGCCCGACGTCGAACTGGAGGGCGTCGCCGGCGACGAACTCGCCCCCGCCGCCCTTCTCGCAGAAGCCACTGTCCTCGATCTGCATCACGGTGTGGATCGTGAACGGGTCGTAGCACGTGTACACGTCGACGTCGGCCGGGGTGAGGCCAGCCATCTGGAACGCGACCGGCGCTGCGAACACCTGGGGCGTGGACGTGAACGCGGGCTGCTCGGCCCAATGGGTGCCGGTCACCGAGTTGCCGAGGCCGACGCCGGCCACCTCGACCACCGGCGGGCCGAGGTCGCGGGCCCGCTCTGGCGTCGTCATGATGTACGCGCCGCCACCGTCCGAGATCAGGCAGCAGTCCTCCCGCCGGAACGGGGCCACGATGAGGCGGGACTGGCGGTACTGCTCGAGCGTGAGCGGGCGGTCGTGCATCACCGCGCCGGGCGTCAGGTTGGCGTGGCGTCGGCAGGCGACGGCGACCGCCCCCAGCTGGTCCTCGGTGGTGCCGAACTCGTGCATGTGCCGCCGGGCCACGGTGGCGAAGTAGACCGGCTGGGGGAACCAGCCGAACGGGACCTCCAGGTTCTGCTTGAACAGCTCCTGGGCGTGCGACTCGCCGGGGCCGCCGACCATCTGGGACCGCTCGGTCGCCCACGCCACCCCGAACGAGTTGAGGATGTGGGTCGCCCGCTTGTCCCGGAGCGCCAGCGCCGCCTCGTACGGGGCGCTGGCGGCCCAGCGCATCCCTCCCCCGGCCTTCGACTCCCAGATGTCGTGGCTGGTCCCGAAGTGCTCGTGGAAGGCGGCGGCGTCGAACTGGTAGCCGAACGGCACGTACATGAGCCCGTCGATGTCGGCCGGTGCGAGGCCGGCGTCGTCGAGGGCTCGCTCGACCGCCTGGGCCACGACCTGGTTGGCCGTGCGCCCCGAGGCCTTCGAGTGGTCCGACTCGCCGACGCCGCAGACCGCGACCGCCCCGCTCACGTCCTCGTACTCGGTCGCCCAGCCCCAGTCCTCGTGCGGCGCCGCCATCACGAGGCCCGCGGTCGGTCGCCGATCACCGCGGAATCTCGGAGCGCCGCCAGCTCGTCGGCGCTGAGCCCGAGCAGGCTGCCCAGCACCTCGTCGTTGTGCTCGCCGAGGGTCGGCGTCGGGCGGCGCAGCCAGCCCTCCTGCCGGTCGCGGAACCGGAAGGGCAGGGTCGGGATCGGGTGCGAGCCGGTGACCGGGTGGTGCTCGGTCTCGAAGAGCGCCCGGTGCAGCATCTGGGGGTTGTGCGCGACGTCGCGGGCGTCGACGACCTCGGCCGCGGGGACCCCCGCCGCGGCGAGCCGCTCGGCGGTGTCGCGGGCGTGCTGCTGCGCGCACCATCGGCTCAGCTCCCCGTCGAGGCGGTCGTGCGCGGCGCGTCGCCCGTCGACGGTGGCGAGGGCCGGATCGCGCGCCCAGTCGGGATCGCCCAGCTCGCGCCGGAGCCGGCTCCACTGCTCGTCGGTCTCGATCGCGAGCGCGAGCCACTCCTCGTCGCCCGCGGCTCGGTACACGCCCTGCGGCGCCGCGCTAGGGCCGCGGTTCCCCATGCGGTCGAGCCGCCGACCGACGGCGGAGAACTCGACCACCTGCTCGGCGGCCATGTTCAGGGCCGCCTCGATCATCGGCGCCTCGACGAGCCGGCCCTCGCCGTGACGCTCGCGCTCGTCGAGGGCGAGGAAGGTCGCGAAGACCGCGTGCATCGCTGCCAGCGGGTCGCACGCGCCACGCGGCAGGAGCGGGGGCTCCTCCGGCCGGCCGGTGACCCAGGCCATGCCGGTGATGCCCTCCATCGTCTGCGCGAACCCGGTGCGGTCGCGCCACGGGCCGTCGAGGCCGTACGCCGGGAGGCGCACCATCACCAGCTGGTCGTTGGTGGCGTGCACGGTGTCCCACCCCAGGTCGAACTGCTCCATGACCCGGGGCGTGAAGTTCTCGAGCAGCACGTCGGCGGTCCCGAGCAGGCGGACGAACAGCGCCCGGCCCTCGGCCCGGGTCAGGTCGAGCGTGATGCCGCGCTTGCCGTTGTTGGCGCCGTGGAACAGCGGGCCCCACTCCCACCACCCGTCCTCGGGCGGCCGACGGGTGCTCGTGTACCGCATGAGGTCGGGCCGCGAGACGGACTCCACCTTGATGACGTCGGCGCCGAGACAGGCGAGCGCATGGGTGGCGGCCGGCCCCGCCCACCAGGCCGTGCAGTCGAGGATCCGGACGCCCTCGAGTGGCAGCGGCGCGGCACCGGCCGGGCCTGGCGACGACGACACCGTGGGCGTCCAGTCGACGGTGCCGTCGTGCTCGCCGACGGCCGGCGCGGGCGCGAAGGGGCGAGGCTCGACGCCCGAGATGCGATACGGGATCCGGGGCTGCACGAAGCGCCCGCACGGGTTCTCGACGAAGACCTTGCGCTCGACGAACTGGTCGAAGCCGGTGACGGTCTCGCCGTTGCCGACCGGGCCGCTCGGGATGCGCAGCAGCTCGGCTCGCTCGAGGAGCTGCTCGGTGGTGCGGCGGGTCGTGTACCCGTGGATGATCGGCACGAACTCGGCGCGCCGCTTGAACCGGCCCAGGTGCAGGGCCAGCTCCTTGTCCTCGAGCAGGTCGGGCCGGTCGATGAGGACGAGGAAGTCCGCGAACTGCTGGGCGCTGTTGGTCGTGAACGCGACGTACCCGTCGGCGCTGGGCTCGATGGACGGGATCTCGATCGTGCGGGTCGGGCGGCGCAGCGCCGGCCAGCCGAGGAACTCGGCGAACACCGAGGTGTAGGTGTTCATGCTCACCGTCATGGCGTCGAGCGTCGCCACGTCGATGTGCTCGCCGAGCCCGGTTCGCCGGGCCCGGTGCAGCGCCGCGATCGCGGCGACCGCGGCATACGTGCCGGCCATCCACTCGCCGATGCGCCCACCGGCGGCCACCGGTGGCTCGGCGGGCTCGCCGCGCGAACCGGTGGAGCCGCACCAGGCCTGGAGCGTGAACTCGGTCGCGGCCCAGCCGGCCCAGGGGCCGTCGAGCCCGAACGGGGTGATCGAGGTGACGACGAGCCCCGGGTGGTCGGCCCGGAGCGCCTCGACGTCGAGCGGCGCGGGTCCCGGACCGACGACGAGGTCGGCCGCGGCGCAGAGCTCCGCGAACCCGGCGTCCGCGGGCGCGAGGGTGATCGACCGCTTCGACGTGTTCAGGAACTCGAACAGCGCGCCGGATCCCCACGATCGCAGCGGGTCGCCCGCCGCCGGCTCGACCTTCACGACGTCGGCGCCGGCGTCGGCGAGGAGCTTGGTGCAGTACGGCCCGGCGATGTCCGTCGAGCAGTCGACGACCCGGATCTCCTCGAGCACGCGCGCGAGCTCCTCCGACGGCAGGGGAGGACGCATGCTCGCGCACGCTGCGCTCGGCCCGCCATAGGCTGCGCGCCCATGGACCCGCTTCGAATCGGCACGCTCGGCGCGGCTCGGATCACGCCCGGCGCCCTGATCCGCCCCGCACGGAAGGTGCCCGAGGCCGAGGTCGTCGCGGTCGCGGCGCGCGACCGCGCCCGGGCCGAGAAGTTCGCGACCAAGCACGGAATCGGGAAGGTGCACGACACCTACGAGGACCTGCTGACCGACCCGGACGTCGACGCCGTCTACAACCCGCTCCCGAACGGGCTCCACGGCCGCTACACGATCGCAGCCCTCGCGGCCGGCAAGCCCGTCCTCTGCGAGAAGCCGCTCACGGCGAACGCCGAGGAGGCGGAGCGGGTCGCCGCCGCCGCCACCGAGCACGGCCTCGTCGTGATGGAGGCGTTCCACTACCGGTACCACCCGCTCGTCGACCGGGTCCTCGAGATCCTGCGCGGGGGCGAGCTCGGCGAGCTGCGGCGGGTCGACGTCCGGGCCTGCATCCCGTTGCCGATCCCGGGCGACATCCGGTACCAGCGCGCGCTCGCCGGCGGCGCGCTCATGGACATCGGCTGCTACGCGGTCCATCAGGCCCGGACCCTGGCCGGTCAGGAGCCCGACGTCGTCTCGGCGCGAGCGAAGTGCATCCGCCCCGAGGTCGACCGGTGGCTGCGGGCGGACCTGCAGTTCTCGGACTCGCTGGCGGGATCGTTCGAGTGCGCGCTCCTCTCGCGCAAGCTGCTCAGCATGGGCGCGCGGGTCGAGGGCGAGCACGGCACGCTCAAGGTCTCCGGGCTCACCGCGCCCCAGTACTTCAACCGGCTGGTCGTGACGCGACGAGACCCGCAGTCCGGTGCCGAGCGGCGCCGCCGCGAGCGCGTCAAGGGCGACGCGACCTACACCTACCAGCTGCGGGCCTTCGTCGCAGCCGTCCGCGAAGGCGCGCCGTTCCCCACGACGACCGCGGACGCGGTCGCCAACATGCGCGTCATCGACGCCTGCTACCGGGCGGCCGGGCTGGAGCCCCGGCAGCCGACGCCGTGAGCGAGGCCGGCGCCGACCGCGCGCCCACCGAGCCGATCCCCGCCGCCACCGTCGTGCTGGTCCGGGACCGGGCCGACGGTGTCAAGACCCTCATGCTGCACCGCAACTCGAAGCTCGCCTTCGGCGGCATGTGGGTGTTCCCCGGCGGCCGGGTCGACCCCGAGGACGTCGCCGGGACGTCGACCGAGGAGGAGGCGGCCCGGCGGGCCGCGGTGCGCGAGGCGCGCGAGGAGGCCGGCTTGGACTGCGTCCTCGCGTCCCTCGTGCCGTTCGCGCACTGGCTGCCGCCCGGCCTCGCCCCGAAGCGCTTCTCGACGTGGTTCTTCGTCGCGCCCGCGCCGGCGGGCGCGGTGACGATCGACCACGGCGAGATCCACGACTCGGCCTGGATGCGCCCGACGGACGCGCTGGCGCGTCGGGACGCCGAGGAGATCGAGCTCGCGCCGCCGACCTGGATGACGCTGACCCGTCTCAGTCGGTTCGACACCGTCGAGGACCTGCTCGCCGACGCGCGGCGCCGACCGCCGACGTTCTACGAGACCCGGGTCGCCAAGAGCGCCGACGGGATGATCGCGATGTGGGACGGCGACGCCGGCTACGTCTCCGGCGACGCGGACGCTCCCGGCCCTCGCCACCGGCTCCACATCGGGGCCGGCCAGTGGCGGCTCGAGCAGACGATCTGACGGGCCCTGGGCGGGGCTCCGAGCCCTGATGAGGTCAGCGCCCGATCGCCGGGCCGGTTTTCGCTCGTTCAACGCCGCGGGTCGCGGGACCGGAGGTTAGGTTCCTCGCCGGCAGGCCCGGGTTCGGGCCGACGGTGCGGCGCCACGTCGCGACGCGTTGGGAGGCAGCAGTGGACGATTCGAACTGGGAGCGTTACGGCCTGGCGGCCGGGATCGTGTTCGTCGTGCTCGTCGTGATCGCGGCGCTGATCGGCGGCTCACCGCCGAAGCCGAGCGACTCGGCGGCGAAGGTGTTCAGCTTCTTCCGGGACAACCAGGACGCGCTGAAGGTCGGCTCCTATCTCAATGGGGTCGGCGCGGTGGCGTTCCTCTGGTTCCTCGGCAGCCTGTGGGCGCGGATGCGCCGGGCCGAGGGCACCGGGAGCCGGGTGTCGGTCATCGCCCTCATCGGCGGGCTCGGCGGCCTCGGGCTGGCGTTCGTCGCGAACGCCGTCACCGCGTACCTGGCCCTGTACGTCGGGCGTCTCGGGCCCAGCAGCCAGGGTCTCTACCTGCTGTCGGTGGTGTTCCTCGCCTTCACGTCCTTCTTCCTGGCCGTGTTCACGTCGGCGACGTCCGTCACGATCCTGCGCTACGGGTTCGTCGAGCGCTGGATGGGATGGGCCGGCGAGGTCATCGCGGCCCTGTGGCTCGTGGCGGGGATCGGCGTGTCGGACGACAACACGACGATCTTCACCGTCGGGTTCATCGCCTTCCTGCTCTGGGCGATCTGGCTGCTGGTGCTGTCGGTCCTGCTGCTGACCCGCGACGCGCCCGCGGCGGCCTCGAGCCGGCGGTAGGCGGCGGGGCGCCCGCCCCGCTCGATCAGGGCTGCTGGTCCAGCCCCCAGCTGATGACGTGCGTCGGCGTGATTCGGATCAGCGCGCCCTGGTCTGGCCCCTCGACGCTGGCCGCGATCGCGACCGCGGTGCCGCGCAGCGTCACGCAGCGCGGCCGCCACCGTGGCAGGACGTCGTCGACGACGAACGCCACGTTCGGGTTCGCCTGGACGTGTCGGTACTTGGCGCTCCGTTCGAAGTCGCGGCCGCCGACGTCGATCGTGTCGAGGTCGGGGTTGTAGCGCCAACCGATCGGCACCAGGTGCGGCGTGCCCGCCCCGTCGACGGTGGCCAGGCGGCCGAGCTTGCCCTCGTCGAGGTAGGCGAGCTCGGCATCGGAGAACACGCTCACGAGGTCAGGCCGATCCGGCGGACGCCCGGGGTCGCCCGTCGAGCTCGCGGTAGTCACGGCCGAGCTCGTCGAGCAGCGGGCGGGAGTAGCAGATACGGCCCGTCATCGAGGCCGGGTCGGCGGTGGCGAGGACGAGCGCCGCCTCGACGAACAGCTCGAGCGGCTCGACGATCTCCGGGTTGGCGTCCATGACGTCGCCGACGAGGGAGTCGGCGCCCGGAGTCCGCACCGCGGCCACCGGCGCCAGGCTGTTGACGGCGATCCCGTCGCCCGACAGCTCCGCCGCCAGCCCGGTCGTGAACCGCTCGAGGGCGGCCTTCGACGCCCCGTAGGTCGCCGTCGTGAACCCGAGCTTGAACCCGGGGTTGAACGGGGGCCCCACCGGGTGCTTCGACGTCGCGCTCGAGATGTTGACGATCCACCCTCGCCCGCGCTCCCGCATCGCCGGCAGCACGGCCTGGGCGAGGTCGACCGGCGCGTGCACGTTGAGCTCGAAGGTGAGCCGCCGCCGCCGGAGCGGGATCTCGGCGTTCGGGGCGTAGACGGCGGCGGCCGCGTTGTTGACCAGCACGTCGATGGGGCCCAGCTCGGCGACGACCGTTGGGACGATGCGCGCCCGGTCCTCCTCGTCGGCGAGGTTCGCCGGCACCGCCAGGGCCCGGCCACCGCTGGCCTCGATCGCGGCCGCGGTCTCGCGGAGCGACCCGGCCAGGCGAGCGCCGGGCTCGGCCTCGAGCGTCCGGGCGGTGATGGCGACCGAGGCGCCCTCGGCGGCGAAGCGCTGCGCGATGCCCGCGCCGATGCCGCGGCTGGCGCCGGTGACGAGCGCGACGCGGCCGTCGAGCTCGCCCATGAGCAGTTAGAGGACCGGGACCTGGTCGGGGGCGCGGCCGAGCGACCGCTTGTCGAGCGGGCCCCGCGCCGCCACGTAGGCCTCCCGCTGGCGGGTCGTGGAGTGCACCGGGTCGCGGTCGAACTCGGGCAGCACGTGGGTGCCGAAGGTGTCGACCGCCTCCAGCGCCACCTCGATCGGCATCGTGGTCGACAGCATCCCGAACACCACCTGGTCGGCGCCGGTGTCCTCGTAGTCCTTGACCGCCTTGCGGACCTCGTCCGGCGTCCCGACCATCACCAGGTGGTTGGCGATGCTCTGCTCGAGCAGGTCGGGGGTGGGCTCGGGGATGAGGTCGGGCCAGGTCGGCAGGCCGGGCGGCTTCGGGAAGGTGTCGAGGTAGTGGAACACGAGGCTGTTCTGGTAGCTGCCGTGCATGTTGCAGGCGATGTCACGGGCCCGCTGCCCGTCCTCGAGGCACAGCATCTGGCTCGTCACCATGACGTTGTTGTTCACGTACTCGCCGACCGGGTCCGCATCATCGATCGTGTTCTTGTAGATCTCGATGAGCGGCTTCAGGGTCTCGGGGGAGCCGGTGGTGAAGCACAGCACCCCGAGCCCCAGCCGGGCCGCCTTCTCGAACGTGCCCGGGTTCCCGGCCGCGATCCACATCGGCGGGTGGGGGTCGGTGAGCGGCTTCGGGAGGATGTTGCGGGGCGGCAGCGAGAAGTACTTGCCGTCGAAGCGGTACTCGTTCTCGCGCCACATGCGCTTGAACTCGGGGAGGACCTCGTCGACCATGGCCTTGGTCTCCTCGGGGTCGGTGATCCCGAAGCCGCGCTGCTCGGTCGACGACGATCCCCGGCCGACGCCGAACTCGAAGCGCCCCCCGGAGAGGTGGTCGAGCATCGCCACCTTCTCGGCGACGCGAGCCGGGTGGCAGACCGGGGGCGTGATGTTGAAGATGCCACTGCCGAGGTGGATCCGCTCGGTGACGCCGGCCAGGTAGCCGAGGAACCCCTCGTTCGAGGACAGGTGCGAGTACTCGGTGAGGAAGTGGTGCTCGGTCGCCCACGTGTACTTGAAGCCGGCCTGGTCGGCGGCCTTCGTCCAGGCGACCTCGTTGCGCAGCCGCTGGGCCTCGACGGCCCACTGGTCGGCCTCGGCCTCGTACGCCTGGTGCGGCGTGTAGAGGCTGTTGAAGATGCCGAACTCCATCGTCCCCCCTGTCCGGGCGCGGCCGACCCGGGTCGGGGCCGGTGGCCGGAACTATAACACGTTCTAGTTTTGGGGGGAACCGCTGAGCTTGGCCTTCGCCTCGTGCCAGCCCGCCACCATGCGGCCGAACTCGACCGGGTTGTACATGTCCTCCTCGTAGGAGAACAGCCCGTCGCCGGCGTAGTGGAGCATCGTCCAGTTGTACTCACGGTGCTGGGAGCCGTCGCCGGGGTCGTCCATCTCGTTCCACACCGAGCAGAGGACCCAGCCCCGGTCCTCGTCGATCACGTACCAGTCGATGGGGAAGTTCCGCATGTCCGAGACGTTCGGGTCGGCCATCGTCGTCTGGATCCACTGGTAGATGGCCTCGCGGCCGTGCATCTTCCCGTAGTGGTGCTCGTAGTAGTCGGCGTCCTCCGTGAAGCACTCCGACCACGCCCGCCAGTCCCCGGACTTCGCCGACTGGTCCGCCGCCTCCTGGAAGTGGTGGAACGCCGCCTCGATCTCGTCCCGTGTGAACCGACCCACCAGCTCCTCCTGACGTCGCCGCCGCGGCCGCGGCG
>CALEYV010000024.1 GCA_937927875.1 uncultured Actinomycetes bacterium | reverse complement strand
TGAACGGCGTCGTGAACTCGATCGAGCACTGGTGGTACTCGCACCACCAGCCGCCGGTCGGCGGGAAGCTCAAGCACGGCCTCCCGCAGGGCAAGGGGCTGGCCGGCAGCGCGCAAGCCAGGACGAACACCGGGCCCGTGGTCCCGACCCACCTCGCGGCGCCGGCGAACATGCAGCCGCTCGTGACGACGCCGCTCCCCGGTGAAGGGGTGTGGAAGCCGACCGGTCGGACCGTCGCCGGGCTCCCGGCCGTGTACACGGCCTACTTCCGGCCCGACTCGGTCCACACCAGCCTCGTCGCGGCCGCGATGTGGATGGACACCACCCTGCTGAAGGCGCTGCTGATCCCGGGCACGCAGGACCCCGGCGGGCCGAACCCCTACGGCGCCCAGGTGCCGGACAACCTGCGCGCCGGTCTCGTGGCGTCGTTCAACTCGGGGTTCAAGATGGCCGACGCCCGCGGCGGCTACTACAACTTCGGCCAGCAGATCCACCCGCTGGTCAACGGCGCGGCGTCGGTCGTCATCGACAACACCGGGAAGGCGTCGGTCGGGGTCTGGGGCCGCGACTTCACGCTCACGCCGAACATCACGACCGTCCGGCAGAACCTCTCCCCGCTCGTCGACAACGGCCAGCTCGTCCCCGGCCTGGCGAGCGACTCGAACCAGAAGTGGGGCGCCACCCTCGGCAACAACCTGTTCGTCTGGCGGTCCGGCGTCGGCACCGACGCCAACGGTGCGCTCATCTACGTCGCCGGCCCCGGGCTCAGCGTCGAGTCGCTCGCCATCCTGCTCCAGCGCGCCGGAGCCGTCCGCGCCATGGAGCTCGACATCAACAGCGCCTGGGTGTCTGGCTTCACCTACCAGCAGCTGGGCGTCAATCCCAGCGCCGTCGCCGGCGTCAAGCTCCTCGACAGCCTGCCCCGCCCCGCCAACCATGACCTGATGCCCGGCGAGCGGGACTTCTTCGCCCTCTTCGCCAATCGGTGAGCTCCGGCCTGATCTGCGCCGTCCGGGCCACCGAAGAGATCCGTGCGGCGTGGCACGATCGTCCTCGCCGCCGCTCTCGCGGTCGGGTTCGGGTTCGCTGACTCGCGGGTCTGCAGATTGCGAGCCGAACCGCCGACGAGGATCATGGGCGCTGGGCCCACCTGCTAGTCGATCAGCGTGACTTTGCCGCTGCCCAGGTCGAACTCCGCGCCGACGATCTTGAGCGTTCCGGCGCTCACCGCCTGCGACAGGATCGCGTTCTGGGAGAGCGTCTGCTTCTGCAGGCGCACGTTCTCCTGGATCGCCGCCTCCAGCAGCTGGTCCGGGGGACGGCTCTGGACGTTTCGCACCGCGGGCAGGATGGGTGCGACGACGTCACCGATCTCGCCGGGCAGCGTCGTGCCCTTCGTGACCACGTCGATCGCGGCCTTCACCGCGCCGCATCCGCTGTGCCCGAGCACCACCAGCACGATGCTGCCGAGCTCCGCGGCCCCGTACTCGAGGCTCCCCACGACGACCGGCGCGGCGGCGGTGTTGCCGGCGACCCGGACCGGGAAGAGGTCGCCGATGCCCTCGTCGAAGACGATCTCCGGCGGAACCCGCGAGTCGGCGCAGCCGAGGATCATGGCGAAGGGCTTCTGCTTGTCGGCCACCTTGGCCAGGCGGACCGTGTCCCGTCGAGGATGGCTGAGCTTGTTCTTGACGAAGCGCTGATTGCCGGCCAAGAGCCGTGCGAGCGCGGCGTCGCCGCTCTTGGGTGCCGGCGGTGCGGCGCCAAACGCGGCGGTTGCCTCCCCGAACGAGAGCGCTCCCACTGCGACGGCACCTCCAGCAACCCCGAGACCACCACGCAAGAACGAGCGCCGTGTCGTCTCCGTACTCAACCTAACCTCCAGGGGTCGTCTTGCGAGGCCTGCTCGCTGGTACGAGCGATGGCACCAGATATCGACAAGAGGATGTGCCAACCTAAAGCGCGCGCGGCGATTCTCGGCGGACCCTTCAAACGTGCTCAGCGGTGAAGGCGCCCTCGCGCGGTCTCGCGCCGCTTGAAGGCGGTTGGGCTAGCTCGGCGGCGCGGCAGTGGGCGGCTTTGGCGCAGTGTCGACCAGCAGCCGGAAGACGTCCGAGCGCGCATAGTGACCGATCGGGTCGAATTGGCGGCGAGCAAGACGAGCCCGTTCGACGTCGACGTCGGCGTACACGATCCCGGCCTCGCCCTCGAGCGGGCCGGCCAACAGGTCGCCGTCGGGGCCCACGACGCAGGAGTTGCCCCGCGCCAGCCAGTCGTCGCCGTCCGGATAGAGGTCGTCCCGGCCGGGGAGATCCGCTGGGACGTCGCGGCCTCGGAGGCAGAAGGTCACGCCAACGACATGGATCCGGCCCTCCTTGGCGATGTGACGCATCGTCGGCACCCACATGTCGCTGTTGTCCCAGGTCGGCGCGAGGTAGATGTCGATTCGCTGCGCGTACATCGCGTAGCGGGCCAGGGGCATGTAGTTCTCCCAGCAGGTGAGCCCGCCGATGCGCCCGAACGGCGTGTCGAACACGGGCAGCGTCGACCCGTCGCCGGATCCCCACACGAGGCGCTCGCCGCCGGTCGGCATGAGCTTGCGGTGCTTGCCGAGCAGGGTCCCGTCGGGCCCGAAGTAGAGGACGGTGTTGTAGAGGGTCCCGCCGTCACGTTCGTTGACGCCCATGACCAGGTAGGCATGGGCCTGGCGGCTCGCCTTGCCGAGCGCGTCGGTGGCCGGGCTCGGAACCTCGACCGCCTGGTCGAACAGCCGCTCGTACCAGCTGCCGTCGCTCCACGGCGGCGTCCGCCACACCCAGTCCGGGTACGTCGGGACGAACGTCTCCGGGAACGCGATGAGGTCGGCACCGTTCCCGGCCGCCTCCTTGGAGAGGATGGCGGCCTTCTCGATGGTCGCGTCCCGGTCGAGGAACACCGGCGCGTCCTGGACGGCGGCGACCCTGACGGTCGTCATGGTGTGCTCCCCTCGGTCGGGCCGGGCAGGTAGTCGCGGAAGACATCCATCTTCTTCCAGTCCGGGACCGGCGGCACGTGGCCCGGCTCCGGCGCGAAGACCGACAGCTCCTCGAGCGCCATCTGGTGGATGTACCGGGGGCAGTTCGGGAAGATCCGTTCTGCGTGGACGTGGACGACGAGGTTCGCGCCCTCGAAGTCCGCCCGCGAGGCCGCGTCGTCGTGCAGTGACGCGATGCCGTTCACTCGCATCCGGTTCGGGTGCTCGAAGTCGACGAACAGCAGCCCGACCTTCGGGTTCACGAGGATGTTGCCGAGGCTCCGGAACATCCCGTTGCCGTCGTAGTTGGGGAAGGCCAGCGTCCGGTCGTCGATGACCCGGATGAACCCGGGCCGACCGCCCTTGTAGGAGCAGTCGGGCCAGCCGTCCCGGTCGGCGGTAGCGAGGAAGAACATCGGGCAGCGGGCCACGAAGGCCCGGTCGTCGTCGGTGAACCGCTCGTGGACCGTGATCTCCTCCAGCCGATCGGCGATGCGCCGGCTGTCGAAGCGGTCCTGGAGCTCGCGGGACCCGTCGTTGTACATCTCGCTCGAGCTCATGGAGATCCCCCGCTGGCGGCGCGGGTCCGACGAAACCCCGGTCGCCGACCACGGTAGTGCTCGCCGAACGCGCCCCCGACCGGGCGGCGCCGTGGCCGGCACGGGCTACCGCAGGTCGAAGGCGTCGAGCTTCGGCTCGCGCATCTCGGCGCGGAACCGCTCGAAGTTCCACGGCCACACGGCCGGGATCCCGAAGTCGTCGAGGTACCAGCTGCGACAGCCGGTGATCCAGATCGTGTTCTTCGCCGCCTCGAGCCGCTCGGCCTCGAAGTCGTCGAGCGTCCGCCGGGTCGGGCTCACCAGGCGGCACTCGCCGGCCCGGATCCGCTCGAGGAGCTGCAGGA
>CALEYV010000023.1 GCA_937927875.1 uncultured Actinomycetes bacterium | reverse complement strand
CGACTGGGAGGCGGCCCGAGACCGGGCGGTCGCCGAGGACCTCGGCGACCGCCCGGTCCCGCTCGGCCTCCCAGTCGAGCTCGTCGTCGGCGGCCCCGAGGTCCTCGGCGACCGCCCGGTCTCGGGCCGCCTCCCAGTCGAGGTCGTCCTCGCCCACCGGCTCGTCCTCGGGGAGGTGCTCCTCGTCGAGGGTCGGCGGTCGGTCGTGCTCGGGCATCGGGTCGCTACCCCGCCACCGGGGCGCTGGGGACGCTGACGTCGATGTAGGAGGCCGGGTGCACGAGCGCGCGCAGCACCGCGTCGGCGGCTTCCGCCTTGTCGGCCAGGTGGGTGGCGTCACCGAAGCGCACCTGGGGGCCGCCGTAGGTGACGGCGAGCAGGCCGGTGGGCGTCGACAGGATCGCGGTGACCCGGCTGCGCAGGTCGGGGCCGAGCGCGGCCGCCGCCTCGGCCACCGGGGCGGCGACGTGCCCGCCGAGGCTCGGCACCTTGAGCCCGGTGAGCGCCGGCAGGCCGATCGGCATCGACGGATCCACCGCCATCACGGTGCCATGGATGTCGATGACCGCGAACTGGCCCGGTGCGAGCGGCGCCCACGCGACCGGCGTGCGGAGGGTGACCTTGATGACCACGCGGGTCGGGAAGTCACGCTCGACGCTGGCGGCGGCCACCTCGGGGATCCGACGGACGGCCGCCGCGGCCGCCCCGGCGTGGAGGAACAGCATGGGATCGCCGGCGTGCACGCCCGCGGCCCGCAGCACCGCGTCGTGCTCGGCGCCGGCGCCTCGCACGTCGATCGTGTGCACCGCCAGCACCGGTGACCACACCACGGCCGCGGCCACCAGGACGACCGCGACGATGCTGGCCGCGGCGACCAGGCGCCGCAGCCGGCGCCGGCCGAGCGAGCGCCGCACCGCGATCCGCCGGGCCCGCAAGCGCGGGTCCATCGGCAGCCGGCCGACACCGGTGACCGCGGTCACCGGCAGGCCGCCTGCTCGAAGCCGACGAGGAGCAGCTCCGGCTCGAGGCGAACGCCGGTCGCCTCGTCGACGCGGGCCTGCACCTCGGCGACGAGCGCGGCGACGTCGTCGGCGGTCGCGCCCGGCTCGGCCTGGAAGAAGTTGGCGTGCTTGGGCGACACGACGGCCCCGCCGACCCGGAGGCCTTTGAGCCCGACCGCGTCGATGAGCCGGCCGGCCGAGTCGCCGGGCGGGTTGCGGAACACCGAGCCCGCGTTCGCGCCGCCGGGCTGGTGCTCGCGGCGCCAGCGCACGATCTCGTCGACGCGCGCCGAGCACGCGGCCGGGTCGTCGGGGGTGGCGTCGAACTCGGCGCCGGTCACGATCTCGGTAGGGCGCAGCGCCGAGTGCCGGTAGCCGAGGTCGAGGTCGGCGGCGGCCCGGGGTCGGGGCCGCTCGTCGCCGGTCGCCAGGTCGAGGGTCCAGGCCCGGCGCAGCACCGCCGCGGTGTCGCGCCCGTGCCCACCCGCGTTCATGCGCACCGCGCCACCGACCGAGCCGGGGATGCCGACGAAGAACTCGAGGCCCGCCTGGCCCGCGGCGGCGGCCCGCCGGGCCAGGACCGGGAGCGGCGTGGCGCCGCCGGCTCGAGCCCCGTCCGGGTCGATGTCGACGGCCTCGAAGTCGCCGGCGAGGACCACGCCGAGGCCCGGGAAGCCGCGGTCGGCGACGAGCAGGTTCGAGCCCCGCCCGACCACCAGCACCGGCGGCGACCGATCGGCGGCCGCGACGACGGCGGCCATCGCCGCCAGCTCGGCGTCGGTGGTGACGCGGACGACGACGTCGACCGGGCCGCCCAGCCGGTAGGTGGTGAGGTCGGCGACCGGCACGCCTCGCTGCACCGCGCCGGCCGGCAGCCGGGCCGCGAGGGCGTGGGCAAGCGCGTCGAGGTTCACGGCCGGGCCTCCGCCGTGTTGAGCCACTCGTCGGGGACGGTGGTGAGGTCGCCGGCGCCGAGGGTGACGAGCACGTCGCCGGCCCGTGCCAGCCCGAGGGCGTGGGCGACCACGTCGGCCCGCCGCGGGAGGTAGGTGACCGGGGTCGCCGGGTGCGCGTCGAGGATGGCGCGCAGCACCAGCCGTCCCGACACGCCGGGCTGGGGCGCCTCCCCCGCCGGGTACACGTCGGTGACGACGACCTGGTCGGCGTCGACGAACGCGTCCGCGTAGTCGCGCCACAGCGTCGCGGTGCGCGAGTACCGGTGGGGCTGGAACACCGCGACGACGTGCCGCCAGCCGCCCTCGCGCGCCGCCTGGAGGACGGCGGCGACCTTGCCCGGGTTGTGGGCGTAGTCGTCGATGATGGTCACGCCGTCGATCTCGCCCCGGAACTCGAATCGGCGGGCGACGCCGCCGAAGCCGCGCAGCGCCCGGGCGACGTCGTCGAAGCCGACCCCGAGCTCGAGGGCGGCGGCCGCGGCGCCGGCCGCGTTCAGCGCGTTGTGGCGCCCGGGCACCGGCAGCTCGAGGACCCCGAGCGGGGCGCCGTCGCGCTGGAGGTGGAACCGGCTCCCGGCCCGACCGCCGGCGTAGCCGTCGAGCCGGTAGTCGGCGTCGGCCCAGCCGTAGGTGCGCACGCCCGGGCGCTCGGCGGCCAGCCGGGCGGCCACCGGGTCGTCGGCGCACACGACGCGCGTGCCCGGCACGGCGTCGAGGAAGGTGCTGAACGCGGCGACCAGGCGCTCGAACGAGCCGTAGTGGTCGAGGTGGTCGGGCGCCACGCTGGTGACGATGGCGGCCTCGGGCGCGAGCTCGAGGAAGGTGCCGTCGCTCTCGTCCGCCTCGACGACGAGCCACTCGCCGTCGTCGTAGGCGGCGTTCGAGCCGACCTCGTTGAGGTCGCCGCCGATGAGGAAGCTGGGGCGCCACCCCGCGCCTCGGAGACACAGGGCGAGCATGGAGGCGGTGGTGGTCTTGCCGTGGCTGCCGGCGACCGCGATCGAACGGCGCGTCGCGACGAGAGCCCGCAGCGCATCGGCCCGGCGGAGCACCGGCACCCCGCGGTCGACCGCCGCCGCGACCTCGGGGTTCGACGGCGGGATCGCGCTCGAGCACACCACGGCGTCGAGCGCGGGCGGCAGGTTGGCGGCGTCGTGCCCGATGCGGGTGGCGACGCCCAGCAGGCGGAGCCGGTCCAGCGCGTGCGAGTCCTTGAGGTCCGACCCGCTCACCTGATGGCCCATGCGGGCCAGCACCGCCGCGATCGCGCTCATCCCGGCGCCGCCGACTCCGACGATGTGCACGACGCGGGGCTCGCTGAGGTCGAGCTCAGGCACCGGCCGCCTCCTCGACGAGATCGGCGACCCGGGCCGCGGCGTCGGGCCGACCGAGGGCGCGCCCGGACTTGCTCATGGCGTCGAGCCGGGCCGGGTCGGCGAGCAGGGCGTCGAGCTCGGTCGCGACGCGGGCCGGCTCGGCGTCGGCGTCGGCGAGGAGAGTGGCCGCGCCGGCGGCGGTGAGCGCCTCGGCGTTGCGGGTCTGGTGGTCGTGGGGCGCGCCGGGGAGCGGCACGAGCACGGCGGGGAGCCCGACCACGGTCAGCTCGGCCACGGTGACCGCGCCGGCCCGGCACACCGCGACCGACGCGGTGCGGTAGCGGCGCTCGAGGTGCTCCTCGTACTCGACCAGCTCGTACGACAGCCGGTCACCGGGCCGGTGGAGGTCGTCGAGCCGCCGCCGGCAGTCGGCGTAGTTCCGGCGACCGGCCACGTGGCAGACGGCGACGTCGTCGCGGTCGCGCCAGCGGTCGTAGAGGCCGAGGGCGGCGTCGTTGAGCCGGCCCGCGCCGAGGCTGCCGCCGAACACCAGCACGACCGGGTGACTCGGATCGGGGGCACGGGCGACCTCGGTGATGGCGCGCCGCACCGGGTTGCCGGTCAGCACCGCGCCGCGCAGCGGCGTGCCGGGCAGCGACACAGCCGGCCGGGCGCCGAGCCGCACCGCCAGCCGGTTGGTGAGGCCGGGCGCCGCGTTCTGCTCGTGCACGACGGTCGGCACCCCGGCCAGGCGCGCGCTCACGACGCACGGCAGCGACGCGTAGCCGCCGACGCCGAAGACGACCCGGGGCCGGGTGCGACGCACGATGCGCCAGGCTCGCGCCACCGCCCGTCCGGTCCCGATCAGCGCGCCGGCGTTGTCGCGCAGCGCCTCGACGCCCAGCCGGCGCCGGAAGCCGCGGCCGGGGAGCGCTTCGAGCGCGAACCCGGCCTCGGGCACCGCGGTCGCCTCGAGGCCCCGGCGGGCGCCGACGAACCGAATCGACGCCCGGTCGTGGCCGCGCTCGACCAGCGTCTCCGCCACCGCCAGCGCCGGGTAGACGTGGCCGCCGGTCCCGCCGCCGGTGACGAGCGCGTAGACCCGGGTCTGGGTCTCGGTGGTCGGCTCGGTCATCATCGGGCCTGCCGCGCCACGTTGGCCAGGATGCCGGCCGCCAGCATCGTGAAGACCAGCGACGAGCCGCCGAAGGACACGAACGGGAGCGGCACGCCCGACACCGGCAGGAGGCCGACGACACCGCCGATGTTGACCGCGGCCTGGGCGACGACCCAGGCCGTGATCCCGGCCGCCAGGAGCGTGCCGAAGCGATCCGGCGCGCGACGGGCGGCGCGCACGCCGACGACGGCGAAGGTGAGGAAGAGCCCGATGACGGCGAGCGTCCCGATCAGCCCCAGCTCCTCGCCGATGACGGCGAAGATGAAGTCGGTGTGCGCGTTGGGGAGGAACAGCCACTTGGCGCGCCCGGCGCCGAGGCCGACGCCGCCGACGCCACCGCTGCCGAGCGCGATGAGCGACTGCACGATCTGGTAGCCGCCGTTGCCGGCCGCGGCGGCCGGGTGCAGGAAGGTGAGCAGCCGGGCCCGCCGGTAGGGGGCCGAGAGGGCGAGGATGAGCGCGAGGGTCGCCCCGAACCCGCCCGCGACCGCGAGGTGACGGAGCCGGACGCCGCCGACCAGCAGCACCGCGGCCGCGATGACGCCGAGCAGGATCGTGGAGTCGAGGTCGGGCTCGAGGAACACGAGGCCACCGAGGACCGCGACGACGAGCGTGACGGGCCGGAGGGTCTCCCGCCAGTCGTGTAGCTCGTGCTCGCGACGGGTGAGCAGGTCAGCCGTGAAGAGGACCACCGCCAGCTTGGCGAGCTCGGTGGGCTGGAAGCGCCAGGACCCGAGGCCGAGCCAGCGCCGCGACCCGGCGACGTAGGTCCCGAAGTGCGGGATGAGCACGAGGAGGAGCAGCCCGGCGCTCACGAACAGCAGCGGTCGGGCCCAGTCCCGCCAGCGGCGGTAGTCGATCCGCAGCGCAACCGCGAACGCGACCGCGCCGAGCAGCGTCCAGATGAGCTGACGTTCGAAGAAGTACCAGGCCGACCCGTACGTCGTGAGCGAGACCACCGACGACGCCGACAGCACCATCACCACGCCGACCACGTTCAGGACCACCACCGTGGCGAGCAGCACCAGGTAGTGGGCAGGCCGGACCGCCGCGTCGTCGGGCGCCGGACGCGGCCGGCTGGGGGCGCGGCGCGAGAGGACGGTGTCGACTCGCATCAGCCGATCGCCCCCGGGATGTTGATGAAGTCGGCGTAGAAGAGCCCGAGCGCCAGCGCCACGCAGACGCCCGCCAGCAGCCAGAACCGGACGATGACGGTGAACTCGGGCCAGCCGATGACCTCGAAGTGGTGATGGATCGGCGCCATCCGGAGCACCCGTCGACCGAACCCGCGGAACGAGATGACCTGGGCGATGACGCTGAGGGTCTCGATGACGTAAAGGCCGCCCAGGATGGGCAGGAGCAGCAGCGTCTTGGTGAGCAGCGCCAGCCCGGCCAGGGCGCCGCCGATGGCCATGGACCCGGTATCGCCCATGAAGATGCGCGCCGGTGCCGCGTTCCAGTACAGGAACCCGCCGCAGGCGCCCATCATCGCCGCCGCCACGACGGCGAGGTCGATCGCGGACGCGGCCTGGACGTGGTACACGCTGGCGTGCCGGAGCTCCCAGAAGCCGATGATGGTGAAGGCGGCGAACGCGAGCGTGGCCGAGCCCGCGGCCAGCCCGTCCATGCCGTCGGTGAGGTTGACCCCGTTCGCGGTGCCGACCACGACGACGACCGCGACGACGAACCACAGCGTCGAGCCGAGGTTGAGGTTGAGCTCGCGCACGAACGACAGGTGCGTCGACACCCGGATCCAGTTCAGGGCCAGGAGCGCGAACCCGGTGGCGGCGAGGAGCTGGCCGGCGGTCTTGCCCCGCTTGCGGAGACCGAGGTTGCGGCGGCGGCGCACGCCGAGGAGGTCGTCGGCGAAGCCCACCGCGGCGAGCACGATGATGAGGAAGAGGAGCGTGACACCGGTGCGCGCGAACTTCAGCTGATCGGTCCGCACGTGCGAGACGAGGTAGCCGAGGACGGCCGCGCTCACGAGCGCGACGCCGCCCATCGTCGGGGTGCCGGCCTTGCCGGCGTGGGGGTGCGTGAAGGGGCCGTCGTCCCGGATCAGCTGGCCGATGCCGCGGGCCTGGAGGACCCGGATGAGGAACGGGGTCCCGAGCACGGCGACCGTGAAGGCCACCCCGGCCGCGATGAGCAGGGAGGTCACGAGGCTGAGCCTGGGTCGACCAGCGCGGCCGCGACGAGCTCGAGGCCGACGGCGCGGCTGGCCTTGACGAGCACGGCGTCGCCCGGGTGGACGGCGCCGCTGATCGCCGCCCGGGCCGCGCACGGATCGGGCGTCTCCACGACGGTGACGCCGGCGGTCCGGGCCGCGTCGCCGATGGCGCGCGCGCCCTCCCCCACCGTGACCAGCAGGTCGACGCCGACCTCGGCCGCGAGCGCGCCGAGCTCGGCGTGGGCGGTGGGCGCGTACCGGCCGAGCTCGAGCATCTCGCCGAGCACCGCCATCCGCTGCCCCGAGACCGCCACCCGGCCGAGCGCGCGCAGCGCCGCCACCGCCGACGTCGGGCTCGAGTTGTAGGCGTCGTTGATCACGAGGACGCCGCCCGGGCTGAGCTCGACCGCCATGCGGTTCGGCGCCGGACGGGCCGAGCCGAGGCCGGTCGCGACGGCCGCCAGCGGCACGCCGAGCTCGAGCGCGGCCGCGGCCCCCATCGCCGCGTTGATGGCCTGGTGCTCGCCGGGGAGCGCGAGCGTCACCGGGGCGTCGCCGCTTCGGGTCGACAGCGTGAAGCTCGGGTGCAGCCGGTCGTCGACGCGTAGTCCGACGACCCGCACGTCGGCGTCCGGGGACCGGCCGACGCGCACGACGCGACCGGTCGTCCGCGCCGCGAGCGTGTCGCCGAAGGGGCAGTCGGCGTTCAGGATGGCGACCCCGTCGGCGGGCAGCGCCTCGACCAGCTCGCCCTTCACCGCCGCGATCCCCTCGGGCCCGCCGAGCAGGCCGGCGTGGGCGAGGCCCACGTTCGTGACGATCCCGATCGTCGGCCGGGCGATCGCGGCCAGGTCGGCGATGTTGCCCTCGAAGCGGGCCCCCATCTCGGTCACCACGACCTCGGTGCCCGCGGGAGCGCCGAGCAGCGTCAGCGGCACGCCCGCCTCGTTGTTGAACGAGACCGGGCTCCGGTGGACCGACCGCCGCGGCGCGAGGGCGGCCGCCGTGAGGTCCTTCGTCGCCGTCTTGCCGGCCGAGCCAGTGACCGCCACGACCGGGATCGGGCCGAGGCGGTCGCGTGCGGCGCGGCCGAGGACGGCCAGGGCGGTCAGCCCGTCGTCGACCTCCACCACCGCGCGGTCCGGCGGTGGCGGGTCGACCGACCGGCTGACCACCGCGACGGTCGCACCCCGCGCCCACGCGTCCGGCACGTAGTCATGGCCGTCGCGCGCGGCCACCAGCGCCACGAAGCACCCGCCAGGCTCGACGAGCCGGGAGTCGATCCCGAACGACGACGCGCGGACGTGCTCGGGCCCGGCCCGCAGGGTGCCGCCGGCGCCGGCGGCGATCTCGGCCGCCGTCAGTTCCATCGACTGTTCCCGAGCTCTTCGTGCGCGACCGTCCGGTCGTCGAACGGGATGGTGCGGTTGCCGATGCGCTGCTCGGTCTCGTGACCCTTGCCCGCGATCAGCACGACGTCGCCCGGACCAGCCTCTTCCAGCGCGCTGCGGATGGCGGCGCGGCGGTCCGGCTCGCGGCGAACCGCGGCTGGCCCGTTGCGAGCGCCCGCGACGATGGCCGACGCGATCTCGTCCGGGTCCTCGGACCGCGGGTTGTCGTCGGTGACCACGACGACATCGGCGCCGGCGGCGGCCGCCTCGCCCATGAGCGGGCGCTTCGCCGCGTCGCGGTCCCCGCCCGCGCCGAAGACGACCAGCACCCGCTTCGACCCCGCCAGCTGGCGAGCCGCGGCGAGCGCCGCCCGCAGCGCGTCGGGCGTGTGCGCGTAGTCGACGAGCACCGTGAACGGCTGACCGGTGTCGATGCGCTCGAGCCGGCCCGGGATGGCGGACACCGACGCCAGCCCGGCCGTGATCGCCTCGTCGTCGAAGCCGACCAGGCGGGCCGTCACCGCGGCCGCGAGCGCGTTGGCGACGTTCAGGCGCCCGAGCAGATGGGTGTGGAGCGCCACGGCACCGCCATCCTGGGCTCGCAGCGTGAAGCGGCCCCCGTCGGCGCCGACCGCCACCGCGTCGGCGACCACGTCGGCCTCGTTCGTCACCGCGTAGGTCGTCACCGGGACGCCCCGCTCCCGGCAGCGGCGCGCCAGCTCGACGCCGCGCGGGTCGTCGACGTTCACCGCCGCCCGAGCCGTCCGGGCCGGGTCGAAGAGCCGGGCCTTGGCCTCGAAGTAGTCGTCCAGGGACGCGTGGTAGTCGAGGTGGTCCCGGGTGAGGTTCGTGAAGCAGGCCGCCTCGAACCAGGTGCCATCGACCCGGTGCTGGGCGAGGGCGTGCGACGAGACCTCCATGGCGACGGTTCGTACTCCGTCGTCGCGCATGCGCGCGAGCAGCGCCTGCAGCTCGGGAGCCTCCGGCGTCGTGTGCTCGAGAAGCCGGGGGGCGTCCGCCGTCCCGGCGCCCACCGTGCCCACCACCCCGGCCCGCTCCCCCGC
>CALEYV010000022.1 GCA_937927875.1 uncultured Actinomycetes bacterium | reverse complement strand
AGCCCGTCGGTGAGCAGGGCGAGGTTCGTGTAGTCGAAGCCGCGGTCGCGGCTGGTCCGCTCGACCGCCTCGAGCTGGTCCTCGAAGATCTGCTTGGTCTCGAGCAGCAGCCGCCCGATCAGGGTGCTCTTGCCGTCGTCGACCGAGCCCGCGGTGGCGAAGCGCAGCAGCTCCATGCCTAGAAGTAGCCCTCGCGCTTGCGGTCCTCCATGCCGGCCTCCGAGATGCGGTCGTCGGCCCGCGTCGCGCCCCGCTCGGTGATCCGCGACGCCGCCACCTCGGCGATGACGTCCTCGACGGTGGCGGCCGGCGACTCGACGGCGCCGGTGCAGGTGGCGTCCCCGACGGTGCGGAACCGGACCAGCAGGTCCTCGGGGGCCTCGTCGTCGAGGAGCGTGAGATGCGGCGTCACCGCCAGCAGCATCCCGTCGCGCCGGACGACCGGCCGGCGGTGCGCGTAGTAGATGGACGGGATCTCGAGCCCGTCGACGGCGATGTACTGCCACACGTCGAGCTCGGTCCAGTTCGACAGGGGGAACACGCGGATGTGCTCACCCTTGCGGTGCCGGCCGTTGTAGAGAGCCCAGAGCTCGGGCCGCTGGTTCTTGGGGTCCCACTGCCCGAACTCGTCCCGGAACGAGTAGACGCGCTCCTTCGCCCGGGCCTTCTCCTCGTCGCGCCGACCCCCGCCGAACACGGCGTCGAAGTCGTGCTCGGTGATGGCGTCGAGGAGCGTGACGGTCTGGAGCCGGTTGCGGGACGCCCGGGGCCCCTGCTCCTCGACGACCCGGCCCGCGTCGATCGAGGCCTGCACCGACGCCACGACGAGCTGGGCGCCGAGCTCGGCGACCCGCCGGTCCCGGAACTCGAGCACCTCCTCGAAGTTGTGGCCGGTGTCGACGTGCATAACCGGGAACGGCAGCCGGGCGGGCCAGAACGCCTTCTCGGCCAGGCGCAGCATGACCGCCGAGTCCTTCCCGCCCGAGAAGAGGAGCACCGGCCGCTCGAACTCGGCCGCGACCTCCCGCAGGATGTGGATGGCCTCGGACTCGAGGGCCTCGAGATGCGACACCTGGGTGGGCATAGGACGGTCCAGTCTGGCCGATCGAACGCCCGGCTCCGCCCACCACTTCCCGCCCGGTGACGGCCTCCAGCTAGTAGGGCCACTCCCCGCTGCGGTGGCCGAGGAGCCGGGTCAGGGGGCGCAGCCGCAGGGTGAGCAGCACCTTCACCAGCACGCTCTTCAGGAACCACGGCAGCTGGGCGAGCTGCCGACCGGCGCTGCGCCACCGGTCGGCGCCCCGCGTCGGCTCCCGCCGGTACTCGGCGAGCGAGCCGACCCGGTCGACGTACCGGAGGCTCCGGCTGGCGAGCAGCTCGGTGAGGATCGCCCCCGTCACCCCGACCGAGCAGAACGAGTCGTGGATGAGCAGCGTGCCACCGTCGGCGACCCGCGCCCCCCAGGCCCGGATGTCGTCCCGGGCCGGCCGGTAGCGGTGCGCGCCGTCGATGTAGAGGAGGTCGATGGGGCCGGGGACCTCGGGCCCCGCGAGCTCGGACCCGGCGCGCACGTGCCGGATCCGATCCCGCACCCCGGCCCGCTCGAGGTTGGCGAGGAACGCCTGGTGGTCGCGCTCGCCCTCGTCGGCGCTGCCACGGATCTCCTGGGGGCCGCGGTCGTTGCCGGCGTGGGGGTCGATCGCGACCACCTCGGCGCCGCCGGGCGCGGCGCGGGCGAGCACGATCGCCGACCGGCCGTGGTAGCTGCCGATCTCGACGATCCGGCCCCGGGGCGGGACCGCCGCCGCCCGGTCCCAGAGCCGCCGGGCCTGGTCGTCGGTCATCCACCCGGCCACGTCGGCGACGACGCGCAGGGCGTCGTCGAAGCCGGGAGCGGCGGGTGCGGTCACGGTGGTCCTCGGTCGTGGTGGCGGCCGCCAATTGTGGGGCCTTCGCCGAGCCGGGACCAAAGCCGTGACCGCGCCCGACCGCGGGTCGACCCGGCGCCGGTTCACGTAGGCTGCGGGCCCGCCGTCCCGGGGCTGGGCCCGCACATCGCCGGCTGGGACCGGGGCTCGCCGGCCTCGCCATCCATCCTGAGATGACTGATCACGACGCCACAATCGCCAAGATGGGCGCCGTCGCGGCGGAGGCGGGCCTGCGCCGGGTGAGCATGCTCGCCTGGCGGGACCTCGACGACCCCGAGGCCGGCGGCTCGGAGATCTCGGCGTCCAACCACGCCAAGTACTGGGCCGAGGCCGGGCTCGAGGTGACGATGCGCACCTCGTTCGCAGCCGGCCGGCCGACCGTCGCCTGGCGGGACGGGTACCGCGTGATCCGCAAGGCGGGCCGCTACCTCGTCTTCCCCCGGGCCGCGATCAGCGAGTGGCTGGGCTGGCACGGCGGGCGGGACGGGCTGGTCGAGGTGTGGAACGGCATGCCGTTCTTCTCGCCGCTGTGGTCGCGCACGCCCCACATCACCTGCATCCACCACCTCCACGCCGAGATGTGGCAGATGACGCTGCCACCCCGGCTCGCCGCGCTCGGCCGCTTCATCGAGGCCCAGCTGGCGCCGCCCTTCTACCGCCACGTCCCGATCGTCACGCCGTCCGAGTCGAGCAAGGCCGAGCTCGTGGAGGCGATGCGGTTCCGGCCCGAGCGGGTCGCGGTCGTGCACCCGGGCCTGGACCGCCGCTACTCGCCGGGCGGCGCGAAGTCCCCCACGCCGCTCGTCGCCGCGGTCGGCCGGCTCGTCCCGGTGAAGCGCTTCGAGCTGCTCGTCGACGCGCTCGTCGAGGTCAAGCGCTCCCATCCCGCGCTCGAGGCGGTCATCGCCGGCGACGGGTACAAGCGCGACGAGCTCGAGGCCCAGATCCACAGCGCGCACGCCGAGGACTGGATCCACCTGCCGGGCCGCATCTCCGACGAGGAGGTCGTGGACCTGTACCGGCGGGCGTGGGTCCTCGCCAGCGCGTCCGCCCGCGAGGGCTGGGGCATGAGCATCACCGAGGCCGCCGCGTGCGGCACCCCGGCCGTCGCGACGCGCATCGCCGGGCACCTCGACGCCGTCGACGAGGGTCGCAGCGGGCTGCTGGTCCGAGGCCGCGACGAGCTCGTCGGCGCCCTCGACCTCATCCTCCGCGACGCCGACCTGCGGGCCCGCCTCGGCGTCGGCGCGCTCGACCACGCCTCGAACATGGCGTGGGAGGCCGCCGCGCTCGGCGTGCTCGAGGTCCTCGCGGCCGAGGCGATCCGGTTCCGCGCCCGGTCCCCGCATCGATGAGCGCGTCGGCCCCGGCCGTCGCCCCCGCCGAGCCCGAGACCGCGCCCCCCACGCCGACCAGCACCCGCCCCCAGCG
>CALEYV010000021.1 GCA_937927875.1 uncultured Actinomycetes bacterium | reverse complement strand
CCCTTGTAGCCACCACCGCCACCGCCTCCACCCTGGCCGGCCGCGATCATCGTGGTCGCACCATCTCCGCCGTCAACGGAGGACCCGGCGGACCCATCGGCGCCCGACAGAGGCGCGCACGCGATCGTGGTCCCGCCGTCGCCCGGGGCACCCCCGTTGGGTGGCGGACCAGGGTCGGTCCCGGGCATGCCCCCCGTGACACACGAGCCCATACCGGCGGCGTCACCGGCGGTCGCCGGGGCAGCAGCCCCTCCGCCACCCGCGCCCCCAGCGCCGGCGGTCTGCGCGGGCGCCATCCCGCCCGCGCCGCCGCCGCCACCTGCGATGACAAACGGAGAGAGCTGACTACCCACACGCACCCATGAGGGCGCGCCACCCCCGCCCCCCGGATACCAGGCCGAGCCGCCGTTGCCACCGAAGCCGCCACCGACGCCGCCCAGGCCACCTGATGCCTGCGATGGCGGCACGAGCGCCGTGGCGTCCGCGCCTCGACAACCGACATCCACGCCGAGGATCTGGCCGGGTGCGATCGGAACGATCGTCCGTGCTTGCCCGCCCAGGCCGCCGGCAACCGTCGACGTGCTGTCCTGGTACGAGCCGCCTTGCGCGCCGTAGAGGTCGGCCTTTACGAAGCCCGCGTCCGGCGGGGCAACCCAGTACTGCGGGCCTCCGGTGCAGTTGAAAATGGAGAAGCGCAGGACCGGAGGTGGCGGACCGCTCCTCGGGAAGCAGGCCGTGAGCAGGCCGGCCGCAGCGGCCGCGACAGCAACTAGCCGCAACCGCGTCCAGCGGGTGCCTACCCGCAGCGACACAGGCCCCACCTCGTCCCGTGCTCTACCCGTGCCGCCCCCGCCGCACGGTGTTCGTCGGAGCATGCACGTCCGCCCACGCGTCGTCAACCAGCACTCGATGGCCGGTGCGTGACGACCGGCCGCCGGCTCGCGGAGACCTTGTAGGTCGCGACGCGGATTCGCTGCCTGCTCGACCACCCCTCATCGCTCACCGACCGCCGGCCTCGGGCCGCTTTCTACTGGGTCCCGTAGACGGGGTCGGCGGGGCGCAGTTCGGCCAGGAGCTCACGGACGACGGGTCCGAGCTCGCTGGCCTCCCACCGGATCCGGCGGCTGCGGGCGGGGCCGTGGTGCCACCGCTCGGCCACGCTCACGCGGCCGCCTTCGACCTCGAAGACCTGGCCAGTGACGTCGCTCGACTCGGTACTGGCGAGCCAGGCCACGAGCGGCGACACATTCGCCGGGTCCATGGCGTCGAACCCCGATTCGGGCCTCGCCATCTGGTCGGCGAACACTTCCTCGGTCATGCGCGTACGCGCCGACGGCGCGAGACCGTTGACCGTCACGCCGTAGCGGCCGAGCTCCTCGGCTTCGACGATGGTGAGGATGGCGATGCCGGCCTTCGCCGCGCTGTAGGCGGCCTGGCCGACGCTGCCGAGCAGCCCCGCGCCGCTGCTGGTGTTGATGATCCGCGCGTCGACCGGATCGCCGGCCTTCGATCGATCGCGCCAGTAGCCGGCCGCGTGACGCGTTGGCGCGAAGTGACCCTTCAGGTGGACACCGACGACGGTGTCCCACTCCTCTTCGGTGCAAGTCACGACCATGCGGTCGCGTGTGAACCCAGCGTTGTTCACGAGGACGTCGAGCCCGCCGAAATGGTCCAAGGCGGTCCGCACGAGCGACTGCGCGCCGTCCCAGTCGACGACGTCGTCGCCGTTCGCGACTGCCTCCCCGCCCGAGGCCGTGATCTCGTCGACGACTGCCTGCGCGGTAGCGATGTCACGCCCGGAGCCATCGAGCGCGACCCCGAGGTCGTTCACGACGACGCGCGCGCCCTGGCGGGCGAGCTCGAGCGCGTGCGCGCGGCCGAGCCCGCGTCCAGCTCCGGTCACGATCGCGGTTCGGCCGTCACAGATCCCCATTGCGGCGGGTACGGTACCGCCGTGCGGCTCGGCGTCACGATGTTCGCAACCGACCGCGCCATGAGCGTGCCCGCGCTGGCGCGGGAGGCCGAGGCGCGCGGCCTCACGTCGCTGTTCCTCCCCGAGCACACCCACATCCCGACCAGCCGGCTCACGCCCCCGCCCACCGGCGACGCCGAGCTGCCCGAGGAGTACCGGCGCACCGTGGATCCGTTCGTGGCCCTCGCCGCGGCGGCCGCGGTCACCGAGCGCATCCGGCTCGGGCCCGGGATCTGCCTCGTGGCGCAACGGGAGCCGATCGTCACCGCGAAGGCCGTCGCCACGCTCGACGCGCTCAGCGACGGCCGGGTCGACTTCGGCATCGGGTTCGGCTGGAACCGCGAGGAGATGGCCGACCACGGCGTCGAGCCCCGCGAGCGCCGGGCCATCGCCCGCGAGCATGTGCTGGCGATGCGCGCCCTCTGGCGGAACGACGTGGCGTCGTTCGAGGGTGAGCACGTGCGCTTCGAGCCCAGCTGGTCGTGGCCGAAGCCCCAGCAGCCGGGCGGGCCTCCGGTGCTGCTCGGCGGCGCCCCGGGCCCGACCCTCTTCGCGCACGTCGCCGAGTACTGCGACGGCTGGCTCCCCATCGGCGGCGCGGGCATCCGCAGCGCGCTGCCCGCGCTGCGGGCGGCGTGTGACGCAGTGGGGCGGGACCCGGGCGAGGTGCGGGTGGTCCCGTTCGGGACGGTGCCCGACGAGGGGAAGCTCGAGTACTACGCCTCGCTCGGCATCGACGAGGTGGTGCTGCGGCTCCCGTCGGCGCCGGCCGAGCCGGTGCTGCGGGTGCTCGACCGCTACGCCGAGATCGTGCCCCGGGCGGCGGGCCTCACAGCCGTTCGATGATCGTCACGTTGGCCTGACCGCCGCCTTCGCACATCGTCTGCAGCCCGTAGCGGCCGCCGCGGCGCTCGAGCGCGCAGAGCAGGGTGGTCATGAGCCGGGTGCCGGTCGCGCCGAGCGGGTGGCCGAGTGCGATGGCGCCGCCGTTCACGTTGACGCGCTCGAGATCGGCGCCGGTCTCCTGCTGCCAGGCCAGCACCACCGACGCGAAGGCCTCGTTGATCTCGACCAGGTCCATGTCGTCGAGGCCCATGCCGGTGCGCTCGAGCGCGTACGCGGTCGCCGGGATCGGCGCCGTCAGCATGTAGATCGGGTCCGCGCCCCGCACCGAAATGTGGTGCACCCGGGCCCGGGGCGTCACGCCGTGCTCGCGCACCGCCCGCTCCGACATCACGAGCATGCCGCTGGCGGCGTCGGAGA
>CALEYV010000020.1 GCA_937927875.1 uncultured Actinomycetes bacterium | reverse complement strand
ATCTACACGCGTAAGATCGTCGGCAGCGTCAGATGTGTATAAGAGACAGCACAGCGCGGTGCGGCCGTCGCCGGGCGTCCCGTCGAGCGTGTCCATCGGGCGGGCGTTCGCCATCCGCATCTCGAGCCGCTCCGCGATGGTGCCGCGGTGGTTCGGCGCCACCGGGCGCACCGGACTCTCGGCGACCGGCGGCACGTCCGGTCGGATCGCCCACGATCCCGACCAGGGCAGCTCGCGCCGCCCGAGGGCGGCGAGCACGGTGAAGATCTCCCGACCCTCGACGCGGGCGAGGACGCGGGCTTGCGACGAATGGTGCCCGCGCGCGACCTCGAGGGCCTCGAGCTCGACGACGTCCGGCGGTCGCGCGAAGGCCAGGTACTGCACGGTCGCCCACACCAGCGGCCGGTCGGTCACCACCTCCAGGACCGCGATCGCGGCCCCGAGCGCGGCCCCGCCGAACAGGGCGCCCATGCCCGAGCACAGGTCACGCACGACGGGCAGCCGCCACCGGCGCCGGTCCTCGGTCGGGACGAGGTCGAAGAACTCGAGGGCGTCCACCTCGATCGACGCTAACCGCTGGCTCCCGACGGCCGATCGCTTGGCGCGGCGAGGACGGTGATCGGGTGAGCGTCTGGAAGACTCCCGGGATCCGTGTCGGGGGAACGAAAGCGTCGGCGACTCATCGCACTGCTCGGGGTCGTCGCGGTCGCCGTCACGGCGAGCCCGATGCTCGCCACGCCGGCCGGCGCGGAGCTGCCGCCGCGCGCCGAGACGATCCTGCGGGCGGCCGCCCGGGACCTCGACCGCTACTGGGCCACGGAGTTTCCCGCCCTCTACGGCGCGCCGTACCCGCCGATGGGTCGGATCGTCGCCGCGGGACCGACGACCAAGGTGCCCGACTGCCAGGGCCGCCACATCTCGTACCGACGCGAGGTCCACGGCAACGCCTTCTACTGCCTCCACGGCAACTACATCGCCTACGACGAGCAGGGGCTGTTCCCGGCCCTGGCCCGGACGTTCGGCGACCTGGCGCCGGCGCTGGTGCTCGCCCACGAGTGGGGGCACGCCATCCAGGACCGGGCCGGCGTCGGCGCCGACCAGCCGAGCATCCTCGTCGAGCTGCAGGCCGACTGCTTCGCCGGCTCGTGGGCGCAGCGGGTCGCCACGCACGCGACCATCGCCGTCCGCTTCGAGCCCACCACCCTCGACGAGGCCCTCGCCGCGTACCTGAGCTTCCGCGACGCGGTCGGCGCCACGCCCAGCAGCCGGCAGGCACACGGCGACGCGTTCGACCGGATCAACGCGTTCCAGACCGGCTTCGAGCACGGCGCGCCGGCCTGCAAGCCGTTCTTCGACGCACCGCCGCCGATCACCGAGCAAGAGTTCACGTCGGCCGCCGAGGCCGCGTCGGGCGGGAACCTCCCCGAGGCGGAGGTGCTGCCCAGCACGCTCGACCTGCTGCACGACGTCTACACCCAGGTCGCGCCGCTCACCGCCCGCCAGGTCCACCCGGTCCGGACGTCGGTGCTGCCCCGGCCCGCGACCTGCGGCGGCCGATCGGTCGAGGCGCCGCTGGCCGCGACCGGGGCGGTGTACTGCGCCGCCAACCGCACCATCGTCATCAACCCGGTCCGGCTCGACGAGATCTACCGGTCCATCGGCGACTTCGGCGTCGCGGTGCTGGTCGGCGACGCGTACGCCCGCTACGCGGCCGATCGGACCGGCCGGCTGGCCGGCCTGAGCGGCCGGACGGCGGCGCTGCTCGCGGACTGCTCGACCGGCGCCTGGGCGGGCGCGTTCGCGAACGCACCGAGTGGGCTCCCGTCGCCGAGCCTGAAGACGACCCTGACGCTGGCGCCGGGCGACCTCGACAAGGTCATCGAGGCGTTCATCGCCTCCGACGCCGAGACGCAGGGCGGGGCCGGACCGGGCGGCTCGGTGTTCCGTCGCGTCGAGGCCTTCCGCCTCGGCTACTTCGGGGGCTTCGCCGCCTGCAACGCGACCTACCGGGCCTCGGCATGACCACCCCCGCGAGACCGGCGTGAGCGCGCCCGCGGTCGAGGTGGACCGCCTGGTGAAGCGCTTCGGCGAGTTCGCAGCGGTCGACGACGTGTCGTTCAATGTGGAGCCGGGCGAGCTGTTCGGTTTCCTGGGCCCGAACGGGGCCGGGAAGACGACGACGATCTCCATCCTGTGCACGCTGCTCACGCCGACCGCCGGCGTGGCCCGGGTCGCGGGCCATGACGTCGCGAGCGAGCAGGCCGAGGTCCGGTCGAGCATCGGCCTCGTCTTCCAGGAGGTGACCCTCGACGACTACCTGACCGGCGCCGAGAACCTCCGGTTCCACGCCGTCCTCTACGGGGTGCCGCCGTCGCAGGTGCAGGAGCGGGCCCGGCCGCTGCTCGACATGGTCGGGCTCACCGAGCGGGCCGACCAGCAGGTCCGCTTCTACTCGGGCGGCATGAAGCGCCGGCTCGAGATCGCCCGCGGCCTGCTGCACGCCCCCCGCGTCCTGTTCCTCGACGAGCCCACCATCGGCCTGGATCCCCAGACCCGCAAGCACATCTGGGGCTACGTCGACAGCCTCCGGCGCCGCGAGGCCACGACCATGTTCCTCACCACCCACTACATGGACGAGGCCGAGCGCTGCGACCGCATCGCGATCATCGACCAGGGCCGGATCGTCGCCATCGACACGCCCGACGACCTCAAGGCCTCGATCGGCGCCGACACCGTCACCCTCGCCACCGCCGACGACGCCGCCAGCAGCCGGACCCTGGAGGAGGCGTTCGGGCTCGACGTGGAGCGCACCGACGACGGCGTGCGCTTCCGGGTGCCGGACGGGGAGGCGTTCGTGCCACGCCTCTTCGAGCACCTCCCGGTCGGCGTGCGCAGCGTGAACGTGCGGCGGCCCAGCCTCGACGACGTGTTCATGGAGTACACCGGCCACCAGCTGCGCGACGCCGAGGCGGGCACCGGCGACCAGTTCCGCGCCAACGCCATGGTGCGCGGCTTCCGGAGGGGCTGATGGCCGACGCCGCCTTCCCGAGCGCCGTGGCCGCGCCGGCGCCGCTGGGCGTCCGCCGCGACGGCTACCTCGTCCGCAGCCTCCGGGCGGTGCGGATGGTGTGGATCCGCGACCTGATCCGGCTCCGCCGGACCCCGACCCGGATCGTGACCGGGGTGGCCCAGCCGCTGCTGTTCCTCTTCGTGCTCGGCGCCGGGCTCGAGCACCTCATCGGGTCCCAGCGCGCCGGCGGCGTCGACTACCAGCAGTACCTGCTCCCGGGCATCCTGGCCATGTCGGTGCTCACCTCGTCGCTGTTCTCGGCGATCGCGATCGTGTGGGACCGCGAGTTCGGGTTCTTGCGCGAGATGCTGGTCGCGCCGGTGTCCCGCGCCGCGCTCGTGTTCGGCAAGGCCCTCGGCGGCGGGTCGGTGGCGGTCGTCCAGGGCCTCATCCTCGTGGTCGTCGCGCCGGTGGTCGGCGTCGACCTCACCGTCGGCCGCTTCTTCGCCATGGTCGGCTTCCTGCTGCTGCTCGCCTTCGCGCTCACCGCCTTCGGCATCGTGATCGCGAGCCGGATGCAGCGCATGGAGAGCTTCCAGATGGTGATGGCGCTGGTGCTGCAGCCGATGCTCTTCCTCTCCGGCGCGATCTTCCCGCTGGTGGCGCTCCCGGGCTGGCTCGGCGTCGTGACCCGGCTCAACCCGGCCACCTACGGCGTCGACGCCATCCGCCGGGTGCTGCTGCCGCACATCGTGCCGCTCACCATCTTCGACTGGACGGTGCCGCTCTGGGCCGACGCCCTTCACGGTCGCGTTCGGGAGCCTGATGCTGATGCTGGCCGTGCGGCTCTTCAGCCACACCGAGTAGATATCGCGGCATGCAGGGCACGAACCGCCAGGTGCGCCTGGCCTCGCGGCCGACCGGGATGGTCGACGACGGCACCTTCGAGGTCGTCGAGGAGCCGATCGCCGAGCTCGGGCCGGGCGAGTACCTGGTGCGGATCGCCTACCTCTCCATCGACCCGACCAACCGGGTGTGGATCCGCGAGGAGCCGAGCTACCTGCCCCCGGTCGGGATCGGCGAGGTCATGCGCGGCGGCGCGGTCGGCGAGGTTGTGGAGTCGAGGAACGACGAGTTCCCGGTCGGGGCGCCGGTGCTCGGGATGCTCGGCTGGCAGGAGTACGCGCGCTGCGGGCGCGACGTCGTCGCCCGGGTGGTGCCCGAGGGCCTCCCGCTCCCGCACCTCCTGAGCGTCTATGGGACGACCGGCGTCACCGCCTACTTCGGGATGCTCGACGTCGCCAAGCCGGAGGCGGGCGACACGGTGGTGGTGTCGGGCGCGGCCGGCGCCACGGGCTCGGTGGCGGGCCAGATCGCCAAGATCCAGGGCGCCCGCGTCGTCGGCATCGCCGGCACCGACGAGAAGTGCGCGTGGCTCACCGACGAGCTCGGCTTCGACGCCGCCATCAACTACCGGACCGACGACGTGGCGGCCCGCCTCCGCGAGACGTGCCCAGACGGCATCGACGTGTTCTTCGACAACGTCGGCGGCGCCATCCTCGACACCGTGCTGACCCAGCTCGCCCTCCGGGCCCGGGTCGCGCTCTGCGGCGCCATCTCGACCTACAACGCGGCCGACCGGCCGGCGCCGATCCACGCCTACATGAACCTGGTCGTGCAGCGGGCCCGCATGGAGGGCTTCCTCGTCCTCGACTACCTCGACCGGTTCCCGGAGGCGGTGCTCCAGCTGGTGGCCTGGGTCGGGGAGGGGCGGATCAAGTGGCGGGACCACATCGTCGACGGGCTCGAGCAGGCACCCGACGCGCTGAACATGCTCTTCACGGGGGCGAACACCGGGAAGCTCATGGTGCGCGTCGGCGCCGACCCGGCCTCGTGAGGACCCCAGGTATCCTCTGACGACCCGTCAGGTTCGGCCGCCGCCGCCGGGTCCGCCGAGGGGAGGTGCCGTGGCCTCGACCGAGACCCCCACGATCCCGATGATCGTGAGCGTCGACGACCACGTCGTGGAGCCGGCGCACGTCTGGTCCCGATGGCTCCCCGAGCGGTTCCGGGACCGGGGCCCGCGGGTCGAGCGCCGGGGCCTGGCCGGCCTGCGCATGGTCGGTCCCGCCATCTACGAGCACGAGTTCGACGACAGCGCGCCGCCGTGCGACATCTGGTTCTACGAGGACCTCGTCGTGCCGCTGAAGCGCCACATCGCGGCGGTCGGCTTCGACCGGGACGACATGACCCTGTCGCCGATCACCTACGACGAGATGCGCGAGGGCTGCTACGACCCAAAGGCGCGGGTCGCCGACATGACGATGAACCACGTCGAGGTCTCGCTCTGTTTCCCGACTTTCCCGCGATTCTGCGGCCAGACGTTCCTCGAGGCCGACGACAAGGAGCTCGCGCTCGCCTGCGTCCACGCGTACAACGACTGGATGGTGGAGGAGTGGTGCGGCGGCAGCGACGGCCACCTCGTCCCCCTCACCCTCGTCCCGCTCTGGGACGTCGACGCCTGCGTCGCCGAGGTCCGCCGCAACGCGGCGCGGGGCGTCCGAGCCGTGTGCTTCAGCGAGATCCCGCCCCACCTCGGGCTGCCGAGCATCCACTCCGGCGCCTGGGACCCGTTCCTCGCAGCCTGCGCCGAGACCGACACCGTGGTGTGCATGCACATCGGGTCGTCGTCGAAGATGCCGGCGACGTCGGCCGACGCGCCGCCCGCGGTGCAGGCGACGCTGTCGTTCGGCAACGCCATGTCGTCGATGAGCGACTTCCTCTTCTCGGGGGTGCTGGTGCGCTTCCCCGAGCTGCGGCTCGCGTACTCCGAGGGCCAGATCGGCTGGATCCCCTACATCCTCGAGCGGGCCGACGACGTCTGGCAGGAGCACCGGGCCTGGGGCGGCGTCCGCGACCGGGTCCCGGAGCCGCCCTCCACCTACTACTACCGGCAGATCTTCGGCTGCTTCTTCCGGGACGTGCACGGCCTCCGCTCGCTCGACGAGGTCGGCGTGGACAACATCACGTTCGAGACCGACTACCCGCACACCGACTCGACGTGGCCCCACACCAAGGAGGTCGCCGAGAAGATGTTCGCCGGCCTCGACGACGTGACCATCGCGAAGATCTGCCGCGGCAACGCGATCCGCATGCTGGGTCTCGAGCTCGGGTAGCGAGGCCGTACTCCGGGTGAGCGAGTCGATGCGGGGTCAGCTCCTCGTGGCGACCCCCGACCTCGAGGACCCCAACTTCTTCCGCACCGTGGTGCTGCTCCTCGAGCACACCCCGGAGGGCGCGCTGGGCGTGGTGCTCAACCGGCCGTCGAGCGGCACCACCGTCGGGGAGACGCTGCCGGCGTGGGCGGGCGTGGCGGCCGAGCCGCCGATCGTGTTCGTCGGCGGCCCGGTCCAGCCCGAGGCCGCGATCGGGCTCGCCCGCGGCGACCACGGCGCCGACCCGGACGGGTTCGCGCCGCTGTTCGACGGGCTCGGCACGGTCGACCTCGAGCGCGCCCCCGAGGACGTGGTGCCGCGGATCGAGCGGCTGCGGGTGTTCGCCGGCTACTCGGGCTGGGGGCCGGGCCAGCTCGAGGCCGAGCTCGACGCCGGCGGCTGGTTCGTGCTGCGGGCCGAGCGCGCCGACCCGTGGTCGGCGTCACCGGAGGGCATGTGGCGCTCGGTCCTGCGACGCCAGCACGGCAAGGCGCGCCTCTTCGCCGACTTCCCTCTCGACGCCAGCCTCAACTGACCGGGGCGGTCGCCCGCACCGGTGGCGCCGGCGTCGGCCTGAGGTCGCGGCGGAACCAGCGCCGGACCGCGCCCGCGCTCGTCGCGGCGGAAAACAGGTGCTGCGCCAGGCGCGCCACCGCCCGCGGCGAACCGGCTGTCGCGCCGTCGGTCAGGTCGTTCCAATAGACGGCCCAGCCGCCGGCGAGCAGGCTCCCGAGCCCCGGCGCGGTGAGCAGCCGCGCCACCGCCGACACCGCGCGCGGGCGCGGCAGCATCGCCGCGTGCAGGGGCGCCGTCGCGGCCTGGTAGGGCGCGTACCGGTCGGCGAGGCCGCGGCGGTACCGGTCGGCGGCCCGGCCCGGGTCGGCGAGCACGGCCTCGGCGGCGGCCCGGCCGCTCTCCATCGCCTGCGCGATGCCCTCGCCCTGGAGGGGGTTCACGAGCCCGGCCGCGTCGCCGACGAGGAGGACCGGGCCGGCGGCGGGCCGGGTCCCGACCATGCCGAGCTTGAGCCACCCACCGAGCGACGCCGCGCCGTCGGTCGCGGGGACGGCGCGCAGCGCGCCACGACACACGAGGTCGGCGGCGAAGGACGGGAGCTGGCGAGCCGCCGCGGTGGCGGCGACCCGGTCGGCGAGGACCCCGCACCCGAGGCCGAGGTTGCCGCGGCCGTCGGGACCCGGGAACAGCCAGCCGTAGCCGGGGAAGGCCCGGTGCGGCGTCGGCTCCCAGAAGTAGATCTCGGGGAGCGCCACCGGCTGCTCGACGTAGGCGCGCACGGCGAAGCCCCACAGCACGCGGGCCGGCTCGACCAGCCCCGCCCACTCGGCGACCCGGCTCAGCGCGCCGTCGGCTCCGATCACGGTGTCGCCGCGCACGGCGCGGCCGTCGGTGAGCGCGCAGCCCTCGAGCCCGGCGTCGCCGACGATGGGCGCCGCCGCGCGCTCGACGATCGGCTCCGCGCCGGCGTCGATCGCGACCTCGCGCAGCCGGGCGTCGAACGCCCGTCGAGGCACCGCCAGCCCGAAGCCGGGATAGGTCCGACCGGGTCGGCAGGGGAGCCGAACCCGGTGTCGCGGCCCGACGACCACCATGTCGCCGACCCGGGTCGCGCCCGGCACGGTGACGCCGAGGTCGTCGAGCACCTGGACGCCCCGGGGCCCGATGAGGTCGCCGCACGCCTTGTCGCGCGGGAACTCGGCCTTGTCGACGAGCGCCACCCGGGCCCCGCCGCGCGCCAGCACCGTGGCGGCGACGCTGCCGGCGGGACCGGCGCCGACGACGACGGCGTCGTAGCGGTCACCGGCCACGCGGGCCCCCGCGTTTTCGGGCGTCGTACGCTCGGCGCCCGAGACGAGGAACGTTGGTCATGCTGGCTGGCCCATCGGCGAATCCCAATCGCTTCGCCCGTGATCTCTTCACGGGCCTGCCCAAGCGGTACGACGCGCTCGAGGAGCTGCTCTCGCTGGGCCAGAACCGCCGCTGGCGCCGCGCGATGGTCGACCGGATCGTACCGGCCGACCCCGGGCGGGTCCTCGACGTGGCGACCGGCACCGCCGGGGTGGCGCGCCAGCTCGAGCGCCGGACGAACGCCCGGGTGGTGGGCATCGACCTGACCGAGGCGATGCTCCGGCGGGGCCAGGCCGCCCTCCGCGCCGACGGGGACGGAACCCGGGTGAGCCTGCTCGGCGGTCAGGCCGAGGCGCTGCCGTTCCCTGACGCCAGCTTCGACGGGCTGACGTTCACGTACCTGCTGCGCTACGTCGCCGACCCGACCGCGACCATCACCGAGCTGGCCCGGGTCCTGAAGCCGGGCGCGCCCGCGGCCAGCCTCGAGTTCTACGTGCCGCCGAACCGCTTCTGGCGCGCCTGGTGGTGGCTGTACACGCGGCTGGTGCTGCCCGGCGCGGGCGCGCTGGCGGGCCGCGCCTGGTTCCGGGTCGGACGCTTCCTCGGCCCCAACATCTCGGCCCACTACCGCCGCTACCCGCTCGAGTGGACCGTCGACGCCTGGCGGCGGGCCGGGTTCGTCGACGTCGGCGCGCGGCCGATGAGCCTCGGCGGCGGTCTCGTCATGTGGGGAGTGCGGGGCGGTGGCTGAGGCGCGTGGCCGCGCCGCCTTCTACGCCGCGCGGCCGGGCGGGTGGCGGGACTGGTGGACGCTGCTCCACCCGCCGTACACGGCCTGGCACCTCGGCTACGTGGCGATCGGCGCCGCGCTCGCCCCGCACCTCGACGGTGTCCGCCTCGGCGCGACGGTGCTGGCGTTCTTCGCTGCCATGGGGATCGGCGCCCACGCGCTCGACGAGCTGCACGGGCACCCGCTCCGGACGCGGATCCCGGACCGGGTGCTCGTCGGCGCCAGCGCGCTCGGGGTGCTCGGCGCGGTCGCCCTCGGCATCGTGGGGCTGAGCCGGGTCGGCGACGCGCTGATCCCGTTCATCGTGCTCGGCCCCGCCCTCGTCGTCGCGTACAACCTCGAGCTGTTCGGCGGGCGTCTCCACACCAACACCGGGTTCGCGCTGTCGTGGGGCGCCTTCCCCGTGCTGACCGCGTACGTCGCGCAGGCCGACCGGCTCGGGTGGGCGGCGGTGCTCGGCGCGGCGGGCGCGTTCACGCTCTCGTACGCCCAGCGGGTGCTCAGCACCCCGGCCCGCCTCCTCCGCCGCCGGGTCCGCGACGCCCAGGGGGAGCTCACGCTGGACGACGGGCGGGTCCAGCCGCTCGACGCGCCCACGCTCCTGCGGCCGCTCGAGCAGTCGCTGCGGGCGCTGTCGGCGACCGTCGTGCTGCTGGCGGCGGCGATGGTCACCGCTCGCCTCTGGTGAGCATCCCCGGCGGCGAGGCTCGGGTGCCCGACGGCGGCCGCGGGCGGGCATCCTGGGTCCAGCTGCCCGCCCCGAGGAGCCGCCATGACTGAGACGCAGCGAGGCCGAGTCCGAGTGGAGGACGGGCACAAGCGCGTACGCGCCTACCTGGGCGGCGAGGTGGTCGCCGACACGACGCGACCGCTGCTGGTGTGGGAGGTCCCTTACTACCCCGCCTATTACGTCCCCCGCGATGACGTTCGCACCGAGCTGCTCAGCCCCTCGACCCGGGCCGAGCACTCGCCGAGCCGCGGCGACGCGCGCTTCTTCCACGTGAAGGGCGGCGACCGGGTCGCCGAGGACGCGGCGTGGGAGTACCCGGACTCGCCCATCGAGGCGCTGCGCGGGCACCTGCGGTTCGAGTGGGACTCGATGGACGCCTGGTTCGAGGAGGACGAGGAGGTGTTCGTCCATCCCCGCAACCCGTACCACCGGGTCGACGTCCTCCCCAGCTCCCGCCGGGTCGAGGTCGCGGTGGACGGGGTGCCGGTCGCGGCCACCGACCATCCCACGCTGCTCTTCGAGACCGGGCTGCCGGTCCGCTTCTACGTGCCGAAGGTCGACGTCCGCATGGACCTGCTCGTGCCGTCCGACCAGCAGACGGGCTGCCCGTACAAGGGCTTCGCCCGCTACTGGTCGGTCGAGACGGAGCGCGGGCGGGCCGAGGACGTCGCCTGGTCGTACCCGACCCCCCTGCCCGAGAGCACGAAGATCGCGGGCCTGGTCTGCTTCTACAACGAGCGGGTCGACCTGCGCGTCGACGGCGAGCTGCTCGAGCGGCCCCGCACGCCGTTCTCCTGAGCCAGCCTCACGGGCCGACGGATGCGCCGGCGGGCTCCGGCCCGGTACGGTCAGCGCGTCGCGACGTTGACCGCGCCGGAGGCACCGCGATGGCGATGACGCTCGAGTCGATCGACCTCTACGACCCCGACCGCTACGTCGCCGGGCCGCCCCACGAGGCGTTCGAGTACCTGCGCCGCGAGCAGCCCGTCTACCGGCAGGCGATGCCGGACGGCACCTCCTATTGGGCGGTGCTCCGGCACGCCGACGTGGTCGAGGTGGCGCGCCAGCCGACGCTGTTCTCGGCCGAGGTCGGCGGCGTCGTGCTCGAGGACCAGCCCGCGGAGCAGCTCGAGCAGACCAAGAACATGCTGCTGATGATGGACCCGCCCCGCCACAGCACCCTGCGACGCGAGACGGCGCCCCAGTTCAAGGCGAGGTCCATGGCCGGGCTCGAGGGGCGGGTGCGCGAGATCTGCCGCGGGATCATGGCCAAGGGCGCCGAGCTCGGGGAGGTCGAGTTCGTGCACGACCTAGCCTCGATGCTCCCGTCGCAGGTGTTCGGCGAGCTGCTCGGCATCCCGGAGTCGGACCGGGCCCAGATCAACCGGTGGGCGGAGATGATGACGGGAGGGCAGGACCCCGACGTCAACCCCGACGGCTACGCGTCCGGCGGCGAGAGCGAAGGCTCCGTCAACATGGCGATGTACGGCATCGAGTACGCCGCCCGCCGGCGGGGGACGGGGGGCGACGACGTCGGCGCGCGGCTCCTCGCCACCGAGATCGACGGACAGCCCATGTCCGATCTTGAGTTCGGCTACTTCTTCGTCCAGCTCGTCACCGCCGGCAACGACACGACCCGCACCATGCTCTCGTCCGGCGTGCTCGCGCTCCTCCAGCACCCCGACCAGCTGGCCGAGCTGCGCCGCGACCGGTCGCTGCTGCCGGGCGCGGTCGAGGAGATCCTGCGGTGGGCGAACCCGCTGCACTACTTCCGCCGCACCGCGTCCGCCGACGCCGTCGTGCACGGCCAGCCGATCGCGGCGGGCGAGAAGCTGGCGATGATCTACACGTCGGCGAACCGGGACGGCGGTGTGTTCCCGGACCCGCACCGCTTCGACATCCACCGGGACCCCAACCCGCACCTGTCGTTCGGGATCGCCGAGCACTTCTGCCTCGGTGTCCACCTCGCCCGCCTCGAGGGGCGGGTGTTCCTCGACGAGCTGCTCAACGCGTTCCCGGTCATCGAGCTCACCGGTGAGCCCCGCCGGCAGCGCTCGAACCTCAACAACGCGCTCAAGCACCTGCCGCTGCGCCTGGCCGCCTGAGCCCGGTCCGACCACTCGCATAAGGATGCGGGCGGGGCGCCGACGGTGCGCCATGCTGGCGCCCTGGACGGCATCACCCCCGAGACCTGCGCCGAGTGCGGCTTCGACGCCCGGGACTGGGCGGTCCGGGACGCCACCACGGTGCTCGACGCGCTCGGCTGGTGGTGGGAGCTCGCGACGGCCGACGTCCCGCCGGCGGCGCTGAACCGCCGACCCGAGCCCGGCGTCTGGTCGGCGCTCGAGTACGGCCTGCACAGCGCCCTCGTCACCGCGGTGCTGCGGTCCGGCATCGAGTCGATCCTCGACCAGGACGGCTGCGAGCTGCCGCCGCCCCCCGAGCCGGACGGCCCGTCGGACGCTCCACTCGTGCTCGAGGCCGGCACCGTCGTCGCGGATGTCCGGCGCGAGGGCCAGGCGCTGGCACGGTTGGCCCGCCGCGCCGCGCCCGAGGCCCTGGCGCACCGGGGGCGTCTCGCCGGGCAGCCGGTGCAGGCCGAGGCGGCCCTGCACCACGCCGTGCACGACGCGACGCACCACTGGATGGACGTCGGTCGAGGCCTCGCCGCCCTCGGGGTCGGCGCGCCCACGGCCGCCGGGCGGGTGGCGCAGGTCAACGCCTCGGACGGCGGCGTCCCGAAGCACGCCGTCGACACCGCGGTCGTCGGCCGGCGCGGCCTGGAGGGCGACCGCCAGGCCGAGCGGCTCCACCACGGCCGGCCGTTCCAGGCCCTCTGCCTCTGGTCGACCGAGGTCCTCGACGACCTTGCGCAGCAGGGCCATCCGATCGGTCCCGGGGCCGCGGGCGAGAACCTCACGCTCACCGGAATCGACTGGTCGTCCCTCCGGCCCGGCGCCCGCCTCCGCGTCGGCACCGCGCTCGCCGAGGTGTCCTTCCCGGCCATCCCGTGCGCGAAGCAGACCCGATGGTTCGCCGACGGCGACTTCTCCCGGATCGGACACGACGCGAACCCGCAGTGGACCCGCTGGTACGCGTGGGTTCGCGAGCCGGGCGTCGTGCACGCCGGCGACCCCGTCACCGTGCAGCCGAGCGACGCCGGCGGCTGAGGTGGCGCGGCGCTCGTGCTTCGAATCGTGGGGCGCCGACCCCGCCGAGCGCAGCCAGGCCTACCCCTGCGACCGCCTCGTCGCCGAGCCCGACCTCATCCTGTACCGGGCCGTCACCGTGCAGGCGCCACCACCGGTGGTCTTCCGGTGGCTGTGCCAGCTCCGGGTCGCCCCGTACAGCTACGACTGGCTCGACAACGGCGGGCGTCGCAGCCCCCGACAGCTCGTGCCGGGCCTCGAGCACCTCGCCGTCGGCCAGCGCTTCAAGTCCATCTTCACGCTGACCGACTTCGAGCCCGATCGGCACATCACCCTGCAGACCGACCACCGGCTCTTCGGAGCGGTCGCGATCACCTACCGCGTCGGTGCCCATCCGGACGGGGCGCGGCTGGTGGCGAAGCTGCTGCAGCGGAACCGACCGACGCTCGTCAGCACCGCGGTCGGCTGGCTCCTCCCGCTCGGCGACCTGATCATGATGCGCAAGCAGCTCCGCACCCTCGGCGCCCTGGCCGAGCGGGCCGCCCCGCACCCGGTGTCGTCGCGCTGACGAGCGTCGAATGACGGAGCGAATCGCCGGCCTCGAGCCGGCGTCGTGGAGCGAGGCCGTCCGTCGCGCGCTGGCGCCGACCGTCGGTCCCGTCGCCGAGCTCGAGGCTCGGGAGCCGGGCTCGGAGGACGACGCCCCGCCCCGTCCGCTCAACATCCTGACCGTGATGGCGCACCAGCCAAAGCTCCTCGAGCCGTTCCTCGGCTGGGCGAGCGCGCTCGTCCTCGAGGGCGTCCTCCCGCGTCGAGACCACGAGCTGCTGGCGCTGCGAGCGGCGGTGAACTGCGGATCGCGGTTCGAATGGGGACACCACGCCGTGTACGCGCGGGCGGCGGGATTGACCGACGACGAGCTCGACCGGGTGGCGGCCGGGCCCGACGCGCCCGGCTGGGAGCCGGCCGACGCCGACCTGCTCCGAGCCGCCGACGAGCTGCAGCAGAGCTGGACGATCAGCGACGCGACCTGGCGGCGGCTCGCGGCGCGCCACGACGACGCGGCTCTGGTCGAGCTGATCTTCGTGGTCGGCCAGTACACGATGCTGTCGATGCTCGCCAACGGTGCCGGCGTCGAGGTCGAGCCCGGCTACGACCCGCTCCCGACGTCGCGACGCTGACCGCGCCGTACGCTGGGCCGACCGAGGAGGACCTCGCGATGCTGCACCTCTACGGCTTCCATCGGGTCGGCGTGGCCGTCGGCGACCTGTACTTCGTCGATCCCCGTCCCGGCCCGGGGCAGGAGGGCGCGGAGCGGGGCGTACGGGTCGAGGTCCGGCTGCTCGCCACCCCCGAGCACGAGGGATCGATCTACGCCGCCCGGCCGATCCTCGTGGACCAGCCGATCTGGCGGGCCGATCTGCTCGAGTCGGTGGCCGGCCCGGTCGGCAGCTACGACCGCACGCATCACCACCCCAAGATGCGGGGCTGGGAGCCGGGATCCCGTCAATTCGACGCCGCCATGAGCGAGGACCCGCTCGCCTTCCTGCAGTCCCAGCTCGAGGATCTCGACGGCCTCCTCGCGGGCGCCGACGTCGACCCGGCCTCGGTCGACGAGCGCGACGCGGCGGAGTTGCGAGCCGAGGCGCCGGGGATCGTCGGCACCGTCCGCGAGATGCTCGCCGCGGTGCGAAGCGGGCAGTTGGCCCCACCACCCGACGGCCCCGAGGTCGCCAGCGCTCGCGTGGGCTGGCTCTGACCCGCGCCTGTCTCTGGGAAGGCGCTTCAGTGCCAGCGGTGCGCGAGATCGCCGAGGGTGTGGTCGCACCGTTCGCCGACAACGAGTACTTCGAGATGGACGTCGACGGCCTCACGCCCCAACTCGTGAAGTAGCACGCCGCCTCGTTCTGCCCCGGATATCAAACTGACCCACCGCCGGTCGGTGTCAGGGGGGCATGGCGCACCTCCAGAAGCGCTCGCTTCCGCGCAAGCGCTTTTGGAGGTGCCGGGATTCGAACCCGGGTCTTCCGTGTCGTCGGCGGGGCTTCTCCGAGCGCAGCCGGTGAGCAAGGTCTCGGGGCGCCGCCGCTCACCGGCGGATGCGGCGTCCCCAGCCCCGCTGCGATGTCCCGCCGGGCCGCGAGGCCCGTCCCGGCGGTAAGCCGCTCAAGATGACGCCCGCATCCGGCCGAGCGGCCGGGTCGGAGCGGACGCGCGGCCCTTAGGCCGCGAGCGCGAGGTTGTCCTCGGCGTTTCTTGTTGTTGCCGGCTCTTTTGCGACGATCCGGCGACGTCGGCTCGCTTCACCCGCTTCAATCCACGAAATCGAAGCCACGCACCCCCTTGTCAAGTGCGCCGTCGTACGTGTGACGACGCATGACGAGTGTACCGGCCGTTGCGGTCGTTCTCATCAGCGGTTCGACGACTCACAGCAGCGCCGCTTGGGACGGTCGGTAGACGAGGACGCCGTCCTCGACGACCGCACCCTCGGTCGGGCGGTGCGCCTGCTGTCGCCCGTCGGGCAGGAGGTGCCGAACCTCGACGCCGTGCAGCAGGGCGGCGGCGTCGGCGATGAGCCGGCGATGGCAGCGCCACCAGAGCGACTCCGCGCACATCGCCGCCGTGGGCTCGCGCGCCGCGTCCTCGAGCAGCTGGGCCAGCGCGGTGCCGAACTCGGGGGTCTGCATGTGGTCGGCGTAGGCGCGGAAGGCGGCGTTGCGCAGCCCGACGTTCGGGGAGTCGGGGACCCCCTTGCGCCGGCCGCCGAGACGTTCGTCCCACCGGTAGCCGATCTCCACGTCGGCGAGTGACCGGGCCAGCTCGTCGCGGGAGAACTGGGGATGGCGCCGGCTGCCGGGGAACCGCCGGACGTCGAGCACGAGTCGGAGCTCGGCGCTGTCCACCAGCTCGCGGAACGCCGCCGCGGAGGCGGCGCCGTGGCCGACCGTCAGCAGCGCCTGCGGGCGGGTCAGTCCCGCTGCCCCTTGATGGCCCGCTCGACGTCCCGGCGGGCGTCGCGCTCGGCGATCGTCCGCCGCTTGTCGTAGGTGCGCTTGCCCCGGGCGACGGCGAGGTCGACCTTGACCCGGCCGTCCTTGAAGAACGCCCGCAGCGGGACCAGGGTGACGCCCTTCTCGCCGGTGGCCCGAGCGAGCGCGTCGATCTGGCGCCGATGCAACAGCAGCTTCCGGGGCCGGACCGGGTCGTCGTCGTCTCGTGCGTACTCGTACGGCGCGATGTGCATGCCGTGGAGCCACATCTCGCCGTCCGACACCCGTGCGTACGCGTCGCGGAGGTTGGCGCGACCTTCTCGGAGCGACTTGACCTCCGAGCCGCGCAGGACGATGCCGCACTCGTAGGTGTCGAGCACGAGGTAGTCGTACCGGGCCCGCCGGTTGCTGACCGTCGGCGTCCGGCCGGGCTTCGCGGGCGCGCCGGCGGGCATCGCTCGACGGTACCGTGCGCCGATGCGCAACCGCCTCACGGACCTGCTCGGCGTGGAGCACCCGATCCTCCAGGCTCCGATGGGCTACATCGCCCGGGCCCAGCTCGCGTCGGCGGTGTCCAACGCCGGCGCGCTCGGGATCATCGAGACGTCCTCGGGCCAGCTCGACCAGGTGCGCGACGAGATCGCGCGGATGCGCGACCTCACCGACCGGCCCTTCGGCGTCAACATCGCCCAGCTGTTCGTCCGCGACCCCGGGATCGTCGAGTTCGTGCACGACCAGGGGGTGCGCTTCGTCACGACCTCAGCCGGCAACCCCGAGGTGTTCACCGACGCCCTGCACGACGCGGGGATCACGGTGTTCCACGTCGTCCCGTCGCTGCGAGCGGCGTTGAAGGCGGTCGCAGCCGGCGTCGACGGGATCGTCGCCGAGGGCGGCGAGGGCGGCGGGTTCAAGGCCAGCCGCGACGTGGCCACGATGGTGCTGACCCCGCTGATCTGCTCCCGGGTCGACGTCCCGGTCGTCGCCGCGGGCGGGATCTGCGACGGCCGTTCGATGGCGGCCGCGTTCGCGCTCGGCGCCGAGGGCGTCCAGATGGGCACCCGGATGGTGTCGGCCGCCGAGTCGCCGGTGCACGACCGGTACAAGCAGCTGATCGTCGACACCGTCGAGACCGGCACCGTGTTCCTCAACCGCTGGCACAAGCCGTCGTTCCGGGTGCTGGCCACCGACCGGAGCGAGGCGTACGAGCGATCGGACGAGAAGGTCGCCCTCGGGACGCTGGACGGGATCCTGTCCCTCTACTTCGAGGGCGACCTCGACGCCGCGTTCGCCTTCGGCGGCCAGGTCGCGGGCCGGATCGACCACGTCGAGACCGTGGACGAGGTGATTCGATCGACGATGGCCGAGTTCCAGGACGTGCTCGCCGAGCTCGCTCGGCGATATCCGGCGCCTGGATAGAGTCCCGCCGTGGCGACCTCCGGCTCGATCCTCGGGAACCCCGTCAAGCGCGTCGAGGACCCCCGGATCCTGCGCGGCGAGGCCACCTACTTCGACGACCTGGCGGTCGCCGGCCTCCTCCACGTCGCCTTCGTGCGCTCGACGATCGCGCACGCCCGCATCACCGGCGTCGACACCGCCGAGGCAGCCGCCATGCCCGGCGTCGTGGCGGTCCACACCAAGGAGACGCTCGAGCTCCCCCCCGTGCAGGGCTTCGTCATGCTGCCCGCCGAGTTCAACCGGCCTCCGCTGGCCGACGGGGTCGTCCGCTTCGTCGGCGACATCGTGGCGGTGGTCGTCGCCGAGACGCGGGCCCAGGCCGTCGACGCCGCGGAGCTGGTCGTCGTCGACTACGACCCACTGCCGGTCGTGGTCGACCCCGAGGCCGCGCTCGCCGACGGGACGACGGTCCTGTTCCCGGCGAAGGGCTCGAACGAGGTCATCGAGTTCAACTTCGGGGATGATCCCGAGATCCTCGACGGCGCCGAGGTGGTCGTGCAGGGCCGGTTCGTCAACCAGCGTGTCGCGCCGATCCCGATGGAGTCGAACGGGATCGTCGTCGAGCCGGGCCCCAACGGCGGCCTCGAGGTCACCGTGCCCACCCAGGCCCCGTTCTCGGTCCGTGACGGGCTGGCCGCGGCGCTGGCGATGGAGCCCGAGCATGTCCACGTCGTCGCGGGCGCGGTCGGCGGCGGGTTCGGCGCCAAGACCGGCGCCCACTGCGAGCACGTCATCACCGCCGCCCTCGCCCGTGACCTCGGGCGCCCGGTGAAGTGGACCGAGACCCGCTCCGAGAACCTGCTCGCGATGACCCACGGGCGGGGCCAGATCCAGCTCGTCGAGCTCGGCTTGCGCCGCGACGGCACGTTCACCGCGGTGCGGGTGAAGGTCATCTGCGACGCCGGGGGCTACCCGTCGATCGGGGCGTTCCTGCCCTTCCTCACCCGCATGATGGCCCAGGGCGTGTACGCCATCCCGAAGGTGCAGTGCAACGCGATCAGCGCCGCGACCAACACGACGCCCACGGCCGCGTACCGCGGCGCCGGCCGTCCCGAGGCGGCCGCGTTCCTCGAGCGGATCATCGACATGGCGGCTGACGAGCTGGGCATGGACCCCGTCGAGCTCCGGAAGAAGAACTTCCTGGCGCCGGACGCCTTCCCGCTCACCACCGCGACGGGCGCCAACTACGACGTGGGCGAGTACGCGCGGGCGCTCGACGAAGCCTGCCGGGTGGCCGGCTACGACCAGCTGCTTGCCGAGCAGCAGGCTGGGCGCGACCGAGATGATGTCCACCAGCTTGGGATCGGGGTGTCCGCGTACGTCGAGGTCACCGCGGGCGGGATGTTCCAGGAGTTCGGCGGCGTGGAGGTCGAGGCCGACGGCACGATCGTGGCCCGGGTGGGCACATCGGCGCACGGCCAGGGTCACGAGACCGCGTTCGCGATGATCGTCGCCGAGCTCCTCGGCGTCCCGATCGAGCAGGTTCGGCTTGTGCAGTCGGACACCGCGCTCGTGCCGCGGGGGAGCGGGACGATGGGCTCCCGGTCGCTGCAGACCGCCGGCAGCGCCCTCTATCGCGCCAGCGAGGAGGTGCTCGAGCAAGCGAAGCGACTGGCGGCCCACCTGCTCGAGGCCAGTCCCGACGACATCGTCTTGCACGAGGGCGGCACCGTGGGTGTGGCCGGTGTCCCCGCGACCGCGCTCACGTGGGCCGACCTCGCCGACGCGGTGTCGGACCCGACTCGACGGCCCGCCGACTGGGAGGGCGGCCTGGCGAGCGAGCTCGACTTCAACCAGGGTGAGGCCAGCTACCCGTTCGGCGCTCACGTCGCGGTTGTCGACGTGGACACCGAGACCGGGCGCGTCGAGCTGCTCCGCCACGTCGCGGTGGACGACTGCGGACGGGTCCTGAACCCGCTGCTCGTGGCCGGGCAGCAGCACGGCGGCATCGCCCAGGGCGCGGCCCAGGCCCTCTACGAGCAGGTCGTCTACGACGACGACGGCAACCCGCTCACCGCCAACCTCATGGACTACGCGATGCCGAGCGCGGCCGAGCTGCCGAGCTTCGAGGCCTCGAACACCCAGACGCCGACCCCGCTGAACCCGCTGGGCGCCAAGGGGATCGGCGAGTCCGGGACGATCGGCTCGACGCCCGCGGTCCAGAACGCGGTCGTCGACGCGCTCAGCCACTTCGGCGTACGGCACCTGGACATGCCGTTCACCGCCGAGCGGGTCTGGCGCGCCATCCAGCACGCGCGTGCCGGCTGAGCCTGAGTTCGTCGAGCCGCTCCTCCGGCTCTCGACCGACCAGCACCGGGCGATCGTCGCCCACTGCTACGACGGGCTGCCCGACGAGGCGTGCGGGCTGCTGGCCGGCCCGGTCCAGACCGACGGCGAGCCGACCGGCGTCGTGACCGCCGTCTACCCGTGCACGAACGCCGACCGCTCGGCGCGGACGTACACGGTCGACTCGCGCGATCTCATCAAAGCGATGCGCGATGCCGAGTCCCGCCACGAGGAGCTCGTCGGCGTGTGGCACTCGCACACCCACTCCGATCCGTACCCGTCGGACACCGACGTGCGCCAGGCCATGGAGCCGCACTGGATGTACGTGCTCGTCAGCCTCCAGCACGCCGAGCCGGTGCTGCGCTGCTACCGCATCCGGGACGGCGCGGTCCGGGAGTGCGAGGTCGCGGTTTCCGACTCGTAGACTGGCCCGCGATGTCCGTCGAGGTCCGCCTGCCGACCCTGCTGCGCCCGCAAGCGGGCGGCGCCGCCACGCTCTCGGCCGACGGATCGACGGTGGGCGAGGTCTTCCAGGCCCTCATCGCCGAGCACCCCGAGCTGGCGGGCAACCTCATCGACGAGGGCGGCCAGCTGCACAAGTTCGTCAACGTCTACCGCAACGACGACGACATCCGGTATCTCGACCAGCTCGACACCAAGGTCGCCGACGGCGACGTCATCTCGATCCTGCCCGCCGTCGCCGGCGGGTAGTCGGCGCGCCGCGGTGACGGGCTCGACACGGCCGCACCGCCCGAGCGCCGGGCCCTCGACGGCCAGGCCAGCCTCCCGATGAGGTTCGAGACCGTGCTCGGCGTGATCGGCGACACGCCGCTGGTCGGCATCCACGCCCTGTCGCCGAACCCGAACGTCCGGATCTACGCCAAGCTCGAGGGCCAGAACCCGGGTGGGTCCTCGAAGGACCGGATCGCCCTGTTCATGGTCGAGCAGGCCGAGCGCGACGGCGCCCTGCACCCGGGCGACACCATCCTCGAGCCGTCGTCGGGCAACACCGGGATCGGGCTGGCCCTGGTCGCCAAGCTGCGCGGCTACCAGCTCCGCGTCGTCATGCCCGAGAACGTGTCGGTCGAGCGGCGCCAGCTGCTCGAGATCTTCGGCGCCGACGTGGTCCTGTCGCCGGGCGAGGAGGGCAGCAACGGGGCGATCCGCCTCGCCGAGAAGCTGGCCGCCGACGACCCGACGCTGCGGTTCCTGTTCCAGTACGGGAACCCCGCCAACCCGCTCGCGCACTACGAGGGCACCGGCCCCGAGATCTGGCGCGACTGCCCCGAGGTCGACGTGTTCGTGGCCGGGCTGGGGACCAGCGGCACGCTGATGGGCGTCGGCAGGTTCCTGAAGGAGCAGAACCCGGCGGTGCGGGTCGTCGCGGTCGAGCCGCCGGCCGGCGAGCTCGTGCAAGGACTCCGCTCACTCGACGACGGCTTCGTGCCGCCGATCTTCGAGCCCGACGTGCTGGACCGGAAGCTGATCGTGCGGGCCGAGGAGTCGATCCGGTGGCTGCGCCGACTGCTGAACGAGTGCGGCGTGTTCGCCGGTATCTCCTCGGGCGCCGCAGTCGCCGGCGCGGCCAAGGCCGCGGCCGACCTCGAGTCGGGGACCGTCGTCACGCTGCTTCCCGACGGCGGCTGGAAGTACCTGTCGTCGGGGGCGTGGACGGACCCGATCGACGTCGTCGCCGAGCGCGCGACGCGCATCAACTACTGGTGAGCCCGGTCAGCACGGAGGCCGTCGAGGACGCGGCGCGGGTGCTGCGCCGGGGCGGTCTCGTCGCCTTCCCTACCGAGACGGTCTACGGCCTCGGCGCCGACGCCCAGAATCCCGGCGCGCTGCGGCGCCTCTACGAGGTGAAGGGACGGCCCGCGACGCACCCGGTCATCGTCCACCTCGCCGCCCGGCCATCGTGCGAGGAGCTGCTCGCGCCGTGGGCGGCCCGGGTCCCGTCGGCGGCCCTCGCCCTCGCCGACGCCTGCTGGCCGGGTCCGCTCACCCTCGTCCTCCCGCGCGCGGCCACGGTGCGCGACGAGGTCACCGGCGGCCGAGACACCGTCGGCCTGCGCGTCCCCGACCAGCCGGTCGCGCAGCGGCTGCTGACGCGGTTCGGGGGCGGCGTGGCCGCACCGTCCGCCAACCGGTTCGGACGCGTGAGCCCCACGACCGCCGAGCATGTCCGCGCCGACCTGGTCGACGACGTCGACGCCGTCCTCGACGACGGCCCCTGCCGGGTGGGCGTCGAATCGACGGTCGTCGACTGCTCCGACGACCGGCCCGTGATCCTGCGCCGGGGCGGCATCCCCCAGGAACGGCTCGAGGCGATCGTCGGCGGAGCGGTGCCGGTCTGCGACGACGGCGAGCGGGCGGCGCCGGGGACGCTCCCCTCGCATTACGCGCCGGAGGCCGACGTCGTCCTCGTCGCCGCGCCCGACGTCGCCCGCCGAGCCCAACAGCTGCTCCGCGACGGGCGCCAGGTCGGGCTGCTGGCCGCGTCGCCGCCGCCCGACCTGCCGTCGGGCGTGCAGCTGTTGCGAGCCCCGGCCGATGTCGACGGGCTCGCCCGGGAGCTCTACCGGCTGCTCCGCGAGGCTGATCGCCTCCGGCTCGACGTCGTCCTGGCGGTCGCGCCACCCCCGGTCGGACTCGGCGCGGCCGTCGCCGACCGGCTCGCCCGGGCCGCCCACCCGCGGGAGCGGGCGTGACGACCAGCGCGGCACCGATCGGCGTCTTCGACTCCGGGCTCGGCGGCCTCACCGTCGTGCGCTCGCTGCTCGACCTGCTCCCCGGCGAGCCCATCCTCTACTTCGGCGACTCGGGGCGGTTCCCCTACGGACCGAAGCCGGGCGACGAGGTCCTGAAGTACGCGCTCGAGATCGGCGACCTGCTGATGGACCGGGGGGCGCGCGCCATCGTCGTCGCGTGCAACAGCGCGGCCGCGGCCGCCCTCGACGTCCTCGACGCCCGCCTGCCCGTCCCCGTCATCGGGGTGATCGAGCCCGGGTTGCGCGCCGCCGCCCGAGCGAGCCGCTCGGGCCGGATCGGCGTCATCGGCACCGTCGGGACGGTCGCGTCCGGCGCGTACCAGCGAGCCGCGGCGCGTGTCGATCCCTCGCTGGCGCTGGTCTGCGCGGCGTGCCCGGGGTTCGTCGAGTTCGTCGAGGCCGGCGACGTCGACTCCGACCAGGTCCACGTGCTCGCCGAACGCCTCCTCGCGCCCCTTCGCACGGCGGCCATCGACACGTTGGTGCTCGGCTGCACGCACTACCCCCTCTTGGCTCGTACCATCGGTGACGTGATGGGTCGCGACGTCGTGCTCGTTTCCAGCGCCGACGAGACCGCGTTCGCGGTCCGCGAGCGTCTCGGCGCGATCGGCGCGCTCACCGGCCCCGTGTCGCCGCGCTTCATGACCAGCGGGGACCCGGACCAGTTCCGGCGGCTCGGCGCCCGCTTCCTCGGGCCCGAGGTCGAGCGCGTGGAGGCGTGGTCGTGGAGCTGACCGTGCTCGGCTGCTCCGGCTCCTACGGCGGGCCCGACAGCGGCGCCTGCAGTGGGTACCTCGTGCGCGAGAACGGGGCCGCGGTGTGGCTCGACTGCGGCAACGGCACCTTCGGGCCGCTGCAGCGGCACCTGCCCGTCGAGGACCTCACCGCGGTGGTGCTCACCCACCGGCACCCCGACCACTGCGTCGACATGTACGGGCTCCACGTCATGCTGCGCTACGCCACGAACCGGACCGGGCTCGCCGTGTACGCGCCGGCCGGCCTCCGTGAGCACCTCGGGACCCTCGTCGACGGCGACTGGGGCGACGTCTTCGACTGGCACGTCATCGACGAGCAGCGGCCGGTCACCATCGGCGCCGCGACGCTGCGGTTCTCCCGCACCGACCACCCGCCGCCCACCTACGCGGTGGAGCTGACCGCGGGGGACTCCCGCATGATCTACACGTCCGACACCGGGCCGGCGTGGAGCGTCGAGGCGTTCGAGCACGGGGCCGACGTCGTGCTCTCGGAGGCGACGTATCTCCACGAGGCCAAGGCGGCGCCGATCCACCTGTCGGCCCGCGAGGCCGGCGAGGCCGCGAAGGCGGCGGGCGCGCGCCGGCTGGTCCTCACCCACCTGTGGCCCCAGGTCGACCGTGAGCAGGCGGCCGCCGAGGGCGCGGCCGCGTTCGGCGAGCCGGTCGACCTGGCCGCGCCCGACCTGGTGATCGCGGTCTGACGATGGGTCCGCGCCGGGACGGGCGGGAGCCCGACGAGCTGCGTCCCGTGACCTTCACGCGCGACTTCACCGAGTTCGCGGCCGGCTCGGTGCTGGTCGAGTTCGGCAAGACCCGGGTGCTGTGCACGGCGTCGGTGGAGGAGCGGGTGCCGCCGTGGCTGCGCGGCTCGGGTCGGGGCTGGGTCACCGCCGAGTACTCGATGCTGCCCGGCTCGACGACCGAGCGCAGCGACCGCGAAGCCGCCCGCGGCCGGCAGTCGGGTCGCACCCAGGAGATCCAGCGCCTCATCGGCCGCTCGCTGCGGGCGGTGACCGAGCTCACGACGATGGGGGAGGTGCAGATCACGGTCGACTGCGACGCGCTCCAAGCCGACGGGGGCACCCGGACCGCGTCCATCTGCGGCGCGTACCTCGCCCTCCACGACGCCTGCACCCGGCTGGTCGGCCTCGGGAAGCTCACGTCGCACCCCGTCACGGACGCCTGCGGAGCGGTGTCGGTGGGCGTGGTCGACGCGCTCCCGTGCCTCGACCTCGACTACTCCGAGGACGCCCGGGCCGAGGTGGACATGAACGTGGTCATGACCGGGAGCGGCCGCTACATCGAGGTGCAGGGCACCGCGGAGGGGACGCCGTTCTCGCGCGGTGAGCTCGACGACCTGCTCCGCCTCGCCGAGCTCGGGATCGCCGACCTGGTCGCGCTGCAGCGCGAGCTCGTCGCCGAGCCGCCGCCGCCCCGGCCCACCTGATGCGGTTCGTGCTGGCGACCGCCAACCCCGGCAAGGCACGCGAGATCGACGCCATCCTCACCGACGCCGGCCTGCCCCTCGAGCTGGTGCCGCGGCCGGCGACGCTCCCGCCGGTCGACGAGACCGGCGCCACCATCGAGGACAACGCCCGGCTGAAGGCACGGGCGGTGCGGGACGCAACCGGCGAAGCCGCGATCGCCGACGACACCGGGCTCGAGGTCGACGCGCTCGCCGGCGCGCCGGGCGTGCACGCGGCCCGCTTCGCCGGACCCGCGGCCAGCGACGACGACAACGTGGCGCTGCTCCTCGAGCGCCTCGACGGGGTCCCGCTCGAGCGGCGCCGGGCCCGGTTCGTGACCGTCGCCGTGGCCAGCTTCCCCGACGGGCGCGAGCTGGCGGCGATCGGCACCGCGGCCGGCGCGATCGCCAGTGAGCGTCGAGGCCACCGCGGGTTCGGGTACGACTCGGTGTTCATCGCCGACGCCGGCGACGGCCGCACCTTCGCCGAGCTCACCGGCCCCGAGAAGGACGCCTGCTCGCACCGGGGCGCCGCGTTCCGTACGCTCGCCGAGGGCCTCGCCATCCTCGACCAGGCCGGCCATCTCGATCCGCCCGGGCCCGGTGGGGCCAGCGTCGGCCCCGAGGAGGTGTGACGTGGCGGTCATCGACGTGCCCGGGTTCGTCGCCGACCTGAAGGACCACGCGGTCGAGCACGGCTTCCATGTCCACGACGAGCGCCACTTCGTCGAGAGCTACTCGCTGCGCCAGACGTGGGAGGTCGACGTGCACCCCGAGGAGGGGTGCGAGGGCCCGGTCGACCTCTACCTGTCGCTCGAGGTCGACCCCCGCACCCTGCTCGGGTTCGAGGACGCCGTGATGGCCCGCCCCGAGGGCGACGACCCGCCCGACGAGTACGGGTTCCCGCTCAACTTCACGTGGGGCCTTCCGCCGCTGCCCCAGGATCCCGACCTGCTGGTGCTCGCCACCGACCTGGCCGGGATCGGCGGCCCCGAGCTGCCGCTCGAGGTGTCGGCGATCGACTCGATCCCCTCGGCCACCGAGGCGCCCGAGCGGGCGCTGCGCGTCGTCGCGCACCAGCGGGTGTCGCTCCTGCGCATCCGCGACGGGGATGCGGTGTCGTGCGAGCTGCTCGACCGCTGCCTCGAGGTGAGCCGGTTCCTGCTGGCGCGGGCCGAGGGCTGGCTCGGCTAGGTCCCCGGCTACAGCAGCGACTCGTCGAAGACCTGGGCCCGGCCCCGGCCCTCGTGCTTGGCGCGGTAGAGCGCGACGTCGGCGTCGCGGACCAGCTCGCCGATGCCCTCCTCGGTGCCCTGGGAGAACGCGATCCCGATGCTGAGGCCGACGCGGACCTCGTGACCGTCGATCGCGAACGGCTGCGACACCGTCTCGATGATGCGCTCGGACAGCTCGAGCATCTGGTGCTCGCCGCGGGGGTTCTCGCAGAGGATGACGAACTCGTCGCCGCCCAGCCGGGCGAGCACATCGCCGGCCCGGACCGCCTCCCGGAGCCGGCGCGCCACCATCCCGAGGAGCAGGTCGCCGATGTCGTGCCCGTAGCTGTCGTTGACGAGCTTGAAGCCGTCGAGGTCGAGGAACAGCACGGCCAGGTCGTCGCTCGTGCGACGGGCCCGGGAGAGGGCGCGCTCACCGATCTCGCGGAACAGGGCCCGGTTCGGCAGGCTCGTCAGCGCGTCGTGGGTGGCGTCGAACTCGAGGCGGCGCTGGGCGGCCTTGAGCTCTGAGATGTCGTGGGCGATCGTGGCCAGGCGGGCCACGCTGCCGTCGTCGTCGCGGTGGGCCTGCACCGTCGCCGCGACCGGGAACCGCCGACCGTCGCGGTCGACGAGCTCGAGCTCCCCGGACCAGGCGCCCCGGCGGCGCACCTCCGGCATGATCTCGCCCCGCAGCCGCTCTCGTGACGTCGGCGACGACAGCTCGGACACGTGCTGGCGCTCGCGCGCGCCGAGCAGCGCCCGAGCCGAGCGGTTCGCGTAGTTGATCGTGCCCCGCACGTCCGACACGACGACGAGCTCGTTCGTGGCCTCGAGGATCTCGACCAGGCCCGACGCTCGGCGCTCGGCGAACCGGCGGTCGGTGATATCGCGGGCGTTGGTCACGACGCCGAGGACCGACGGCTCCTCGATGAGGTCGGTGACGATCGCCTCGAAGTCGCGCCAGGAGCCGTCCCGGTGGCGGGCCCGATACTGGATCGGCGCCGGCACCCCCCGGGCGAACTGCTCGGCGGCGGTGCGCTCGACCCGGTCCACGTCGTCGGGGTGGATGAGGTCGCGGGCTTGGGTCCCGACCAGGTCAGCCGGCTCGTAGCCGAGCACGCTCGCCGACGAGGGGCTCACGTAGGTGACGATCCCCTCGAGGTCGTTCACGGTGATGAGGTCGGACGCGTGCTCGACGAGGGCCTCGAAGCGATCCTGGGTGGCCCGCAGGACGGCGTCGCTTCGGACCCGGTCCGTGATGTCGCGGGCGTTGATGACCAGCCCGGCGACCGCAGGGTGGTCGAGGAGGTTCTGGCCCACCGCCTCGACCCACCGGTAGGAGCCGTCGCGGTGGCGAACCCGGCAGTTGACCCGACCGGTGGCGCCGGGCTCGGCGAGCACGCCCGCGACCCGGGCCGCGACCAGCTCGAGGTCGTCGGGGTGGACGAGCTCGGTCGCCGTCATCCCCATCGTCTCCGACGCCGGGAGGCCGACCAGGCTCTCGGCGGCCGAGCTGAGGTAGCTGACCCGCAGGTCGGCGTCGAGGACGATGATGAGGTCGGACGAGTGCTCGAGCAGCGCCCGCAGCCACTCCTCGCCGGCCGCCAGCTCGGCGGCCGCCGTCAGCTGCTCCGTGACGTCGACGGCGTCGGTCGCGAAGTAGAGCGGCTGGCCGTCGTCGCCGTAGACGTGCCAGACCGTGAACCGGACCCAGACCGTGGCCCCGTCGGGACGCACGAACCGGGTGTTGACCGTCGCCCGGTCGACGTCGCCGGCGACCAGCCGGGCCAGCTCGGCGCGGACCCGACGCTGGTCGTCCGGGTGGACGAGGTCGATGCCGTCGCGGCCGCGGAGGTCCTCGGGCCGGCTGCCGAGCATCGCGGCGAAGGGCGCGTTGACCTGCAACCAGTTGCCGTGCAGGTCGACCAGCGCTCGCCCGACTGGTGAGAGCTCGAACGCGGCGCTGAAGCTGTGCTCGAGCTCGTGGACCCGGCGCTCGAGATGGCGGCGCTCGGTGAGGTCGCGGGCGCTCAGCGCGACGCCGCGCACGGTCGGCTCGTCGAGCAGGTTCGTCGCCACCACCTCGAGCTCGTGCCACGTCCCGTCGGCGCCCCCGATGCGGAGGTTCACGGGGGCCGGGGTCTCCTCGGCCGTCACCCGGGCCAGCCCCTCGGTGGCGCGGCGCCGGTCCTCGGGGTGGACGAGGTCGAAGATGGATGTCCCGAACTTCGTCGCCCGTTCGTGCCCGAGCTCCCGCTCGGCGGCCTCGTTCGCCCACAGGATCTTCCCCGCCGGGTCGATGACGGCCACCATCTCGGAGCTGCGCTCGAGGATCTGGGTGACGCGCGAGATGACGGCCCGGCGGTCGGTGCGCTGGGTGACCGTCCCGACCGAGCCGACGAAGCGACCCTGCTCGTCGCGCTCGGCGCGGGCCTGGGCCCGCACCCAGCGGGTCTTGCCGTCCGGCCGGCAGAATCGGAACTCGACCGACAGGGGCTCGGGGCCCTCGGCGAAGCGGTGCCAGGCCCGGCTGACCGCGGCCCGGTCGTCCGGGAACAGCGCCTCGATCCAGCCCCGGCCCAGCGCCGCCTTCTCCGCCAGTCCGCTGAGCTCGGTCCACCGCTCGCTCACGTAGGTGCAGCGGCCCTCGGCGTCGGTCGTGAAGACGCCGACCGGCAGGAGGTCGGCCAGCTCGGTGAGCGAGCGCGCGTCGACGCTCCCCGGCGCGTGCCCCCGCTGGTTGATCGCCATCAAGCCTCCCCTCCCCGGTTGATCGGCGCGGCGGGGACCCGACCTGAGGCCGGCCGAGGCCGGGCCGGCGCTCGGCCCGGGGCTCGGTCGAGCAGAATGCAGGCCATGCCGATGCGGACCGACTGCCGCCACTGCGAGAGCCGCACCTACGAATCGGGCGAGGTCGTCCGGCGCTGCAAGCTCGACCTGGCGCCGGAGGCCCCGTTCCGCTGCCCCGAGGAGTGCTCGGGCTTCTCGCCCCGGCGCATGGACGCCGGCTGGCACTACGGCAGCCTCCGCCACGACCGCCCCGCCGACCCCGAGCCGGTCGGCGAGGACGTGGCGGCGCTGCTCGGCGCGGCGGAGGAGATCGTGAACAGCGCCGCCCCCGACATCGTCGCCGAGCTGTCGTCGCCGAAGCGCCGGCGCCGGCGCCGGCGCAAGGGCCGGTAGACCGCGCCGTCGGGGTGCGAGCGGGGGGATTCGAACCCCCACGCCCCGAAGGGCACCGGGACCTAAACCCGACGCGTCTGCCGGTTCCGCCACGCTCGCGTCGGGCCAGTCTCGCACCGCCGCGGCACCGGGTAGCGTGCCTCGCCGTGACCGACGCCCCACCGGCCCGCGTCCCGCTCGTCGACTACCTCGTCCTCGACGACGGCGACCCCCACCTGGTCGCCAACGAGTCGACCGAGACCGGCGCCCTCTACTTCGACCGCCGCAACGCCGACGCCAAGTCGGGCCGGCCCGGCTTCAAGCAGCGCCGCCTCGAGAACACCGGCACCGTGCGCACCTTCACGATCGTCCACCGGGCCGCGCCCGGTGTCCCGACGCCCTACGTGTCGGTCGTCGTGGACCTCGACGGGGGCGGGGTCGTGAAGGCCAACCTGCTGAACGTCGAGCCCGATCCCGACCAAGTCCGGGCCGGCATGCCGGTCCGGCTGACCACCTTCACCGCCGGGACGGACGACAATGGGACCGAGGCGGTCGGCTTCGCCTACGAGCCGGCCTGAGCCGGCCTGACCTGAGGAGGCCCCGTGGCTGAGAACGACGTCTGGATCATCGGCGCCGCGATGACGAAGTTCGGCCGCTACCTGGACAAGGACGTGATCGACCTCGCGTCCGAGGCGTCCATGGCCGCGCTCGACGACGGCGACGTGAGCATCCACGACATGGACGTGCTCGGCGCCGGCAACCTCATGGAGGCCGCCAGCGGCATCGGTCAGCGGATCCAGAAGCAGATCGGCCAGACCGGCATCCCGGTCTACAACGTCGCCAACGCGTGCGCGACCGGCGCCACCGCGGTCCGGTGCGTGTTCCTGGCCATCAAGGCCGGCGAGGCCGACGCCGGGCTCGCGGTGGGCTGCGAGCAGATGGGCAAGGCGGGGCTGCTCGGCGCGTCGGCCCGCTCCGACAAGCAGGTCTACGAGCCGTCCGGTCGCTACGGGGCGGTGATGAGCGTCGAGGGCCGCCTCGGCACCACCCTCATGCCGGGCGTGTTCGCGCAGGCGGGCATGGAGTACGCGGGCCGCCACGACGGGGTCGGCTTCGAGCAGTTCGCCAAGGTGGCGGAGAAGAACCACGCCCACTCGACCCTGAACCCGCTCGCCCAGTACCAGAAGGCGTTCAGCCTCGAGGAGGTCATGGGCGCCGACATGATGGCGTACCCGAACACCCTGCTGATGTGCTGCCCGACCGGCGACGGCGCGGCGGCGCTGGTGATGGTCTCGGAGGCCAAGCTGCGGACGCTGTCCGACGAGCAGCGTCGGCGGGCGGTGAAGGTGTCGGCGTCGGTGATGACGTCCGACCCGTGGACCGACGCCGACCAGGTCCAGCCGGACGTGAACACCCTGACCCGGGCCGCCGCCGACCGCGCCTACGAGCAGTCGGGCGTCGACCCGAAGGACCTCGACCTCGTGGAGCTCCACGACTGCTTCGCCACCGCCGAGCTCATCCACTACGACAACCTGCGGCTCTGCGAGCCCGGCGAGGCCGGGAAGTTCATCGACGAGCGGGGGCCGTGGCGCGACGGCTCCACCCCGGTCAACGTGTCGGGCGGCCTGATCTCGAAGGGCCACCCGCTCGGCGCGACCGGCGTCGCCAACCTCTACGAGGTGGCCACCCACCTGCGGGGCGAGGCCGGCGACCGACAGGTCGACGGCGCGAAGGTCGGGCTGACCCACGTGATCGGGCTCGGGTCGGCGTGCGCGGTGCACGTCCTCGAGAAGGCGGCCGCCTGAGCCGAGCCGCCCGCCCGGCCGGCTCGACCTAGGCCGGGGTCAGCGCGCGGTCCTCGACGACGACCGCGGTCGGCAGCTCCACGATCACGAGCAGCCCGCCGTCGGGCTGGGCCTCCGCGGTGGCGGTGCCGCCGTGGGCGCGCGCGACGGCGTCGACGATCGAGAGCCCGAGCCCGAACCCGCGGCGGCCGCGCCGCGGGTCCCAGTCGTCGAGGCGCCGGAACCGGTCGAACAGGCTCGCCACCGCCTCCGGCGGGACGGCGGGGCCGCTGTTGGCGACCCGCAGCGACGCGGTGGTGGCGTCGGCCGTCGTCGCGACCGAGATCCAGCCGCCGTGCTCGTTGTAGCGGAGCGCGTTCTCGACCAGGTTCTCGACCAGCCGGTCGAGGAGGGCGGCGTCGCCGCGCACCGGCGCCGCGTCGAGGCTGAGGTCCAGGGCCAGCTCGAGCTCGTCGGCCGCCGGCGCCAGCCGGTCGACCACCTGGGCCGCGACGTCGGCCAGGTCGACGGCCCGGGCCGCCGCCGGCGCGGCGCCGGTGCGGGCCAGGGTCAGGAGCCCATCGACGAGCGCCTGGCTGCGGATGGTGGCGTCGCGCACGACCTCGCCCATGGCCCGGAGCTCGTCGGCGGTCGCCGACGGGTCCGCCAGCGCGACCTCGACCTCGGTGCGAATCACGGCCAGCGGGGTCCTGAGCTCGTGCGACGCGTCGGCGACGAAGCGCTGCTGGCTCATGAAGGCGCGGTCGAGCCGTTCCAGCATCTCGTCGAAGGTGTCGGCCAGCTCCTTCAGCTCGTCGGCGGGGCCCTCGAGGCCGATCCGCTCGTGCAAGGTCACGTCGGACAGCCGCCGGGCGGTCGTCGTGATCGTCTGCAGCGGTCGCAGCATGCGCCCGGCGACGACCCACCCGATCCCGACCGAGCCGATCGAGAGCACGCCGAGCGCGACGAGCGACTCGACGAGCATGCGGTGCAGGTTCTCGTTGGTGATCTCGCGCTGCACTTCCGCGAACACCTGGCGCCGCGACGCCGCGTCCCGGGCCTGGGTCGTCGGCGCCCGGCGGGTCGCCTCGTTCAGCACGTTCGGCTCCACGCCGAGCCGGCGGGCCACCTCGGCGCGGACCTGGGCCGGGTTGGTGTCCAGGCTGTGGCGGACCAGCAGGTAGGTGAGGCCGAGCAGGATGCTGCCGGCCAGGATCAGCACCGCGCCGATCAGCAGGGTGAGCCGCAGGCGGATCGTGAGGCCGCGGGGGCGGGGGGCGCTCACGGGATCCGGTACCCGGCGCCGACGACGGTCTCGATGACCGCCGGCGCGCCGAGCTTCTTGCGCAGCGTCATGATGGTCACTCGCACGACATTCGTGAAGGGGTCGACGTGCTCGTCCCACACCTGGTCGAGGAGCGTCTCGGGGCTCACGACGGCGCCGTTGGCGACCATCAGCGCCTCCAAGACGGCTAGCTCCTTCGGGGTCAGCACGATGGTATGACCGTCCCGGCTCACGTCGTGGCGCGCCGGGTCGACGCGCACCCCCACCCGCTCGAGCACGATGTCCGGCGCGACCGGACGGCGCCGGCCGAGGGCCCGCACCCGGGCCGTCAGCTCCATGAACGCGAACGGCTTCGGGAGGTAGTCGTCGGCGCCGAGGTTGAGGCCGGACACCCGGTCCTCGAGGGTGCCCGACGCGGTCAGCATGAGGATCCTCGCCTCGCTCCCGCCCGCGCGCAGCGTCTGGCAGACCTCGTCGCCGTGGAGACGCGGCAGGTCACGGTCGAGCACGACCACGTCGTAGGTGTTGATCGCCGCCTTCTCGAGGGCGAGGTCACCGTCGCCCGCGGTGTCGACGGCCATCCCCTCCCGGCGCAGCCCCCGCGCGATGGCGTCGGCCAGCTGCGCCTCGTCCTCGACGACGAGCACTCGCATGCTGGGCTATTCGTAGCGCAACGCCGCCGACCGCGGGAAGCGCCGAGCGCAGGAGGATGACACGCAGCCGTCGGCGGCCGCGGCGAGGCCGGTCCGTCGCGATGCGTGCACCCTGGCCATGCCCATCTCCTCGACCGTCCTCGCGGACGACCGTATTGGCGGGAGGATAAGCGGGCCGTCAAGGCGCCGTCCGCGCTTATCGCACGCTTACGCGGCGCTTCGTACCCTCCGGCGATGGCCCCCGCCGTCGCGGCGCTCGAGTTGGCGAACCGCGGCCGCAACTCGCCGAGCCGCGGCGGCCCGGTCGACGCCTCGGCCGTGATCATCCAATCCATGACCCCAACCAGCACTTCTAACGGCCGGACCTGCCGCTAGCCGGCGCCCGTCCCGCCGTCGACCCCCGCCGCTCGTTCGACCGAGTCCGCCCGCTCGGCCGGCGGGCGGCGGGTCGCGTCGGCCTCCGTCCCGTCCCGCCGCACGGCGACGCGGTACCGTGCAACGGATCCCGCAGGAGGACTGCGATGCTGGCCGAAGGGACGACGGCTCCCGACTTCACGCTGCCGGACCAGGACAACAACCCGGTGAAGCTGAGCGACGAGCGCGGCCACTGGGTGCTGCTCTGGTGGTACCCGATGGCCGACACCCCTGGCTGAACGATCCAGGGCAAGGGCCTGCGTGACCAGGCCTCAGACTACGAAGCCAACGAGGTCGTCGTACTCGGCGCTTCCTTCGACGACACCGGCGCCAACAAGGCGTTCCGGGAGAAGTTCGACTTCCCGTTCCGGCTGCTCTCGGACTGGGACGAGCAGGTCGGTGTCGCGTACGAGGTGCGCGACCCCGGCACCGAGAAGGTGAAGTTCGCCAAGCGCGTCGCCTACCTCGTCGACCCGGACGGCGTCATCCGCAAGTCGTACGAGGTCGCCGACGTGAACGCGTTCGCGGGCCAGGTGCTCGCCGACCTCCAGGAGATCAAGCCGGGCTGACCGCCCCTTTTCCCCGGCCCGGTGGGGGTCAGACGGCGGTCCAGCCCCCGTCGATGGGGAGGACGGCGCCGGTCACGAAGCTGCTGGCGTCGGAGGCGAGGAACAACAGCGCGCCGTCGAGCTCGTGCTCCTGTCCGCCCCGCCCCATCGGGGTTCGGCGCCGCATCCACGCCTCGCCGCGCTCGTCGCCGAAGATCCGTCCCGGGCCGCTCGTCATCTCGCTCGGGAACCAACCTGGGCACAGCGCGTTGACGCGCACGCCCCGCCGTGCCCACTGCGCGGCCAGCTCGCGGGTCAGGTTGATGAGCCCACCCTTGGACGCCGCGTAGCCGGCGTCTGGGATCTGCCCGACACCGGCCAGGCCCCAGATCGACGCCACGTTGACGATCGAGCCTCGCGCCTGCGCGTCGACCATCGTCTGGGCCACCAGGCGGGCCAGCTCGAACGGCGCCACGAGGTTCACCTCGAGCTCCCGGCGGAACTCGGCGAGCGGCTGATCGAGCGCCGCCTCGATGTGCTCGACGCCGGCGTTGTTCACCAGCACGTCGACGTGCCCACAGGTTGTGATCGCGGTGTCGAGCAGCTGGGCCGACGCGTCCGGCGCGGCGAGATCGCACGCGACCGGGTGGCCGTCGCGCAGCTCGGCGGCCAGCTTCTCGAGTCGCTCGACGCGCCGTGCCGCGAGCACGACGGTGGCGCCCGCCGCATCGAGTACTCGGGCAAAGCGCGCCCCGAGTCCCGAGCTGGCGCCCGTGACGAGCGCCACGCGCCTGTCGAGGCGGAAGGTAGACGCCGGATCAGGTTCGGGCATCGAGGAACGACGGTAGTCGTGCCGTCAACATTCGCTGGCACGACGCCGCCGAGCACGGGGCGCGCCGGCGGCTATCCGCTCTCGCCCACCTCGTCGAGCTCAGGGTCGCCGACCGGCGTCGCGGGGACGGCGAGGTCGGCTTGGAGCCGCTGCCAGATGGTCTCCGCCCAGCTGCGCACCGGCGGCCAGTCCCGCCAGAACACCTGCAGCGTCGCGTCGTCAAGCACCGCCGTGGGATCGTCGACGCTCACCTGCTGGGTGATGGCATCCAGCTCGCCCAGCACGGCGACCAGCCGATCGCCGATGGTTGTCTCGCCCATGGCGCTGACGCTAGGGGGCCATGGCGGCGGTAATGAAGTTGGACACGAACCGAGCCGGGGGACATCGATGTCCTGCTTGTACCCTTGGCGCGGTTGCCCCCGTAGCTCAGCTGGATAGAGCAAGTCACTTCTAATGACGAGGTCGCAGGTTCGAGTCCTGCCGGGGGCGCGATATGACGTCACCAGACTCGGCATGGCGAGGCGGCTCGACCAGACTGTCGGCGTCCAGCACGTCCGACCAGCTATCGAACAGGGTCACCGCCGATGACACCGCGTGAGTGCGGCTAACGACCTCATCCAAAGACGCTTGTACGCCCCCGGGGACTCGAACCCCGAACCTAGTGATTAAGAGTCACTTGCTCTAGCCAGTTGAGCTAGGGGCGCCCAGCCGCTCATCGTAACCACGGCCTCGAGATGGGCCGGGTTGGGATCCACCGCCTACCGTTCGCGAGCGTGGAGGTGCTGGTCACCGGGGCGGGTGGGTTCATCGGCTCGGAACTCGTACGCCAGCTCGCGGCCGCGGGTAGCCGCCCGGTACGCGCCGTGCGCGGCAGATCGGTGCCAGCGGGCGTCGACGGGATCGCCTGGGACCCGACGACCGGATACGTCGACCGGCCCGCGCTCGAGGGAATCGACGCCGTCGTCCATCTGGCCGGTGCCGGCATCGGTGACCGGCGGTGGACACCGGCGCGGAAGACGGTCGTGCTCGACAGCCGACGGCGCGGGACCAGCACCCTGGCATCGGCGGTGGCAAGCCTGCGGAGAAAGCCAGCCGTCGTCGTCTCCAGCTCGGCCGTCGGCTACTACGGCGACCGGGGCGGCGAAGAGGTCACCGAGGACGCTCCGCCCGGCGACGACTTTGCGGCGCGGCTCTGCGTGGAATGGGAGGCGGCCGCGCAGCCGGTTCGGGACGCGGGCGTCCGCCTGGTCACGATCCGCACCGGCATCGTCCTCGGATCCGGTGGCGGCATGCTCCGGCGCGTCCTCCCTCCGTTTCGGCTCGGGCTGGGTGGCCGGCTGGGGTCCGGCCGGCAGTACCTGAGCTGGATCTCGCTCGCCGACGAGGTCGGCGCCATCCGCTACGCCCTGACCGAGGCGCGGCTCACCGGGCCGGTCAACCTCACCGCGCCGACGCCGGTCACCAACGCCGAGTTCACCTCGACGCTCGGCCGGGTGGTGCACCGCCCGACCGCCATCCCGACGCCACTGGCGCCGCTCCGCCTCGTCTACGGATCCGAGCTGGTCAACACCCTGCTGCTCGGCGGCCAACGGGCGTTGCCCCGCGCGCTCGAGACGTCCGGGTTCTCGTTCACGCATCCGACCCTCACCGACGCGCTCCGAGCCGCGCTGGGCCGCCGGGAGCGCTGACGCGGTGCGGCTCTGGATCGACACCGACGTCGGTGACGACCCGGACGACGCCATCGCCTTGCTCTGCGCCCGTGCCCACCCCGACGTCGAGATCGTCGGGGTCAGCACCGTCGATGGCGACCTCGACCGTAGGGTCCAGCTCGCGCGGGCGCTCATCGACGCACCCGTCTACCGGGGCGATGATCCCCACCTGGCCGGCGCGCTCACGGCTGCCCAGCCCGACGCGGTGCTCGCCATCGGTCCGCTCACGAACGTCGCCGCGCTCCTCAACGCCGACATCGGGTTGCCGCCGGTCACGCTCATGGGCGGTGTGCTCGGCACGGTTCGGCACTGGGGCGTCGTCCTCGACATCGAGCACAACTTCTCTCGGGATCCTGCGGCGGCCGCCCGCGTCGTCGACTGCCACCCGGTCGTGGTGCCGCTCAACGTCACCCTGCGCCTGCGGCTCCAGCCGGAGCAGCTCGACCGACTGCTCGTGGCCGCCCCCGACCTCGGGCCGAGTGTGGCGGCGTTCCTGCAGCTCCAGCGGGACTTCGGCCTCCCGGAGGCCGACCGGGCGGTGTTCCTGCACGACCCGCTCGCCTTCCTCACCCTCGTGGACCCCGGCCTGGTCCGTCTCGACGAGCATCGGCTCGTCGTCGATGGCGCTGGTCGCTTGCTCGAAACGCCGGAGGGTGCCGCCACGAAGGTTGGGGGTTCGGTCGACGCGGAAGCGGCGATCGACCGCGTGCTCGGGCTCGTGGCCCGAGCTGGAGGGTGACCGAGGGGTTTCGAACCCCCGACCTCCGGGACCACAACCCGGCGCTCTAACCAACTGAGCTACGGCCACCAAGCGCATCGGCCGCACGTGACCGCGCCCGGAGCTCCGGCAGATCCGACGGGAACCAACCGCTCGGCGGGGACGGCAGCCGCAGCGAGGATACTGCACGCGTCGTGCGACGAGGTCTGGGGTTGCTCGTGCCCCGGGGGCTCGCTGGCGCGCTTACAGGTCGGGCAGCCCCATGGCAAGGTTCGGGGCCTCGATCCCACCGTCGATCTCGAACACCTTCCCGGTCACGAAGCTCGACGCGTCTGACGCGAGGTAGAGGACGCCGATCGCGATGTCCTCGACCTCACCGAGCCGACGGAGCGGCGTCTGGCCGATCATCTCGTTTCGCAGTCGCTCGTCGGTGAGCACGATCTCGAGGGCCGAGGTTGCGACCGAGCCCACCGCGATCGCATTGACGCGCACCCGCGGCGCGCAGTCGGCCGCCAGCAGCCGCGTGAGATGCGCCAGCGCCCCTTTGGCCGTCCCGTAGGCGGCGAAGCCGCGATCGCGCAGGCGCCCCATCGCCGAGCTGATGTTGACGACGGAGCCACCGCCCTCGAGCAGGTGCGGAAGGGCGGTCTGGGTGAGCGCGAACGCGGTGGTGACGTTGAAGTGGAAGGCCTGCTCGAACGAGCGCACCGACGTGTCGAGGAACGGAGCGGGCATGGAGCCGCCGGCGTTGTTCACGACGACGTCGATGCGCCCGAACTCGCTCACGGTGGCGTCGACGAGCCGATCCAGGTTCGCGAGGTCGCTGACGTCGCCGGGGAAGACGAGGACCCGCCGGCCCAAGGCCCGGATGCCCTCGGCGACCTCGTCGAGCTGGGCCTTGGTGCGGGCGATCAGCGCCACGTCGGCCCCGGCCTCGGCGAGGGCCCGGGCCGCGCCGGCACCGATTCCCCGGCCGGCCCCGGTGACGATCGCCGCCCGCCCGTCGAGGCGGAAGCGGTCCAGGAGCACGGCTGGGGACCGTATCTCTCCTGTCGGAGTCGCCGTTCGCCGCCGGTATCGTCCACGAGGTGAGCGACGAGCCGGCGACGGTCCTCGAGGCGGTGAAGCTCCTCGCCGCCGAGGGCTTCGACGCCTCCTTCTCGGTCACGCCGGACGGGATTCGCTGCAGCGTGTGCGGCGAGGCGGGCATGATGGAGCAGGCCGAGGTCGTCCGCGTCTACCGCTTCGAGGGCCCGAGCGACCCCGACGAGGAGGCCGTCGTGTACGCCCTGTGCTGCCCGAGCTGCGGGGCCCGGGGGACGCTCGTGTCCTCGTTCGGCCCCGGCGCGGATCCCGAGATCACCGACCGGCTGGTCATGCTCGACTCTCGGTTCCGAGGCCGCTGAGGGACCCGTGGCGGACACCTGCACCCATCTCGAGGACCTCTCGATCGACGCCGCGCCGACCGGCCCGGGCTGCTACGAGTGCACGCTGATGGGCGCGACGTGGGTGCACCTGCGCCGGTGCATCGAGTGCGGCCACATCGGCTGCTGCGACAGCTCCCCGAACCGTCACGCCACCAAGCACTTCCACGAGACCACCCATCCCCTCGTCCAGTCCTATGAGCCGGGCGAGGAGTGGGTGTGGTGCTACGCCGACGAGCTCATGTTCGAAGTCCCCGACCGCGCACCGAGCCCGTCTCACCCGTGAGCGATCCCGCTCCGGGCGGGCACCCCGACCTCGGGCTCCACACCCGTCGTGGACGGTGGGTCGTCGCGGCGGCCGTGCTCGGCTCGGGCGTGGCCTTCATCGACGGGACGGTCGTCAACGCCGCCCTGCCGGCGATCGCGCGGGACCTGCACGCGAACCTCGCTGACCTGCAGTGGGTGATCACGGCCTACCTGCTCACCATGGGCGCTCTGCTCGTCATCGGCGGGTCGCTCGGCGACCTCTTTGGACGGCGCCGGGTCTTCCTGATCGGTCTCCTCGCCTTCGCTGCCACCTCCATCCTGAGCGGCGTCGCGCCGACGATCGAGACCCTCATCGCGGCCAGGGCCGTCCAGGGCATCGCGGCCGCCCTGCTCGTCCCCGGCAGCCTCGCCATCATCTCGGCGTCGTTCCGCACCCAGGACCGCGGTGCCGCGATCGGCGCGTGGAGCGGCCTGGGCGGCGTCACCACGGCCATCGGCCCGTTCCTCGGCGGGTGGCTCATCGACAGCTACAGCTGGCGGCTCGTCTTCCTCATCAACCCGCCGATCATTCTGATCACGGCCCTACTCACCTGGCGCCACGTGCCCGAGACGGTCGAGGAGACGGCGGACCGGCGCGTCGACGTCCTCGGCGGGGTCGTGCTCGCCCTCGGGCTGGCCGGCCTCGTCGACGCCCTCATCGAGGGTCCCTCCCACGGCTGGACCGGGACGACGGTCGTGTTCGGCGTCGCCGGCGTGGTGGCGCTGCTCCTGTTCCTCGTCGTCGAGACGCGGTCCTCGCATCCGATGGTCCCGCTGTTCGTGTTTCGCTCCCGACAGTTCTCGGGCGCCAACGCCGTGACGTTCGTCGTCTACGCGGCGTTGAGCTCGGTGACGTTCTTGCTGGTCGTCCATCTGCAGACCGACCTCGGGTACTCCGCCCTGGCGGCGGGGGCCTCCTTCCTGCCGCTGACGTTCCTGATGCTCTTCTTCTCGGCGCGCGCCGGGGCCTGGGCGCAGCGCATCGGGCCCCGGCTCCCGATGACGATCGGGCCGATCATCGTCGGCATCGGCACCGCGCTGCTGGCCCGGGTCGACGTCGGCTCGTCGTACTGGACCACGGTCCTCCCGGCCGCGATCGTGATCGGGGTCGGGCTGGTGTTCACCGTCGCGCCGCTCACGGCCGCTGTCCTCGGTGCGATCGACGACGACCACGCCGGGATCGGATCCGCCATCAACAACGCCGTCTCCCGCATCGCCGGGTTGCTCGCGGTGGCGGTGCTCCCGGCGGCCGCCGGCCTCACCGGTGTCGGCGGGCGCCTCAACCTCGTGCACGGCTTCGGGCGCGCGATGGGAATCTCCGGCGGGCTCGCGGCGGCCGGCGGAGTCCTGGCCTTCCTCACTATCCGACGGGCCGCACCGGTCACCAGCGTCCCGCACGTCACCGCCATGGCCTGTCAGGACGCGTGCGTCTTGGAGAAGCAGGCCGCCTGATTCCGCCCGCAGGGTCGGGCGCCGGGCCTAGTTCGGCGACGTTCGCGACCAGCCCGGTGCGAGTGGCCCCGGCACCAACGCCAGTCGCAGCGAGCGCGGGGTGGGCGGCGCGGCAGCGTCCTCGAGGACCGACGCTTCGACGCCGAGCAGGGCGCCCAGGCTGAGCCCGCGCTCGTGCGCGTCGAAGAGCGCCCGGACCCCCGCCAGCGAGAAGCCCTGGGCCTGCAGGCGCCGCACCGCGCGGAGCCGCGATACGTGCTCGGGCCCGTAGCGGCCCACCCGTCCGTCGAGCTCCGGCGGGGGGAGCAGCCCGAGCGACTGGTAGGCGCGGACGTTCCGGGTGCTGAGGCCGGAGACCCGGGCCGCCTCTTCGATTCGCAGCCCCCGCTTATCCGCCATAGATTGATGTTACATCATCTGATGGCGAAAAGGACGGACCGCGGTGGAGAAGGCCAGCGAGGCGATCGAGCGACACGCCCGGGCCGTAACCGGGTTCACGGCGGTGGTCGACGAGTCGGCTGCGAGCGGCTGGGACCGTCCGACGCCGTGCTCGGCGTGGGACGCGCGTGCCCTCGTGGAGCACGTCATTGGCTTCCACGAGTTCCTGCTGCTTCGGCCGCTCGAGCTCCGTGCGCACCGACCCCGCGAGGGCCCGGCCGCCCGCTGGCGGGCGACCGTGACCGCCATCGGTCGGGCCCACGCCGACCCCGCGGCGTTGCGCGTCGTCGCCGCGTACTTCGACGGGAGCCAGCGGCGGCCGGTCGACGTGCTCGACGCGCTGGCGGCCGACACCCTTGTCCACACCTGGGATCTGGCCCGCGCCGTCGGTGCGTCGGACCGACTCGACCGGGCCCTCTGCGAGCGCGCCTATCGCGACGCGGTCCGCGATGGCATCGCACGCGGCGCGTCCGAGCTCTTCGCGACTCCGATCCCCGTCCCCGACAATGCCGACCTCCAGGACCGTCTGCTCGGGCTCCTCGGACGCGACCCGGCCTGGCGGCCCGCGGCGGGCTGAACCCGGACCCGCGATGTCGGGCCAAGCAGCTGAACGAGGGCGCGAGCCGTTTCGCGTTCTCGAGCGGCGGACGGGAATCGAACCCGCGTCATCGCCTTGGAAGGGCGAGGCTCTGCCGTTGAGCTACCGCCGCGCGCACGAACACCCACGGTGGGCGGTCCGGGCGGCTGGCCCAGTCTGCATCGCAGGATGACTGCGCCGCCACGAGCTTTGCTCCGTCGCGACGCGAGTCCGTCGATCCACGCCGCGCCGGGTCGGCCGGGTCGGGGAGGGGGGATTTGAACCCCCGACCGCCTGCCCCCAAAGCAGGTGCGCTACCGGGCTGCGCTACTCCCCGTCGCTTCCTGGCCCTGGCTTGTGCTCTCGCGCCACCCGGGCCAGCGTCACCGCCGAGCGTCAGGCTCGAAGACCGCCTGCCTCCCCTGACACTCCCAACGCTCTCCGGGTCTCGGCGACCCTGACGGCGGCGCGCCGTACAGCGTAGGCGTGGTCGCGGTGGTCACCACTTACGCTCTTCTTAGAATTGAAACCGTAGTTTCTTCGTGGATGCTGGCCGTCGCGCAGTAGGAGACCAGCCGCTCCGATGAAGCCTCCCGGTGGACGGCGATCCCTGACGGCGATCCCCAAGGAAGGAACCTCACGACCGCCCCTTGCGTTGGGGGCTCGGGAGGGCGAGGTCCGATGAGCATTGCCAAACAGCGACGGGCAGCCGTGACTGAGCCCGTTGCCGTCACCGTCGAGCCCGACGGGTTCGACGACGAGGAGGCCTCCGCCGAATCGGCCGCGAGCCACCCTGGAGGCCGGCTGGCGCCGTGGCGGCAGGGTCTGCGTCGGGTTCCCGGCTGGGCGGTGTTCGCGGTGGCGGTGGTCCTCGCGATGGTGGTCGCCGTGGTGACCCAATCGGGCGGCGCTCTGGTTCCGGCGACGGCGTCGAACCAGCAGCTGGTCACGGTCACGAGGGGCACGCTGAGTACGACCGTCTCGGCCCAAGGGACGGTGGCGGCGGCGAACACCGCGAACCTGAGCTTCACCGCGGCGGGGACGGTCACCGCGGTCAACGTCGGCGCCGGAGACATGGTCACGGCGGGCCAGGTGCTCGCAACGATGAACTCGGCCTCGCTGCAGGCCCAGGTCGCGTCGGCACAGGCGACCCTGACGAGCGCACAGGCGAAGGTGTCCGACGACGGGTCGTCGGGGGCAACCGCGGCGCAGCTCGCTGCGGACCAGGCGGCACTGACCTCCGACTACGACGCGTTGGGCCAGGCGCAGCAGGCGCTGGCCGGCGCGTCGCTGGTCGCACCGTTCAACGGTGAGGTCGCGCAGGTGAACGTCACGGCTGGCGAGCAGCTCGCGAGTGGCGGCACCGGTGGGACGTCGCTCACGGGGTCACAGAGCGGATCCGGTCGGTCCGCCTCCGGGATCGGCTCGAGCGGTGGCGGCAGCGGGGGTGGTGGCGCCGCCGCTCGAGCCGAT
>CALEYV010000019.1 GCA_937927875.1 uncultured Actinomycetes bacterium | reverse complement strand
TCGGTCGGGTCGATGGCGTGCAGCGACGCCCGGGCCCGTCGCAGCACCGTCGGGCTCTTGGCCGCCAGCGTCGACGCGACCGCGCGGGCCTCGTCCAGCAGGCGATCCCGGGGTACGACCCGGTCGACCCCGCCCCAGCGCGCCACGACGTCGGCACCGACGCGCGTCCCCGAGTAGGCCAGCCAGCGGACCTTCTTCTCCGGGACCAGCCGCGCCAGCTGGGTCGCGGTGCCGAGCCCGCCGGCGTCGACCTCGGGCAGCCCGAACGTGGCGTCGGCGGCCGCCACGATCACGTCCGTGCCGCCGACCAGGCCGACGCCGGTCGCCAGGCAGAAGCCGTGGACCGCCGCCACGACCGGCACGTCGCACTCGTCGACCGCCGCGTACGCGTCGGCGCACGCCCGCGTCAACGCGACCACCGCTCGCGGGCCGCCGGCGGTCATCTCGCCGACGTCCACCCCGGCCGCGAAGCCGCGCTCCACCGCTGAGCGCAGCAGCACCGCGCGCACGGACGTGTCGCGGCCGAGCTCGGTGACGACGCGGGCCAGCTCGAGGAAGTCATCGGCGCGGAGCGCGTTCACGGGCGGGACATCGAGCACCACCTCCGCGACGTGCTCGACGGCGCGCTCGGTCCGGATGCCCATTGGCGCGGACCCTACTTGGGCGCCCCGATAGGGTCGCCGTGATGACCGATCCGCAGGCCGGCCTCAAGCAGCAGGCCGCGGAAGCCGCGGTCAACGAGGTCCGATCGGGGATGGCGGTCGGCCTTGGCACCGGCAGCACCGCGATCTTTGCCACCCGTCGCATCGGCGCGCTGCTCGCCGAGGGCGCGCTCCAGGACCTGGTGGCGTTCGCAACGTCGGACGAGACGCGCCGGGAGGCGGAGGCGCTCGGCATCCCGCTCCTCCCGGACGATCTGCCGCGGGGACTCGACGTGACGATCGACGGCGCCGACGAGGTCGACCCGGCCTTGAACCTCATCAAGGGCGGCGGCGGCGCGCATCTACGCGAGAAGATCGTGGCGCAAGCGAGCGAGCGGGAGCTGATCGTCGTCGACGAGTCGAAGCTGTCCCCGAAGCTGGGCACCAAGCACCCGTTGCCGCTCGAGGTGCTCGAGCTGGGCTGGGCGTCGCAGGCCCGCTTCGTGGAGTCGCTCGGCGCAACGGTGACGGTCCGCTCCGGACGCGACGGCGAGCGCTTCCGGACCGATCAGGGCAACCTGATCCTCGACGCCGCGTTCGGGCCCATCGACGACCTGGGCGCGCTCGCGGCCGAGTTGGCAGCGCGGGCCGGGATCGTCGAGCACGGCCTCTTCCTCGGCCTGACGAGCGCGGTCGTCGTGGCCGGCCGCGACGGCGTGCGCTGGCTCACGCCGTGATCGGCCGCCGGATCCGGAGCCGGAAGGCGGCGTAGGCGCCGAGCCCTGCGGGCAGCGGCAGCCAGAACGACACCAGGCGGTAGCCGAGGGTGGCGAGCACCGCGTCGCCGGTCCCGACGCCGGCGAGCGCGAGGACGCCGGTGAGCCCCGCCTCGACGAAGCCGAGCCCGCCCGGCGTGATCGGGATCATGACGAGCACCGCGCCGGCTGCGTACGCCAGCAGCACGAGCCCGGGATCCGGCTGCGCGCCGACGGCGGCGAGGCAGGCGAGCAGCGCGAAGTAGTCGAAGGTCCACTTGCCGACCGACGCCAGCAGGGCCGAGACCCAGCGCTCGCCGAGGCTGCGTCGGACCATGTCCCGCTCGTCGCGCAGCTCCTTCGGGAAGTCGTGCAACGGCTCGCGGTGTCGAAAGATGCGGTTGTGGAGCCACTGGATGCCGGAGCCGATCCCCGCCACCGCCCGATCCGAGAGCACGAGCACCGCGCCGACGGCGCAGAGCACGATGAAGAGGCCGAGCCCCACCCACGCCGCCTCGCGCAGGCCGTGGTTGATCGGCCGACCAACGAGGGACAGCAGCAGGCTGAGCACCGGGATGGCGGCCAGGGTGGCGAGCTGCACCAGCGTCGTGGCGGTGAGCGCGGAGCCGGCGGCCGGGGCATCGATTCCCGACGCCGCGAGCATCCGGTACTGCAGCGCGGCGCCGGCGGCGGCGCCGGCCGGCATGACCCGGCTCAGCGCGTTCCCGGCCAGCTGCGACGTGGCGATGGCGAACCACTTCGTGCATCGCAACGCCACCGCGAGCAGCCACCACACGCACGCGAAGCTGGCCGCCTCGGCGCCGACCGCGACGAGGAGCCACAACGCGTTCAGGTGGGCGAGGCGGGGCCATTGGGACAGCACCTCGCCGAGCGTCGGCGTGAAGAGATAGAGGAGGACGAGCGCGACGATGAGCAGCAGCGCGCGGCGCACGATCTTGGCCCGCCGGGGCACGCCCCCGACGGATTCGCTGCTCACACGATGACGCTATCGAGCGGCCACCGACGCGTCCCAGTCTCGGGGGCCCGGTAGCGTGCGCCCTCATGCGCTTCGGGCTCATGCCGCCGTGCCAGGGCAGCTTCCTCTCGTCCCCCGACCAGCTCGCCGCGTACGCACAGGCGGCCGAGGACGCGGGCTTCGAGTCGATCTGGGTCTTCGAGCACGCCGTGATCCCGGCCGACTACGCGTCGCGGTACCCGTACAACCCCGAGGGTCGGATCGGGATCGAGGACGACGACCTCCCCGATCCGTTCGGCCTCCTCGCCTTCCTGGCCGGCGTGACGAGGACGCTGGCGCTCGGCACCGGCGTCTTGATCCTTCCCCAGCGCAGCCCGGTCGTCTGCGCGAAGGAGTGCGCGACGGTCGACCGGCTGTCCGGGGGCCGGCTGCGGCTCGGGATCGGGGTCGGGTGGCTGCGCGAGGAAGCGGAGGCGGTCGGCACGAGCTTCGCCGACCGCGGGGCGCGCACCGACGAGTACATCGAGGCCATGCGGATCCTGTGGCGTGACCCGGAGCCGACGTACCACGGCGCCTTCGTGGACTTCGACCGGGCGAAGAGCAACCCGAAGCCGGCCCGGCCCGCCGGCGTCCCGATCCTCGTGGGCGGGCACAGCGCGGCGGCGGCGCGCCGGGCCGGGCGGCTCGGCGACGGGTACTTCCCCATCGGGCTCGGCCACGACGATTTCGCGGGCCGGCTCCAGGAGATGCAAGCCGCGGCGCGCGACGCCGGACGCGACCCCGACTCGATCGAGCTGACCTACAGCGGCAGCCGCAAGCGCGACCGCGTCGCGCAGTACGCGGACCTCGGCGTCAGCAGGTGGGTGCTCGCGGTCTGGGAGACCGACCCCGACGCCTACCGCCGGGCTTTCGACGAGCTGGCGAAGGACCTGATCGAGCCGCTGGCCTGACGCGTCAGCGGGTCACGATCACGCAGGATCCGTGGCCGAACAGACCCTGGTTGATCGCCAGCCCGACCGTGGCGTCCTCGACCTGGCGCTCCCCGGCGTCTCCGCGCAGCTGCGTCACGATCTCACAGACCTGGGCCAGCGCCTGGGCCGGAATCGCCTCGCCGAAGCACGCCAGCCCCCCGCTCGGGTTCACCGGCACCCGCCCGCCGAGCGTCGTCGCCCCGCTGTGCAGCAGCGCTTCGGCCTCGCCCGGCCCGCAGAGCCCGATGTTCTCGTACCAGTCGAGCTCGAGCGCGGTGGAGAGGTCGTAGACCTCGGCGCAGCTCAGGTCCTCCGGCCCGAGCCCGGCCTCTTCGTACGCGACGTGCGCGATGGCGTCGCGGAACGGGCGGGCGTGGGGCGGCGCGCCGACCCCGGAGTCGGTCGCGATGTCGGGCAGGTCGAGGTCGGTGTTCGGGTAGGTCGGCGTCACCGTCGACACCGCGGCGACCGTCACCGGCCGGCGGTCGGACTGGCGGGCCGCGAACTCGGCGCTGGTGAGCACGACCGCGGCGGCGCCGTCGCTGGTGGCGCAGATGTCGACGAGGCGGAGCGGCTCGGCGACCACCGGCGACTCCGCGATCTCGTCCTCGGTGAACACCTTGCGGTAGCGGGCGTTCGGGTTCGAGGCGCCGTGCCGGCTGTTCTTCACCTTCACGGCCGCGAAGTCCTTCGCGGTGGCGCCGAAGCGCTCCATGCGCCGGCGCGCGTACAGGCCGAAGTAGGTCGGGTTCGTCGCGCCGAGCAGCCGGAACCGCAGCCAGTCCGGGTCCTCGGGCCGGTCCCCGGGCAGCGGGCCGAAGAAGCCCTTCGGCGCGGTGTCGGCGCCGACGACGAGGGCGACGTCCGCCTTCCCGGCCTGGATGCGGGCCCGGGCCGCGTCGAGCGCGACGGCGCCCGACGCGCAGGCGGCGTAGCTGGACGACACCGGGATCCCGGACCAGCCGAGCGCTTGGGCGATCGTCGACCCGGCCACGTAGCCGGGATAGCCGTTGCGCATCGTGTTGCCGGCCGCGAGGAACTGCACGTCGCCCAGGCTCAGCCCGGCGTCGGCGAGCGCGGCCCGGGCTGCCACCACCGCGTACTCGGCGAAGTTGCGACCCCACTTGCCCCAGGGGTGCATGCCCACGCCGAGGATCTGCACGTCGCTCACCCCGTCACGCTCCCGGCCCGCCACTTCCACACCGTGTGGACGGCGTCGTCGTCCTCGAAGAGCGGCTCGACCACCAGCTCCATCTCCTGACCCAGCTGCAGCCGGCCGATATCGGTGCCGCGAGCGAGCTGGCCGAGCACGATCATCTGCTCGGCGTCGAGCTCGACGGCGGCGACCCCGTACGGCTCGAACGGGTCGCCCGCCGGGTACGGGGGCGGCGGCGCGTAGCGGTTGTCGGTCCACGACCAGAGCCGACCCCGGGTGGACAGCGGCGTGTCGTCGAGCGGACCGCCGTCGCAGTGGGGGTTGCGGCAGAACGACCACTGCTTCGGGAAGAAGACCGACCCGCAGCGAGGGCAGCGACCGCCCAGGAGCGCCGGCGGCCCGGCGTCCTCGGTGAACAGCCCGTCGACGACCGGGACCCGGGGCTTCATCGCCTTCGCTCCTCGGCGTTCCCGAGCTCGGCGGCCCGCTTCTCGACGAACGCCTGCCGGAGCTCGTCGGAGTCGCCCCAGAGGTTCAGCTCGAAGGTGAAGCCCTGCTCGAAGCGGTAGGAGCGCTTGACGTCGACCGGGTCGATGGCGTTGAGCGATTCCTTCGCCCGCCGGATGACGAGCGGGCTCTTGGCCGCGATGACCTGCGCCAGCTCGCGGGCGGTGTCGAGGAGCTCGGCGCGGGGCACGACGCGCTCGACGGTGCCGAACGCCTCGAGCTCGGCGGCGGTGACCGTCGCCCCGGTGAGGAACATGGCCCGCATCTTGTGGTACGGGACGAGCCGGGCCAGGTGCGTCGCCACCCCGAGCGCGCCCCGGTCGACCTCCGGGAGCCCGAACGTGGCGTCGTCCGACGCCACGACGATGTCGGCGTTCCCGGCGATCCCGACGCCCCCGCCGAGGCAGGCGCCGTGCACCGCCGCGATGACCGGGACCTCGCAGTCGTACACCGCCGCGAACGTCTCCCAGCAGCCCCGGTTCACCTCGATTAGCGACTGCTTGGTCGGGTCGGCGGCGAGCTCCTTGATGTCGACGCCGGCCTGGAAGGCGCGCAGCTCGGGGTTCGCGGACACGATGAGGGCGCGGACCTCAGGATCGCGTCCGTGCGCGCGGATGCGGTCGGCGAGCTCGAACCAGCCCTTCACCGGGAGGGCGTTCACCGGCGGGTTGTCGATCACGACCTCGGCGACGTGGTCGCGGACCTCCGAGCGGATCACGGCTCCCGAGCGTATCGGAGAGCCCGTCAAGTACGGTCGGGCTCGTGACCGACGGATCGCCGCGCGACGGTCTCGACTTCACCGGCAAGGTGGTCATCGTCACCGGAGGCTGCCGCGGCGTCGGCCGAGGGATCACCGAGCGGTTCCTCGCCGCCGGCGCAGACGTCGTCATCTGCTGTCGGCACGAGCCGGACGAGCTCCCGTCCACGGACGGCCGAACCGCCTCGTTCGTCGCCGCGGACGTGCGCGACGCCGAGCAGATCGACCACGTCCTGCAGGTCACGCTCGAGCAACACGGACGCCTCGACGTGCTCGTGAACAACGCGGGCGGCGCGCCCCCGTCGGACACGGCGACGGTGTCACCGAAGTTCTCGACCGCGATCATCGCCTTGAACCTCGTCGCCCCCCTCGTGTTCGCCCAGCGAGCCTTCGCAGTGATGAACGAGCAGCCCGAGGGTGGCGTGATCGTGAACATCGCCAGCGTGAGCGGCCTGCGCCCGTCGCCCGGCACCGCGGCCTACGGCGCCGCGAAGGCGGGGCTGGTCAGCCTCACCCAGACCCTCGGGCTCGAGTTCGCGCCCCGGGTGCGGGTCGTCGGCGTGACGGTCGGGCTCGTCCGCACCGAGCAGGCGCACCTCTTCTACGGCGACGAGGCGGGCGTCGCGGCGGTGGGCGAGACGGTGCCAGTCGGAAGGATGGCCGAGCCGTCCGACGTCGGGGACGTCTGCCTGCTCCTGGCCTCGCCGCTGGCCCGCTACGTGACGGGCGAGCACCTCGTCATGCACGGGGGCGGCGAGTGGCCGGCCTACCTGCGGGCCGCGTCCGGGGGCGAGTGATCAGCGGACGCCGAGCTGCTGGAACCAGCGCTGCTTCGAGCCGTCGCTCATCTCGACCTGACCACCGGCCTGGCGCCAGGTGACGATCACGCCCTCGTCCTCGAGGAACGTGACGAGGTCGGACGGCGGCTTCGCCGCGAACGCGAGCCACGGCCACGACCGGGCGTGCAGCTCGGTGGTGGCCCGTTCGATCGACCACCGGTGGGCCCGGACGGTCCCGTAGGCGCGGTAGGTCTCGGGGCGGCCGCCCTCGACACCGACGCCGTGCACGACGAGGACGTCCCGGGCCCGGCGGGCGACGAGGCGGACCCCGCCGTCCCGCGTGACGAGACCCACCGCGAAGTCCTGGGACCGCAGGAACGGGACGACGGTCGACAGCACGGGGTCGTCGATCGGGCGTGCCGACGAGCCGCGCGCGGCGCGCGCTCGCCAGCTCTGCGCACCGAGCGGGCTGAGCAGGGCGTCGTCGCGTTCGCCGCGCTCGTCCACCCACGCCCGGATCGCCTCGAAGGCTCGGGGTCGGAAGTCCAGCCGGAAGCCGCCCCGCAGGTCGGAGAGCCAGCGGCGCACGAACGCGGCCGGCATCGGATCGACGATGAGCAGCCGGGTCGGGACCCGGTCGAGCGTGACGAGCAGCCGGGGCGGCTCGGCACGGCGGCTCCGGCCGACTCGTGCCTTGCCGACCGCCATCACGCCGATGTCGTGCTCCGGCCACAGCAGCCAGACGGTGTCGCCGGGCTGGGCGTCGGCCAGCGCGCCGCGGACGTCGGCGCTCACGGTGGTGAGCCGACCCGAGAGCGTCGCGGACCGGATGAGCTCGAAGCGCTGGTTCAGCGTTCGTCCGGATCGGTCGACGAAGCGCGTCCGGCGCGAGATCGGCACCAGCCAGTCGACCACGGGATCAGTGTGGCGGGCCGCCGGAGGCCGCTACGGATGCTGCGCGCTCACCGACACGACCTCGCCGGTCATGTAGGAGGCGTAGTCGCTGGCGAGGAACACGATGACGTTGGCGACTTCCCACGGGGCGGCGCCCCGGCCGAACGCCTCCTGCTGCGCCAGGTCGGCGAGGACGTCCTCGCTGATCACCTTCGAGAGGAAGGGGTGCGTGGCGAGGCTGGGTGCGACGGCGTTGACGCGCACGCCGTGGGGCGCGGCTTCCAGGGCCGCGCAGCGGGTCAGCGCCATCACCCCGGCCTTCGCGGCGGCGTAGTGGGCCTGGCCGACCTGGCCCCGCCACCCGAGCACGGAGGCGTTGTTGACGATCACACCGTGGTCGCGCGACAGCATGTGGCGCAGCGCGGCCCGCGTGCACCGGAAGGTGCCGTCGAGGGTGACGTCCAGGACCGCCCGCCACTGCTCGTCGGTCATCTCGACCAGCTCGGTGGTCCCGCCGAGCCCGGCGTTGTTGACCATCGCGTCGATGCCGCCGTGCTCGTCGGCCGCCGCCTGGACGAGGCCCTGCACGTCGTCCTCGCGCGTCACGTCGCACACCACCGCCAGCGGTCGGCGGCCCTGCTCCTCGGCGATCGTGGCGGCGGCCTCCTCGAGGCGGCGGGCGTGGTGGTCCGAGAGCACGACCGTGGCGCCCTCCTCGGCGCACCGGCGGGCGGTCGCGAAGCCGATGCCAGTCCCGGCGGCGGCGGTGACGACGACGACCCGGCCGTCGAGCAGCCCGTGGCCGGTCGGGTACTCGGGGAGCTCGCTCGTCATCGGGGCGCTCGCGGCAGTCCGAGGGCGCGCTCGCCGATCACGTTGCGCTGGATCTGGTTCGACCCGCCGTAGATGGTGTCGGCCCGGCTGTAGAGGAACACCCGCTGGGCCAGTGACAGCTCGTAGGGCGGGGCGTCGACGACCGCGGCGTCGGCGCCGAGCACGGCCATGGCCAGCTCGCCGAGCTCCCGGTGCAGCGTCGCCCAGTAGAGCTTGTGGACGCTGGCGAGCGTCGTCATCTCGCCCTGCTCGAGCGCGGTCAGCGACCGGAGGGCGCTGTAGCGCATGATCCGCAGCCGGATCCACGCGTCGGCCAGCCGCTGGCGCAGCATCGGGTCGTCGCCCCGGCCGCGCTTCTGCACCAGCTCGAGGATGTCGGTGAGCTCGTTCTCGAAGTTCAGCTGCTGGCCCAGCGTGGCCACGCCCCGCTCGAACGCCAACGTCCCCATCGCGACCTTCCAGCCTTCGTTCACCGCCCCGACCACGTTGGCGGCGTCGGTGCGGGCGCCGTCGAAGAACACCTCGTTGAACTCCGACGTCCCGGTGATCTGCACGATGGGACGGATCTCGATGCCGGGCTGGCGCATCGGCACCAGCAGGTAGGAGATGCCCCGGTGTGGCGGCGCGTCGCGGTCGGTACGGCACAGCACGAAGCACCAGTCGGCCCAGTGCGCGAGCGACGTCCACACCTTCTGGCCGGTCACGACCCACTGGTCGCCGTCGAGCTCGGCCCGGGTCTGCACGTTGGCGAGGTCCGACCCCGCGTTGGGCTCGGAGTAGCCCTGGCACCAGATCTCGGTCCCGCCGAGGATCCCGGGCAGGAACCGGCGCTTCTGCTCGTCGCTGCCGAAGTGGACGAGCGTGGGCCCGAGCAGGCCCTCCCCGATGATCCCGACCCGGCCCGGCCCCTGGGCGCGCGCGTACTCCTCGTAGAAGATCACCTGCTGGGTCAGCGAGCGGCCGCCGCCCCCGTACTCGCGAGGCCAGCCGATCCCGATCCACCCCGCTTCGCCGAGGGCGCGCTCCCACGCCGCCCGCTCCTCGAACAGCTCGTGCTCGTCACCGGGCCCGCCGCGTCCACGCACGCCCGCGAACTCGCCGGCCAGCCGGTCGGTGAGCCACGCGCGCGCCTCGCGCCGGAACGCCTCGTCCTCGGCCGAGAAGCGCAGCTCCACGCGGCCGCAGCGTAGTGTGCACCCCGTGGAGTTCGAATCCGCGGCGGCGCTGCACGACGCCATCGGCACGCACCTCGGCTACGGCGACTGGGTCGAGATCACCCAGGAGCGCATCGACCGCTTCGCCGACGCCACCGGCGACCACCAATGGATCCACGTCGACCCCGAGCGCGCGAAGCACGGCCCGTTCGGCACGACGATCGCGCACGGCTACCTCACCCTCTCGATCACGAACCTGTTCCTCCCCGCCCTGCTGCGCGTCCCGTCCGCGAAGCTCGGCCTCAACTACGGGGCGAACAAGGTGCGGTTCCCGGCGCCGGTCCCGGTCGGGTCGAAGATCCGGATGGGCGCCGAGATCATCGACGTGCAGGACGTGCCGGGCGGCGTGCAGGTCACGACGCGGAACACGGTCGAGATCGACGGCAGCGAGAAGCCAGCCTGCGTCGTCGAGGCGCTGAGCCGCTTTGTCTTCTAGGGGTCCCTCACCCGAGCGGCTGCTTACGCCGTCCGCGTGCCGGGCTCCTGCTCGGCGAGGTGTACCGCAACATCTGCAAGCGCGGCCTGGTTGCGCGACTTCAGTCGCTGCTTGACGCCCTCTGCCTCAAGCACCGCGTTCGCCTGCTGCACGAGCGGAACAGCGCTCGCGGCTTGCCGCGCAATGTGATTGAGCCGCCACGCCCTATGTGGCTGATCCATCAACTGCTGCAGCATCCGTGCGCGAGTACGAACTGCATGATCACGGCTGTTGTCGATGGTGGCCGCCACTGCGTAGCAACAACCTTCGTCGTCGCACATGACCTTCGCCCGGGTCCGGTTGTCACCGAGGAGGATCCGACCAACGGAACGGATCACGCTTCGGTTGAGCGGCTCTATGAAAATGCCGCCGGCGCCACCCCAGCTGCTGTCGTCATCCCTCGGCTTGCGGCTTGACTGCCGACCCTTCACGTCCGTCTGCTCTCCGGTGCCCATGCCGCACTCGTATCCATCGATCCCCGCGGCAACAAGCGCTGGACCGTAGATGCCCTGACGCCATGCGACGACGCGTAGCTCGCCGGTACGCGCCCGCAGAGCGGCGTCGAAGAGCCGAACCACCTTGCCGTACGAGTCCGCGCCGTCTCCAGCCGGCGATAGGCATAGACCGATCGTGTCGGCACCGATCTCCTCCGCGCGCGCAACGAACCGGTCGATCCCGATGCTCCAGTTCGTCGGATTACCGAACGACTGCAACTGAGCGCACAGCACGGCCGTCACCGGCAGGTGGATGTCGTTGCGGTCGAGGTACTCGGCCGTCTCGTCAAGAGCTGCAAGTGACGCGCGGAACCATGGGTCCATCGGTGACTGCGCGTAGAAGTACGGAGCGACGAGCCTCGTCGCCCCATTGTCGACCTCAAACTCGAGGACCTCAGCCGCGAGCTTCGCGACCTTCACGTCCGCAGCGTCCACGGCTTCGGCAGAACCGAACGGGAGCGATGCCCACCGATCCCCCGGCGCAACCTCGCTCTGAACGAAGGTGGTGTCCGGGTCGATGACGTATGGGATCCCCGCGGCACGCGCATGATCCGCAAGGACGGGGCGGGCATCAGCAACGTGAGCATCGGCAACAAGCCCGCTGAAGAGAGCCCGGCGTGAGGCCCAGTCGGGACTCGCCCCCGGCGCCAGAAGGTCCCCAACGACGTTGTGGTCGTTCATCGCTGCACGGATAAGCAGCTCAGCCATCTCACCCTCGCTTCCGATGGCGTACCTGACTCATAGCATGTTATAGTACACGTCATGACGAGCGCGATATATTGCGACATCCTACATGTCATCCCGGGGTCTCGGCGGTGAGCCCGCAGACCGCCGCATCCGGCTTCTCCTATCCCGCCCTCGTCGACGAAATCCGCCAGTGCGGCCTCACAAGCGCCGAAATCGGCCTCATCACCGGCGTCCGGGAACGCCAGGTCCAGCATTGGGCGGCGGGAACCTCACGCCCGAGCGGCGAGACCCGCGACCGGCTCGTCGACATTCACTACATCGTCCGGGCCCTCGGCAACGTGTATCGCCCCGAGGGCATCGAGATCTGGCTCCATGCTCGCAACCCCGAGCTGAGCGGCCAACGGCCGATCGATTTACTCGTGGCTGGTCACTTCAAGCCCATCGTCGAGGCCGTCGAGCGGCTCAAGGCAGGAGCGATGTAGTTGGCGCGTGACCTCGCAGTCGCTGTTGCTGGCGCTCCGCGCACGACACTCGACGGACCGTGGGAGCGACACGTCGTTGTCGAATGGCGCGGCCTCACCGGCAGCGTGAGCGGCGGTCGCTGGGGACCGCCCGGCGCCTACTCCGTCCTATACCTCGCACGCCCCCGTTCTTCGGTCGTGGCCGAGGCCTACCGCCACCTGGTCGACCCCTTCGTCGACGCCGGAATGACCGGCGACATGGTCGCTCCCCGGCGCGTTCTCACCTGCGACGTGCACGTCACCGAGGTCCTCGACCTGCGCACGGCAGCGGCCCAAGCAGCGGTTGGCCTCACCCCGGCCGACCTCACCTCGCCGGTCGGTGAGTACGAGCGGTGCTGGCGGGTCGCCCGTGTTGCTCACCAACTCGGTCGACACGGGATCATCGCGCCTTCTCCCTCGAACCTGGGAGAGACCCTCGCCCTCTTCGAGCGCCACCTACCAGGCGAAGAGCTGCCCACCCTTATCGCCGAGGAGACGTGGGATCGGCTGCCTGCCGACCCGCGCCAACTCCGCCTCGTTCGCGACGACGACACCACTGCGTAACGGCAGTTCGGCACGAGTAGCACCCGAATACCGATCCTTATCGGCCGCCTGGACCGTCAACCCACACGGGGTCCGACTCGTCCTCGACCGATCCAGCTGCGCAGGGTCGCCCGCACGGCCGAGCAGCTTCCCGGGTCGGGCAGGGTCCGCCACGCCGGCTCGAGGCTCTGGTCGAGCCCGGGCGCCTGCCAGGCCGCCGCGAGCTCGCCGACGGCGTCGCCGGCCCCCCGCCAGAAGCCGGACCCGGAGGCCGACCGGTCGCCGATCACGTCGCGGATCAGCGCCGCGGTCGTGTGGTCGCCGAGCAACCCGCCGTGGAAGGCGGGCACGGCCGCGTGCGGGATCCCGACGTCGACGGCGCCCGGCGCGCTCACGCCCGAGTCGAGCGGGAGCACCGCGAACTCACGGCGGCTCGGGGTCGCGCAGCGCAGCAGGCCGCGCAGCGCCGGGCCCTCGTCCACGAAGGAGCGGAAGAGGGGCGTATCGGCCGACACGTCGACAGGGCCGACGAGGCTGAGGGCGCGTGCGATCCCGTCCATGAGGCTGCCCGCCGCGGTCCCCCACCCGTCGGAGCCCACCGGCGGGTAGAAGACGCGGCCCGGCGCGAGGAGCGGGCTCAGCGCCACCACCGCCCGGACCGGCGCGGTGGGCGTGGCGGCGACGTAGGCGAGCGCGACGACCGAGCCCTCGCTCTCGGCGACGATGCTCACCCGCTCGTGCGCGCTTGCCGCGAAGGCGTCGACCTGGCGGCCGAGCTCCAGCGCGAGCGCCTGCACCGACTGATGCGTGTCCGCGCGCCCGTACCGGCGGGGCTCGCCGGTGCCGTCGAGCCCCCGGTACGAGAAGCGCCGGATCCGGTAGCGGCCGTGCACCCACTGGCGCGTGACGCCATCCCATTCGGAGTTGAAGCCCTTCACGATCAGCACCGGCGGACCGGTCGCACGCGGCGAGACCGGGGGAACGGGGCTGCGACCGTTCTCGACCGCCACCGAGACCGCGAAGCCGGCTGTCGTCCCGCCGACGACGAGGGCGGCGATGCCGACCAGGGCCACCACGACGAACGGGCGGCGTCGCCGCTGGGGCGGCGCGCCCGCGACGGCCTCGACGAGCCGCAGCCAGCACCAGGCATCGACGACCCCGGCGAGCGCCGCCAGCGGCACCCGCGCCGCGACCGGCGCCGCGTCGAGGACGGCACCGGCGGCGCTCAGCGCGACGAAGGCGAGCAGGACCACCCGCACCGTCTCCCCGGTCGGCCGGTCACGCCACCAGCCCGGGACCGCGATCCCGCGGTGCACGAGCAGCGCCGCCATGACGAGCACCGGCACCGCGACGAAGAACAGCCACGAGAGGGCCACGACGGCCATCGCGAACGCGAGCACCGCGAACGGCAGCAGCACGACGGCGAGGAGGGCGACGAAGCCGGCCGTGCGACGCAGCTCGTCGCGCCACGACGGCCGGGGCACCGACGCCGGCCACGCCTCGCGCACGAGGGTGACGACGACGAGGCTGCGCGCCGCCACGAGCGCGAGCGCCTCGACCGCGAACGCCAGCCACGACGGGTGGTACACGAGGAGCCACCGCAGGTCGTGGAAGACGTCGAAGGGCGTCGGCGCGGCGGCCTGGGGGGCGAGCGCGGCCGCGCCGGGAGCCCCGGTGACGACGACGATCGCCGCCTCGAGCGCGGCGAGGCCAGCTGCGACCGCGACCAGCCGGGGATGGTCGCGGAGCCGGGCGCGGGTCAGGGCGGCGCTCCTCGAGTCCGCCGGATGGTCGTCGATGGCGTCCCCACCGTCGCCCGGCGCCAGTGCACGGGCGGTCGCTCGCCCCCGCGCCGTTCAGGCGACGCGGCGGTGCGCCGCAGCGTACGGCGGCGTCAGGTGCCGGTCAGGCCAGCCGTCGGCGGGGCGGAGCGCAGGTCGATGACCGTCGGGACCCGGGTCCGCAGGCCGAGGCGCCGGCCGGCGACCTCGGTCGCGGCCACCAGTGCGCCCAGCGCGCCGGCGGCCGTCGCGAGCCGGACCAGCGCCAGGCCACTTCCCTGCCAGGCGGCGAGGGTCATCACGTCGATGAGGGCGTGCACCAGGATCGCCGGCCACACCGCGCCGGTCCGCAGCACCGTGTAGCCGAGCAGGAGCGCCAGGCTGGCGAAGGACAGGCTGCGGGTCACCGTCGTCATCTGGGCGACGTGGCCGGGCAGCACCGAGAAGACGACCGCGGCGGCGACGAGCCCGACGAACCCGGGCATCGCGCCCCACTGCCGCGGGTGGCGCCAGTCGCGGCCCAGCAGCCGCGCGCACAGCGCCCCGATGACAAGCACGGCCGCGAGCCGGAACACGAGCTCCTCGCCGATGGCGGCCACGACGAGACCGACCGCCTCGGCGGGCCGGGTGAGCAGCACCGCGTAGCCGAGCGTCGCGACGACGAGCACGGCCCCGACGCCGACCCGGAACTCGCGCCACGCCTGGCCCGAGCCCGGACCCGGGCTCCGGCGGGCCCCGCTGAGCATCGCGGCGAGCACGAGCGCGAGGGGGAGGGCGGGTGAGACCGCGATTCGGCCGAGGGAGCCCAGGCTGAGGTCGGTCCACGCCGTCGCGACGTCGACGATGACCGCGGCCGCGGCGAGGACCAGGGCCGGGACGGTCAGGGACCAGTCGGCCCAGCCTTGCCAGCGCAGCGCCCACCGGACCTCGTTGACCGGGCCGGCATCGCTTGCGCGGTGCGAGAGCTCAAGACCACGGTGCGCCACCAGGGCGGCCTCCCCATTCTCCCCACCTATAACCCTGCTGCCACGCACAGTGTGCCCGATCGCGCGCTCCGTCGCCAACCGGCCTCGGGCCCGGCCGGGGGCGGGTCAGCCCAGGTGGTGGTCGAACCAGGCCAGCGCCCGGGCCCAGCCGTCCCGGGCCGACGGCTCGTGGTAGGCGGAGCGGACGTCGCAGTGGAAGCCGTGCCCGGCGCCCGGGTAGCGGACGACCTCGGTGTCGATTGGGGCCGCCGCCACCGCGGCCCGGAGCCGCTCCACGTCCTCGACCGGGATCCCGCCGTCCTCGTCGCCGAACAGGCCCAGCCACGGCGTGCGGAGGGTCCCGGCCTCGTCGATGAGGGTCGGGAACTGGAAGTGCCCGGCGGTGACGATCCCGCCGCCGTAGAAGGTGACGCCGGCGCCGAGGGCCCGCCGGGCCGACACGAGGAACGTCACCCGGCCGCCGAAGCAGAAGCCGACGATGCCGATGCGCGAGTCGGCGAACCCCTCGCCGCGGAGCAGGTCGAGGGTGGCGTCGACGTCGCTGAGGACGGCGTCGTCCTGCACACCCTCGAAGAGCTTCATCATCTCGTTGAAGTCGACGTTGTCGTAGTCGTCGATGGCGCCCCCGCCGGCCCGGTGGAAGAGCGCCGGGGCGGCGGCGTGGTAGCCGGCCGCGGCGAGGCGCCGGGTGACGTCCCGGATGTGCTCGTTCACACCGAACGCCTCTTGGATCACGATGACAGCGCCCTTGGCGTCGCCGTCGGGGCGGGCCTCGTAGACGTCCATTGCGCCGTCCGGGGTCGTCACGCTGCGGTGCTGATCGGCCATGGGTTACGCGCCTCCGCGCTGGTCGAACGCGACCTTGATCGCGCCCGAGTCCGCCTGGGTGGCGAGGACGGTGAACGCGTCCCGCCACTGCTCGAGGGTGAAGGTGTGGGTCAGCATGCCGGTGAGGTCGACCCGCCCGTCGGCGACCAGGTCGAGGTAGTGCGCGATGCCGTGCTGGCGGACGCCGTCGATCTCCTCGAAGCCGAAGGCGTTCGACCCGACGAGCGACACCTCCTTGAAGTAGAGCGGGGTGTCCTCCCAGAACGTCGGCCCGTGCACCCCCGCCTTCACGATCGTGCCCCGGGCCCGGAGGACGCGGGCGCCCACCTCGAACGTCTCCCGCTTCCCGATCGTGTCGTAGACGACGTCGATGCCGCCGGGGTACGCCATCGGCAGGCCGTCGGCCGGCTGGAGGACGCCGCCCGACCAGTCGGTCGCCTCCTCGATCACCCGCAGCGCCGGCTCGTGCCCGATCACGGTCGCGCCCAGGGCGCGGGCCAGCTCGGCCTGGGTGTCGAACCGAGCGACGACGAGCACGTCGACGTCGGGGTGCAGGGCCCGCAGGATCGCGGTCGCGCACGTGCCGAGCGCGCCGGCGCCGTAGACCATCGCCCGGCCGCCGGGCGTCGGCGGGTGCCGGGTGACGGCGTGCAGGCTCACCGCGAACGGGTCGGCGAACACCGCCAGCTCGTCGGGGACGCGGTCGGGCACTTTGAACAACATCGAGTCGTGGGCCGGCATGATGGGCGCGTATCCGCCGCTGGCGTCGCGCGAGGTGCCGGTGTGGATTCCGGGCGCGATCGGGCCCACCGAGAAGCTCCAGCACAGGCTGTAGTCGCCCCGCTCGCAGGCGGGACAGACCGGATCCACGCCCCGGGGCCCGCACGAGAGCCATGGGTTCAGCACCACCCGGTCGCCGACCTCGAGCCCCTCCGCCTCGGGACCGAGCGCGGTGACGTCGGCCACCACCTCGTGACCGAGGACCTGGGGCAGCGAGAAGAACGCCTTCATGGGGTTGTCCGGCGTCTGAACGTCGCCCCAGTCCATGAACACCTGCTTGGAGTCCGAGCCGCAGATTCCAGTGAGGCGCGGCTCGGTGATCACCCAGTCGGGGCGCAAGAAGGTGGGGTCATCGACATCGGTGAGCCGCATCGGCGTGCGGGCGAGCCCGGCCAGCAGCGGGTTGTCGCCGGTGCCGCCGGGCGGATCCCACGGTTCGGGCCGCACGCCGTAGAGCAGCGCTCGCATCGGCGGCAGCGTATCGACGGGGTCGCGCCAGCGTCGACGCCCGCCATCGCGCGGCGAGAAGGACGGACGGGCGCACCAGCGGTACCATCCCGCGTCATGTCGACCGAGACGGTGACGGCGACGCCGGTCGAGGCGCCGCAGCGTCCGATCACCGACGACGGCGACCACGACCGGTTCGCCCACTACGCCAAGAAGAGCGACATCACCCGGGCGTACGTGACCGGGGAGGCGATCGTGGCGCTCTGCGGCAAGAAGTGGGTTCCTAGCCGCGACCCGGCGCGCTATCCCATCTGTCCGGCGTGCGCGGAGCGGAAGGCGGCGGGCTGGCGCCCCTGAGCCGAGACGGCGGGGGTGATCACGACCCGGTTCGGTCGAACGAGCGCCGATCAACGTCGGGGAACGCCGGGGCGACGCCGACGTAGCTGAGCGCCTCCTCCAGTCGCTCGACGTCGATCGGGCAGCCCAGCGGGACCACGGGAACCGTCGAGCGCCTCGGATGGATGACCGGCGCCAGTGCGAGCGCGACGTCCGCTCGGGAGGTCGGCGGGTTCGGCCCCGGGAGCAGTGGACCGCCGGGACCGAACCAGGCGAGCCTCGCTCGCGGCTGGGTCTCATCGAGCATTCGCCACTCGCCGGGGTCCAGAGACGGCGCCGCGATCACGACGGAGTAGTGGTCACGGCGGTCGCTGAGGACCCGCGGTGCCTGGCGGGGGTCGACGACCTCGACGCCCGCCTGGCCGAGCACCGTGTCGCCGGTCTCGGAGGCGTCGACGAGGGTGACGCGCGCTTGCGGCCAGTGGCGAGCGATGGCCAGGGCCAGATCGGCGATGCCGCCCGGGTCGCGCGCGCCGGAGACGAGGACACGAGGCCACGAACCGTGGTCCCGAAGCCTCGTGAAGAGGGCCGGATCGGACGCGGCCTCGCCGAACGTCGGCCTCGAGCGCAGCCACGGCGCCCAACGGGCGCGAAAGACGAGTCGATTGCGCTCCGCCAGCTCGACGGCTGCTTGACGGCTGCTCGAGGCGCCCCCGAGGTGGCGGACGACGCTGCTTGGTTGATACGTCGTATGCCAGCCGCGGCGTCGCATCGAGAAGCACAGGTCGACATCCTCGTAGTACCCGATGCCGTAGCGGGCGGCGAAGCCACCGACGGCGGTGAACATCGCACGTCGAACCAGCAGGCAGGCCGCCCCGCCATAGTCGACGCGGCGAGCAAATCGGTATTCGGCTGCCGTGGGATCAGCGCCCAATCCGTACATGCAGATGCTGCCGTCCCCGGCGACGAGCGACGCCGCCTCCTGGAGTGATCCGTCCCGGTTGAGCTTGCACGGCACGACGGCGGCACAAGTTGGGTCGTGATGCATCGTCGCCAGCAGCGGTGGCAGCCAGCCCGGCTCTACCAGCGTGTCACTGTTCAGGAAGCAGAGAAGCGGGGACCGGGAGAGGAGCGCGCCCTGATTGGATGCCGCGCCGAACCCGACGTTGGTTCGGTTGTGGATCTGGTGGGCGCCCCGCACCGCTTCCTGCAGCCGCGAACCCGTCTCGTCGGTTGATGCGTTGTCCACGACGACGAGCTCGTACACCGGCTCGGTGTTGGCGACCAGCGCGTCGAGTGTCGCCGCGACGACCTCCCAGTGCCCGTACGTCACCATGACGATCGTCACGGCCGGCGCCGAACGAGAAGGAATGGTGACCGTCATGGTGACCTGCGTCGAGTGGATCGGCCAGGAAGCCGGGCCAACCATCGGGAGGCACGGTTCGCTCGACGGTCCGTCGGCGCGGCCTTAGCCGCCGCGACCTCCGTCCGGGCGACCTCCGCCTCGCGGCGCGCTTGCTCGACCTCGGCCTCCTGGCGACGCAGCTGGTGCTGGAAGTGGTCGCGCTCCTCGTGGAGCTGGCGGACGACGACCTCGTAGGCGCGCTCGAGGCGCTGCACTCTCGCCTCGGCCTGGTCGTCGCGATCATCGGGCCGTTTCTCCCATGCTCGGGCTACGTGGTGACCCACCCGATCGAAGTGCTCATCCACTCGTGTCGCCAGCGCATCAAGGATCCGAGGGTCGACGGATGTCAGCAACGCCCGCTCGGCGAGCTCGCCGAGGCGGTGCATGTTCGCTGCACTGACAGCCGGGATGTCG
>CALEYV010000018.1 GCA_937927875.1 uncultured Actinomycetes bacterium | reverse complement strand
GCGCACCGCCGCCGACCGGTTCCGCTGCGAGTACACGAGGTTCACCGGGGCCTCGAACCCGGGCACGAGCCGCTTGTACGAGTTCGTGGTCGGGTTCGAGAAGGCGATGATCGACGCCGCGTGGTGCAGCAGCCCGCCGATGTACCAGCGGGCCATGTCCGAGATGCCGCCGTAGCCCTTCTCGTCGAAGAACAGCGGGCTGCCGCCCTTCCAGAGCGACTGGTGAACGTGCATGCCCGAGCCGTTGTCCATGAAGATCGGCTTGGGCATGAACGTCACCGTCTTGCCGCGGGCCCACGCCACCGACTTCGTGACGTACTTGTAGAGCATGAGCTTGTCAGCCATCCGCAGCATCGAGTCGAAGCGCATGTCGATCTCGGCCTGGCCGGCGGTGCCGACCTCGTGGTGCTGGACCTCGACGTCGACGCCGAGGGACTCAAGGACCGAGATCATCTCGGCGCGGATGTCCTGGTGCTGGTCCATCGGCGGGACCGGGAAGTAGCCCTCCTTGTAGCGGGGCTTGTACCCGCGGTTGGGGCTCCCGTCGAGCTCGGTCTCGCGACCGGCGCCCCACACGCCCTCGACCGAGTCCACGAAGTAGTAGCCCGAGTTGTACGTCTGGTCGAAGCGCACCTGGTCGAAGATGTAGAACTCGGCCTCGGGTCCGAAGTAGGCGGTGTCGGCCAGGCCGGTGCTCTTCAGGTAGTCCTCGGCCTTGTGGGCGACGTACCGGGGGTCGCGGGAGTACGACTCGCCGGTCACCGGGTCCCGCACGAAGCAGTTCACGTTCAGGGTCGTGTGCTCGCGGAACGGGTCGATGATCGCGGTGTTCGAGTCCGGGATCAGGAGCATGTCGGACTCCTGGATCTCCTGGAAGCCGCGGATCGACGACCCGTCGAAGCCGTAGCCCTCCTCGAAGCCGTCCTCGGTGAGCTCGTGGATCGGCATCGAGAAGTGCTGCATGACGCCGGGCAGGTCACAGAAGCGCAGGTCCACGAACTGCGCTTCGGCGCTCTTGGCGAGGTCCAGGACCTCCTTCGGGGTACGGCTCTCCACGCTGTCCTCCGTTCCAGTCGGCGACCCCGCCCGGCCGTCCGCGGCCGCGGCCCGCCGAGCCGATGCGGGATGCTGTCACGTCCGGCGTTACCGGACCCATTCGGCACTGTGAATGCCGTGTGAACAGGCGCTCGTCGCCCGGGTCGGGGGGCAGCCGGGCTGCAGGCGCCTGCAAAACTGGCCCCATGCAGCACCAGCTCGACTACGTCCTGCGGACGGTCGAGGAGCGCGGGGTGCGCTTCGTGCGGCTCTGGTTCACCGACGTGCTCGGGTTCCTCAAGAGCTTCGAGATCACGCCCGCCGAGCTCGAGATCGCCCTCGAGGAGGGCATGACCTTCGACGGCTCGGCCATCGAGGGCTACAGCCGGGTGCAGGAGTCCGACATGCTCCTGATCCCCGACGCCAACACCTTCGAGATCGTCCCCTGGCACGGCGACGACGCCCCGACGGCCCGCATCTTCTGCGACGTGCACCGGATCTCGAACGAGCCCTTCGAGGGCGACCCCCGGTTCGTGCTCAAGCGCAACCTGGAGCGGGCCCGGGAACGGGGCTTCACCTTCTACGCCGGGCCGGAGATGGAGTTCTTCTTCTTCGAGTCGGCGACCGCGCCCGTACCGCTCGACCACGCGGGGTTCTTCGACATCACCCAGGTCGAGTCGGTCGCCAACCTGCGCAAGCAGGCGATCGTGACCCTCGAGGCCATGGGCATCCCGGTTGAGTACAGCCACCACGAGCTCGGGCCGAGCCAGCACGAGATCGACCTGCGGTACACCGACGCCCTAACGATGGCCGACAACGTGATCACGTTCCGCCACGTCGTGAAGAAGGTCGCGGCCGACGCCGGCGTGTACGCGACCTTCATGCCGAAGCCGATCGCGGGCGACTTCGGCTCCGGGATGCACACCCATCTCTCGCTCTTCGAGGGCGACGTGAACGCCTTCCACGACGCCGGCGACGAGCACGGGCTCTCGAAGGTCGGCAAGTGCTTCATCGCCGGGCTGCTGCACCACGCCCGCGAGATCACCGCCGTCACGAACCAGTGGGTGAACTCGTACAAGCGGCTCAGCGTCCGCTACGAGGCGCCGGTGTACGTCTGCTGGGCCCGCAACAACCGCTCGGCGCTGGTCCGGGTGCCGGTCACGAAGGCCGGGAAGGAGAGCTCGACCCGGGTCGAGTTCCGGTCCCCCGACCCCGCCTGCAACCCCTACCTGGCGTTCTCGGTGATGCTGGCGGCTGGCATGCAGGGCATCGAGGAGGGCTACGACCTGCCGCCGGAGGCGACCAACAACATCTTCGAGCTGACCCCCGAGGAGCGGGCCGCGGAGGGAATCGCCTCCCTGCCCGAGTCCCTCGGGGAGGCGATCGACGTGATGGAGCGCTCGGAGCTGGTCGCAGAGGCGCTCGGCGAGCACATCTTCGACCACTTCGTGCGCAACAAGCGGGCCGAGTGGGACGACTACCGGGCCCAGGTCACGCCGTACGAGCTCGACCGGTACCTCGGCACCCTGTGATGGACCCGCTCGAGCCGCTGCTGGTCTTCCCCGACCCGCCGCCGCCCCTGCTCGTCCAGACCCTCGACCTGGCCGGCTACCGGTGGAAGGCGGCGACGAACGTCAGCGCCGCATCGCAGGCCGAGCCCCGGGAGGGCTGGGCCGCCGCGGTCGTCGTGTGCGAGGAGGACCCCGAGGGCGCGTTCGGGCTCTGCCGGGCGCTGCGGCGGCGCGACACCAGCGTCGTGCCGGTGCTGCTGCTCGTTACCGGCGCCGAGCTGGGCGAGCTCGAGCTGCGCGAGGACCTCTTCGACGACTTCTGCCTCTCGCCGTTCCATCCCCGCGAGGTTGAGGCCCGGCTACGGCATCTGTTCTGGCGCACCGGCCGCGGCGCGCGTCCCGAGATCGTCGAGTACGGCGACCTGATGCTGAACCTCGAGACCTACCAGGCCGGCCTGGCGGGCAGCCCGCTCGACCTCACCTACATGGAGTACGAGCTGCTGAAGTTCTTCACCACCCACCCGGGGAAGGTCTTCACCCGCGAGCAGTTGCTCTCCCGCGTGTGGGGCTACGAGTACTACGGCGGCGCCCGGACGGTGGACGTCCACGTCCGCCGACTCCGCGCCAAGCTCGGTGAGGAGCACGCGGGCTGGATCCAGACCGTCCGCTCGGTCGGCTACCGGTTCGGCCAGGCCCGGGGTCTCCCAGCCGGCTGAGCTAGTCGGCGGACTCGCCGGACGGCGGCTCGGCGCCCGACGACTCGAGCCACCCGAAGACGGCGCTCCAGATCGCGCCGCCGACCATCACCGCGACCGGCACGACGAGCACCATCGCCACCACGAAGATCACGGCGCCGGGCACGCTCCGAACCTAACCGCGGCGGCGCGGACGGGTCAGCGGGCGGCGATCGCGGCTCGGGTCGAGCGAGCCGGGAACGTCTCGGGCCGCTCGCCCTCGACGGCGGTGATCGCCTCCCAGGCCGCGGCGGCCACGGCCGCGAACACCGCGTCGCTGGCGGCCCGGGCCGGGCCGGGGTCGTCGAGGACCTCGACCTCGACCGGCGGGGTGGCCCGGGCCCGGAGGATGCCGAACGACCGGATGGTGAGGTCGAGGACCTCGCCCGACTCGCGATCGACCCCGAGGCCCTCGCTCAGGACCCAGCCCAGCGCCATGTGCGTCGCGCCGACGCAGAACGACCGGAGCGCCACCTCGTCGAGGGGGTCCCCGGCCCCGACGCGGACGACGACGCGGGCCAGCGCGCCGGCGTCGTCGAGCTTGACCCGGGCCCCCGCGACGCCGCCGCCGGTCGCGACGGCGACGGTCGCCAGGCGGGCCGCGGCGACGCGGTCGTCGACGCAGCACGCGCCGCTGTCGACCCCGGCCTCGGTGAGCGCCGCCTCCCGCAGCACCGTCTGCTCGGCGAGCGGGAACGCCCGCAGCGCGGGCGCGGTCGGCGGCCCCGGACACGCGACCGGTGACCACACCTCGAGGACGGGCACCGTGACCGCGCCGGGGGCGTCGGGCCACGACATCGGGGCGCCGACGTAGCGCCCGTCGATGTGCAGCGTGCCGTCCCGCAGCGCAGCCGTGGCGGCGATCGGCGGGCGTTTCGGGCCGAGGCGCACCGCGTCCTCGCGCGAGTAGACGACCCGCACGGTCCGCCCGAGCGCGGCGCTGAGCTCGCGGGCCGCGGCCGGGGCAGCGGAGTTGACCTTGCCTCCGAAGGCCCCGCCGTTGGCGAGCGGCGACGCCGGTTCACCGCCGGGCTCGCACCACGACGCGTCGGGCTCCAGATACGCGGGCTCGACCCAGCTGGTGGCGAGCCGCACGCCACCCGGCACCGGCGCGGGCAGTGGGAGCGGCGGCTCGCTGGACCGCGTGCTGCGCCGGCCGGGGGTGCTTCCCGCCCGGCTCCGCGCCGCGTGGAGCGACTCGTCGACGACCCACCGAAGCCCCGCCGCCTCGACACTCTCGGCCCGCGAGCCAAGGGGCAGTGGCACCGCCACCAGCGCATCCGCGGGCGCGCTGTCGTCGGCGAACCCGCCCTCGCCGAGCGGCACGCCCGCGCCGACGCGCTGGGCGTTCTGGCCCTCGAGCGACGCCCGGGTGGACGCGCCGTCCAGGCGCCGGCCGGCCGGCGCGTGGGCGTCGCCGACGATCGCATCGAGGATCGTCCGCCACCCGGTGCAGCGACACAGGTGCGCGCCCAGGGCCCGCTCGACCGCGCCGGAGTCCGCGCGGCCGTGGTCGAGCAGCGCGGCGGCGCGCACGAGGATCCCGGGGGTGCAGAACCCGCACTGCGACGCCCCCGTGTTCACGAACGCGTCGACGAGATCGGAGCGCCGGTCGGCGTCGAGGCCCTCGAGGGTCGTGACGGCGCGGCCGGCAACACGGGTCGCCGGCGTGACGCAGGCGACGCGGGCGGCGCCGTCGACGAGGACGGTGCAACAACCGCACTGCCCCTGCGGCGCGCAGCCGTCCTTCAGCGAGCGGAGCCCGAGGTCCTCCCGCAGCAGCGTGAGGAGCGACTCGTCCGGTGCGACCGAGACCGTGCGCGGCGTCCCGTTGCAGACGAACTCGACCTGAAGCGGTTCCGGCATCGCGCTCAGGCAGGATAGGAGCGATGGCAGCGCCGACTCCGAGCCGCCGGTCGTTCCTCGCCACGGCGGGCGGGCTCGCGCTGGGCGGGATGGTCGGCTGGCCGCGGACGGCCGGGGCGGCCCGGCCGGACCGCTCGAGCGCGCTGAGCGCGCTGCTGGTCTCGAACGACCTCTACGTGTCCTCGGCCCCGCAGCGGGTCGCGTTCGTCGTCTACCGGGGGCCGACCCCCGCCTCCGGGCCGACGGCGCGTCTTGCGCTCGCGCCGCCCGGATCGGCCCAGGGCCAGATCGTCACCGCCGTCCCCATGAAGACCGGGCTCCCGAAGAACCGCGGCGTCTACGTGGTCGACGCGGTGCTCAACCAACCGGGCGTCTACCCGGGCGAGGTGATCACCCAGGGCCACCGGCTCCCGATGTCGCTCCAGGTCAAGGCGACGCCGGACGCGCCGGCCATCGGCGCGGCGGCGTCCCGGGCTCCCTCACCGACGCCGCAGAGCCCGCTCGGCGTCAACCCGATCTGCACCCGCCAGCCGGCTTGCCCGCTCCACGCGGTGAGCCTGTCGGACGTGATCGGGACCGGCCTGCCGGTGGCGGCGCTGTTCGCGACGCCCGCCCTCTGCCAGACCCGCTACTGCGGCCCGGTGCTGAACGAGCTGCTGTCGGTGCGGGCGCAGTACCAGGACCGGGTGACGTTCGTGCACATCGAGATCTACCGGACGCTCACCGGTGGCAACGAGGAGTCGCCGACGGTGCAGGCCTGGAACATCCCGTACGAGCCGTTCTTCTTCACGATCGACGGGACGGGCATCATCCGGGGCCGGCTCGACGCCGCCTTCGGTCGCGACGAGATCACGCCGCTGCTCGAGGCGCTCGTCGCCCAGTAGTCGAGACGCGAGCGGGCCCACCGGCAGAACCGGTGGGCCCGAACTCGGAGTCGATTGGTGTCAGCGGCGCTTCGTCGCCTTGCGCCGTGTCGCCTTGCGCTTGGCCGGCTTGCGGGCCGCCTTGCGCTTCGTGGTCTTGCGCTTG
>CALEYV010000017.1 GCA_937927875.1 uncultured Actinomycetes bacterium | reverse complement strand
CGCAGGCGACCGACGTCGTCGTGCTCGTCGTGGCGGCCGACGACGGCGTCATGCCGCAGACGATCGAGGCGATCAGCCACGCCCGCGTCGCCGAGGTCCCGATCATCGTCGCCATCACGAAGGTCGACCGCGAGGACGCCAACGTCGAGCGGGTCCGCCAGCAGCTGGTGGAGCAGAGCCTGGTCCCCGAGGAGTGGGGCGGCGAGACCATCGTCGTCGAGGTCGCGGCGCCCGAGGGCCTCGGCGTCGACAACCTCCTCGAGGCGATCCTGCTGGTCGCCGACGTCGAGGAGCTCACCGCCAACCCGAAGGCGCCGGCGCGCGCGTTCGTCCTCGAAGCCGACCTCGAGCAGGGCCGCGGCACCGTCGTGACCGCGCTCGTCGAGCGGGGGACGCTGCGGGTGGGCGAGCCGGTCGTGGCGGGCGGCGGCTGGGGCAAGGTGCGCGCGCTGTTCGACGACCACGGCGCGTCGGTGAAGGAGGCGGTCCCGTCGACGCCGGTCGAGGTGCTCGGCCTCGACGACGTGCCGCTGGCCGGCGACGAGCTGCGAGTCGCCCCCGACGAGAAGACGGCCCGGGCGGTCGGCGAGGCCCGGCGCCGGCGTCGGCGGGTGGCCGGCCAGGCCCATCCCCTGACGCTGGCGGGCGGGGCGCGCCTCGAGGACATCTTCGCGATGGTCCAGCGGGGCGAGGTCGCGACCCTGAACCTGGTGCTGAAGGCCGACGTGCAGGGCTCCCTCGAGGCGGTGACCGACGCCCTCCGCAAGCTCGACCAGGAGCACGAGGAGGTGCGGCTCTCGTTCGTGCACCGCGCCGTCGGCGGCATCACCGAGTCCGACGTGAACCTGGCCGCGGTGTCGAACGCGACGATCGTCGGCTTCAACGTCCGCCCCGACCGCAAGGCGCGCGAGCTGGCCGAGGCCGAGAAGGTGGAGCTGCGGCTCTATGAAGTCATCTACCAGGTCCTCGAGGACGTCACCGCCGCGCTCGTCGGGCTGCTGCAACCCGAGTTCGAGGAGGTCGTCACCGGCGACGCCGAGGTGCGCGAGATCTTCTCGGTGCCGCGGGTCGGCAAGATCGCCGGGTGCTACGTGACCAACGGGGTCATCACCCGCGGGTCCCGGGTGCGGTTCCTGCGCGAAGGCGCCGTCATCTGGAACGGCACCATCTCGTCGCTGCGGCGCTTCAAGGACGACGTGCGCGAGGTGCAGGCCGGCTACGAGTGCGGCATCGGGCTGTCCGACTTCCAGGACCTCCATGGCGGCGACGTCATCGAGACCTACGAGCTCAAGGAGCTCGAGCGCACCCTGCGCTGACCGGCCGCGGCGCGCCGAGCGTCAGCGGTCGCGGCTTCGCCACACCCGGTGCTGCGGCGCCCAGTCGCCGTGCCCGGTGGTCCGGGTGAGCAGGCAGGTGTCGATCCGGAACTCGACGAGCGTCTGGTCCCCGAAGCCGGGCGGCGGCGCGTCGAGGTGCCGCTCGGCGAGGAAGGCCTGGTCGACGGTCCGGCGCAGGGCCTCGCCTCGCGGCAGCTCGACCCGGCCCGTCACGTAGAAGGCGTCCTCGTTCTCGGCGGGCGGGAACGAGTGCAGCGCGCAGCGCGGGTCCCGACGGAGGTCGTTGAGCTTCGGGGACGGCTCGAGCAGCCCGAACAGCCCGTCCGGCACGAGGATCGGGCACATCGGGTGCAGGCGCGGCCCGCCGTCGGCGCGCACCGTGCCGAGGAACGCCAGGCCGACCCCGCCGAACTGGTAGAGGAGGGCGCGGCCGGCCTCGGCGAGGTCGGGCTCGGCGGCCCGGAACTCGTTCCAGCTCAGCATCGCGGGGCCGCTACGAGCCGCCGGTCCAGCAGCCCATGACGCCGAGCGCGGCCGCGAAGGCGAGGTCGGAGGGCCCGACCGTGGCGTGGGCCCCGGTCGGGTCGACGGTGAGGATGAACTGGTCCTTCAGCGCCACCAGCGTCCCGTCGGCCTGCTGGTAGGCGGCGTTGCCGAGCCCGTTCAGGCGGGTGCGGTGCGACGCTGCCGCCGCCCGGCGCCGGTAGGCGGCCTTGGCCTTCTTCTTGGTGGCGAGGTCGTCGACCGTCAGCACCAGCTTCCCGGCCGCGAGCGGGTAGGTGCACGTGTAGGTGCGACCGGTCCACCCGCCGACCTGGGTCCCCGGCAGCGGCGCGCCGAGGCTGGCCTCGACCGCGTTGCGGACCATCGGCTCGCACACGTCGGCGGCCGGGTTGGCCGCGGTGCGGACGCTGGCCGCGGCGGAGAGGGGAGCGGCGACCCCGAGGGCGCCGCACAAGGCCGCCAGCGCCGCCAGCCGTCGCATCGGGCCGACCGTACCCCGGCACAATGGTGGGGATGTACGCGGCCGCGGTTCGCTTCGAGCTCTGGATCCCCGAGAGCCAGTCGCTGAAGACCAAGCGCGCCGCGGTGCGGCCGATCGTCGACGGGCTCCGGCACCGCTTCAAGGTGTCGGTGGCCGAGGTGGGCCACCAGGACACGTGGCAGCGAGCCGCGGTCGCGGTGGCCGCGGTCGCCGAGAGCGACGGTCGCCTGCGCGAGGTGCTGGCGACGATCGAGCGGTTCGTGGCCGGCGCGCCGGACGTCGAGCTGCTCGACGTCGAGCGGGCCGAGCTCGTCGCGCCCGACGGCGAGCTGGGGGAGTGGTGACGGTGCCGGCCACCCCCCACCGCCGCTACGCCCGGACCCTGCGCGTCAACGAGGTCGTCCTCGAGACGCTCGCCGACGAGCTCGAGCGCTGCTCCGACCCCCGCCTCACCCTCGTCACGCTCACCGGCGTCGAGGTGAGCCCCGACCTGCGCCACGCCATCGTCTGGTACGCCGCCCTCGACCGCCCCGACGAGGAGACGCACGCGGCCCTGAAGTCGGCCGCGCCGCACCTGCGCGCGGTGCTGGGGCGGGAGGTGCGGCTGAAGTACCTTCCCCGGTTGCACTTCCGGGCCGACCCCGCCATCGAGCAGGGCCAGCGGGTGGAGGAGATCATCCGCGGGCTCCATCGAGGTGGAGGCGAAGGGGAGGGGGAGACAGGTGAGTGACGCCGAGCTGGGCCGCGCGGCCAGCCTCGTCGACGGCGCCCGCCAGGTCGCGCTGGCCTGCCACGTCAGCCCCGACGGCGACGCGCTGGGCTCGATGCTCGGGCTGTTCCACGTCCTGCGGGCCGCCGGGCGCGACGTGCTCGCCTCGTTCCCGCACCCGTTCGTCGTCGCGCCGCACTACCGCGAGCTGCCCGGCCTCGACCTGCTCACCAAGCCGGACGACTTCCCGGCCGAGCCCGACGTGATGGTCACGTTCGACTGCGGGTCGCTCGGCCGCCTCGGCAGCCTCCAGGGCCCGGCCAAGCGCGCGCGCGAGCTGGTGGTCATCGACCATCACGTGTCGAACGACCGCTACGGGACCGTCAACGTGATCGAGCCCGACGCGGCAGCGAGCGGGTGGGTCGTGCACCGGCTCGTGGACGCGCTCGGCCTGCCGCTCGACCGGGACGCCGCGGTGTGCCTCTACGCCGCGATCGTGTGCGACACCGGCCGGTTCCAGTACGAGACGACGACGCCCGAGGTGTTCGACCTGGCCCGTCGGCTCACCGAGTTCGACGTGCCGGTGGCGCGACTGTCGCGGACGCTGTTCGAGGAGCACCGGTTCGCGTACCTGCAGCTGCTCGGCGAGGCGCTCGCCCATGCCGAGCTCTGCTGCGACCAGGCGTTCGTGTGGACCGCGGTCACCCAGGACATGCTCGAGCGTCACGACGTGACGATCGACGAGGTCGAGGGCCTCATCGACATCCTGCGTCGCACCTCCGAGGCCGAGGTCACCTGCGTCCTGAAGGAGGAGGCCGACGGCTCGGTGCGGGTCAGCCTCCGGTCGCTCGGCGCGGTCGACGTCCGGCGCGTCGCCGAGGAGCACGGCGGCGGCGGGCACCGCTACGCGGCGGGGTTCACCTCCGATCTCGGCATCCCCACCACGGTCGCGCGGATCCGCGCCGCCCTCTGACGGCGAGGCGGTCGCGGTGCACGACGGACTCGTCGTGGTCGACAAGCCGGCCGGGTGCACGTCGCACGACGTCGTGGCGCGGCTGCGCCGCGTCTACGAGCAGCGCCGGGTCGGCCACGCCGGCACCCTCGACCCCGACGCGACCGGCGTGCTCCTGGTCGGGCTGGGGCGGGTGACGCGGCTGCTGCGCTTCCTCCAGGAGCACACCAAGACCTACCGCGGGGACGTGATGCTCGGGGTGGCGACGAGCACCCTCGACGCCGGCGGCGCGGTGCTCGACCGCCGCCCGCTGCCGGTGACCCGAGCCCAGGTCGAGGAGGCGGCGCGACGCTTCCTCGGTGACGGCGAGCAGGTGCCGCCCATGGTGAGCGCGCTGAAGGTCGGCGGCCGCCGCCTGCACGACCTGGCCCGCCGGGGCGAGGAGGTCGAGCGGGCGGCGCGCCCGATCCGCATCGACCGCCTCGACGTGGCGGCGTTCGAGCCCGGGCCGTACCCGGTGGCGACGGTCCTCGTCGAGTGCAGCCCCGGCACGTACGTGCGGTCGCTGGCGGCCGACCTCGGCGCCGCGCTGGGCGGGTGCGCGCACCTCGACGCGCTGCGGCGGCTGCGGGTCGGCTCGTTCGGCCTCGACGAGGCGCGCGACCTCGACACGATCGCCGCCGACCCGACCGGCGCCCTGCTGCCGCCCGTCGCGGCGGTGCGCGACCTGGCCCGGGTCCCGGTGGACGACGAGCAGGCCCGCGCCGTCCGCCACGGCATGACGTTCCCGGGCTCCGCCCTCGGCGCCGCGGCCGGCGACGGCCCGTTCGCGCTCGTCGACGGCGCCGGCGCGCTGCTCGCCGTCTACGAGCGCCGCAAGGGCGGGTTCAAGCCCACGGTCGTCGTCGCGGCCCCGGCGCCGGTCTGATGCGCGTCGTCCACGACCTCGGCGGCGACGCGCGGTCACCCGCCGGCGCGGTCGTGACGATCGGCGCCTACGACGGCGTGCACCTCGGGCACCAGGCCGTGCTGCGCCTGGTGCGGGACCTCGCGACGACTCGCGGCCAGGCCGCGGTGTGCCTCACCTTCGACCGTCACCCGGCCGAGGTGGTGCGGCCCGGGAGCGCGCCGTGCCTGCTCACGACGCTCGAGCAGAAGCTGGAGCTCCTCGACGCCACCGGCCATCTCGACCTCACCGCGGTGCTCACCTTCGACGAGGAGCGCAGCCGGGAGACCGCCGAGGACTTCGTGCGCGACGTGCTCGTGGCCACCCTCGGCGCCCGGGTGGTCGTCATCGGCGCCGACTTCCACTTCGGGCACCGCCGCCACGGCACCGTGCGCCTGCTCGAGCAGATGGGCGCCGAGCTCGGCTTCGAGGTGGTCGGGCTGGGGCTCATCCCGATCGACGGCAGCTCCGACGCGACGCCGTACTCCTCGACCGAGATCCGCCGGCTCCTCGCGGCGGGCCGGGTCGCCGACGCGGCCGCCATGCTCGGCCGGCCGCCCCGCCCCTACGAGCTGCGGGGCACGGTGGTGACCGGCGACGGCCGCGGGCGCACGCTCGACTTCCCGACCGCCAACGTCGCGCTGCCGGCGCGGTCCTGCCGCCCCGCGGACGGGATCTACGCCGGCACGTTCCTCGCCGAGGACGGCGTCGAGCGCCCCGGCGCCATCTCCCTCGGGCGGCGCCCCACCTTCTACGACGACGCCGACGAGTCGGTGCTCGAGGTGCACGTGCTCGACTTCGACGGCGACCTCACCGGGCAGGCGGTCCGGGTGCGGTTCCGGGAGCGCCTGCGCGGCGAGGAGCGCTTCGAGTCCGTCGACGAGCTCGTCGCCCAGATGCGTCGCGACGTCGAGGCGACGCGAGCCATCGCCGGCACCTGAGCGCGCCGACCACGCTCAGGGGCCGGCCGGCAGCCTCTGGTAGCCTGGGCAAAACCGCATCAGGTCTAGCCAGAACGCATGCCCGATCACGCTGCCACCATCACCGAGCACCGCCTCCACGAGACCGACACCGGCTCGCCCGAGGTCCAGGTGGCGCTCCTCACCGAGCGCATCAACCACCTGACGGAGCACCTGAAGGTCCACGTCAAGGACCATCACTCGCGACGCGGCCTGCTCACGATGGTCGGTCAGCGCCGTCGGTTGCTCGACTACCTCCGGCGCAACGACGTCGAGCGGTACCGAG
>CALEYV010000016.1 GCA_937927875.1 uncultured Actinomycetes bacterium | reverse complement strand
CATGTTCGAGCCGAACGCGTCGTGGAGCCTGCCCGAGCACCTGTTCCAGGTCTCGGAGTGGTCGGCGAGCTGCACCCAGCACAACCAGCCGTCGAGCTGCGTGAACGCGCTGCAGTCCCCCGGCCTCCCGGCCGACTTCCGGGGTGGTGGCGGCCCGCCGCCGATCTACGCCTGGACCGACCTCACGTACCTGCTGCACAAGGACAACGTCTCGTGGGGCTACTACGTCGTCGCCGGCACCGAGCCCGACTGCCGCAACGACTCCTCCATCTCCTGCGCGCCGCGCCGCCAGAACGCCAAGACGCCCGGGATCTGGAACCCGCTGCCCTCCTTCGACACTGTGCGCAACGACGGCCAGCTCGGCAACGTCCAGTCGGTCGCGAACTTCTATTCGTCGGCGAGCAAAGGGAAGCTGCCGGCGGTGTCGTGGGTCGTGCCGTCGGGCGCGGTGAGCGAGCACCCGCCGGCGGCGGTCAGTGCCGGCCAGGCGTACGTGACCAGCCTCGTGAACGCGGTCATGCGGAGCCCGGACTGGAAGTCGACCGCGATCTTCCTCGCCTGGGACGACTGGGGCGGGTTCTACGACCACGTGGCGCCGCCGACCGTGGACGTCAACGGCTACGGGCTGCGGGTCCCCGCCATCGTGATCAGCCCCTACGCCAAGCACGGCTACGTCGACCACCAGACCCTGTCGTTCGACGCCTACGTGAAGTTCATCGAGGACGACTTCCTCGGCGGCCAGCGCCTGAACCCGGCCACCGACGGCCGGCCCGACCCGCGCCCCACGGTCCGGGAGAACGTGAAGATCCTCGGGGACCTGGCGAGCGACTTCGACTTCAACCAGAGCCCCCGGAGCCCGGTCCTGCTCCCGGTCCACCCGGTGACGACGCTCACCGGGACCCCGGGGCCCGGTCAGGCCCGTCGGCGGGCGACCGCCACCGCCGCCGAGCCCGACGGGTAGCGGCAGCGGCGCCTACAGCGCCTTCTCGTAGTGGGCGACGTCCCAGTAGCGCCCGAACTTGCGGCCCTGCTCGGTGAAGTAGGCGACGAGGCGGAAGCCGAACCGCTCGTGGAGGGCGACCGACGCCGGGTTCGGCATCGCGACGCCGCCGTAGGCGCGGTGGACGTCCTCGGGCTCGAGGGCCGTCAGCAGCGTCGCGTAGAGCCGGGAGCCGAGGCCCCGGCCCACCGACCCGGGATCGAGGTAGACGCTCACCTCGACCGACGTCTCGTAGGCGGCGCGGTCCTTGTACTCGCTGCTCGTCGCGTAGCCGAGCACGTCGTCGCCGGCCGCGGCGACGAACAGCCGATGGCGCCCCGTCGGCGCGTAGTGCCCGAACCACTCCCGGCGGGCGTCCATCGTCACCGGATCGATCTCGAAGGTGATCGCGGTCTCGAGGATGTAGTGGTTGTAGATGTCGTTGATGGCGACCAGGTCCTCGACCCTGCCCGCGCGCACCACCGCCTCCGGCACCGACGCTCCTCTCGTCGCCCGCCTCCATCCTGGACAATTCGCGGGGGCACCGGGGGCCGGTTTCGAGAGACTGCGCGGGTGCGGGACCCGCGGCGGATCGTGCGAGCCGGGTACGACCGGATCGCGGCCGACTACCTGGCCGCCCGCCCGCGCGACGCGGGCGACGTTCGGCTGCTAGCCGAGCTGGTGGCCCGGGTGCCGTCGGGGGGCCGCGTCCTCGACGCCGGCTGCGGCGCCGGGGTCCCGGTGGCCGAGGGGCTCCGGCGGGCCGGGCTCGAGGTCGTCGGCCTGGACCTCGCCCGGGCGCAGCTCGAGCTGGCCCGTCGCCTCGTCCCGACGGTGACCGTGGTGCACGCCGACCTGACCGCCCTGCCCTTCCCCGCCGCGGCCTTCGACGGCGTCGTGTCGTTCTACGCGGTGATCCACGTCCCGCGGTCCGAGCACGCCGACGTCTTCGCCGAGTTGCGGCGCGTCCTGCGTCCGGGCGGCGCCGCCCTGCTCTGCCTGGGCGCCCGCGACCTGGCGGAGGACCTCGACCCCGAGAGCTGGCTCGGGACGCCGATGTTCTGGAGCCACTTCGACGCCGAGACGAACCTGACCCTGCTCGGCGAGGCCGGCTACCGGGTCGTCTTCCACCGGCTGGTGCCCGACCCGATGGGACACGGGCAGCACCTCTTCGCGCTCGTCGAGCGCTGACGCGCGCCGGTCAGGCGGGGGGCGGCGGCGGCTGGGGCTTGTCGGCGTCGAGGCGGATCAGGCCCTCCTGGATCCGCTGCACCAGCGCCGGCACCTCGCCGCGGAACTGGGCCAGCGCCAGCTCGAGCCGCAGCTGGACCCAGCCGCTCACGGCGGCCCCGTAGAAGATGGTGACCGGCTTCTGGCGGTTCGACACCGACAGGGTCGTCGACCCGTCGGCCCCGTGCTGGTACCCGAGCAGCTTCGTGAACGCGCACTCCCGAGTCTGGGCGTGCCCGGTGAACACGAGCCGCTGGTTGGTGATGAAGACGGTGCCGGTGTCGATCGCGGTCGGGTGCGGGGTGCCCTGGACGTAGTGACCGCGCGTCGCGCCGACGTGGTAGCGGATGGCGTGACCGCCGAGGCTGCCGACCGGGATCGACACGCCGGACGAGCCACCCTGCCAACGGCCGGGGCCCTTGCGCTCCTCGATTAGGCCGACGTTCGTGATCTTGGCGACCAGTGCCTCGCCGCGGTGGAGCATGAGCTCGGTCGTCGGCTCGCCCCGGTAGGTCTGCGCGAGCGCGAGCGCGGCGGCCTGGCCGTCGCGCTCGTGCTGCCACTGGGCGAGCGCGGCCTGATACTTCTCGGCGGCCTTCTTCTCGCGACGGCGCTCGAACATGGCTCCCGATGCCTCGCCGGCTCCCGCGGGCCGGCGTCGCATGCTGCCACCCGCCCCGCCGCACGGTCGACCCCTGCGCCCGCGCCGGCTGCGTAGTGTCCGGTGGTCGTCCGGCGCGGGAGGGATGCTCGATGGACGCGACGCTGCGCACGCTGCCGAAGGCCGAGCTGCACCTGCACATCGAGGGCACCCTCGAGCCGGAGCTCCTCTTCGAGCTGGCGCGACGGAACCGCGTCGACCTGCCGTACGCGGACGTCGAGGCGGTGCGCGCCGCGTACGTGTTCGAGGACCTGCAGTCGTTCCTGGACATCTACTACGCCGGCTGTACGGTGCTGCAGACCGAGCGCGACTTCCACGCGCTGACCCGCGCCTACCTCGGGCGCGCGGCCGGGCAAGGGGTGCGCCACGCCGAGATCTTCTTCGACCCCCAGACCCACACCGACCGGGGCATCCCGTTCGAGGTGGTGCTCGAGGGCATCACCGCCGGCTTGGCCGAGGGCGAGCGCGACCTCGGCGTCACGTGGCGGCTGATCCTCTGCTTCTTGCGCCACCTGAGCGCCGAGGCGGCCATGGCGACCCTCGAGACCGCCCTGCCGCACGGGGACGTCATCACCGCGGTCGGGCTGGACTCGTCCGAGGTCGGCAATCCGCCGTCGAAGTTCGCGGCCGTGTTCGACCGGGCCCGCGCCGAGGGCTTCCTGACCGTCGCCCACGCCGGCGAGGAGGGCCCGCCCGCGTACATCACCGAGGCCCTCGACCTCCTCCACGTCCGGCGCGTCGACCATGGGGTGCGGTGCCTCGAGGACGACGCCCTCGTCGACCGGCTCGTCGCCGAGCAGGTGCCGCTCACGGTCTGCCCGATGTCGAACGTGAAGCTCCGGGTGTTCCCCGACCTCGCGCACCACAACGTCGGGCGGCTGCTCGCCCGCGGCCTGTGCGCGACCATCAACTCCGACGACCCCGCCTACTTCGGCGGGTACATCGGCGACAACTACGCCGCGACCGCCGAGGCGCTCGGCCTCGGCCGGGACGAGATGGTTCAGGTGGCCCGCAACTCGTTCGCGGCGTCGTTCCTCGACGACGCTCAGCGCGAGCGGCACCTCGCCGAGCTCGACCGGGCCACCGCGTCGGGCTGAGCCGGGCCGGGATGGCCGAAGCCGCGCCGCGCGGCGCAGATCGTCAGAACTGTGACTCCGTCCACGTCGGCAGCGAGTACGCGACCGCGACCGGGTTGAACGCAGTGATGAACGCGGTCTTCGCCGTCGTCGCGGTGGAATCTGAGGCCCGGGCGCTGTTCCAGAACAGCGCGATCGCCGGCGTCGAGCTGGCCGAGCACGACTGCGGGTCGGTCGCACCGTTCGCGTCGAGCCACGCCGCGTACTCGCCGTCGGCCTGCGACGACGCGTGCAGCGCCGCCGCCAGCAGCTGCTCGAGCCGCTGGGAGTCCGGGTTCGGCGCGGGCGACAGGGCCCCGAGGGTGTTGAGGAGGTTGGTGCGGTTCTGGACCACCGAGCGGACGAACACCGCAGCCGCCGCGGGCGGCATGGCGCACGTCGCCGGCGCGCCTCGCAGCGACCCGACGAGCACGGTGCGGCCGACCGCCGCCTGCTGCAGGACCGATTCGAGCTGGCTCAGGTAGGCGATCTCGCGCTGGTCGTCGGGGCTGATGGCGGGCGCGGTGGCTGGCGCGGCGGTGAGCCGGCGCGGCTGGCGGCGGGCCGCCGGCTTCGCCGGGACGACCCGGTTCGTGTCGACGGTCTGGTTCCCGACCGCGAACGCGAGCCCGACCGCGACGCCGAGCAGGACGCCGCAGACCGCGATCGCGACCAGGGCCCGGTGGCGGGGCTTCGCCCACCAGCGCCGGGGGGACCAGCGACGATCGGGCGCCTCGACCGCGGCTCCCAGGGTCGGATCGGGCTCGCCCGCGCGCGGCTCGTCGGCCCAGGTGTCGCGCTCGACCTCCTGGGTCGGGTCGGGGC
>CALEYV010000015.1 GCA_937927875.1 uncultured Actinomycetes bacterium | reverse complement strand
TGATCCGCTGCCCGGCTACGACCCGCCGGCCCTGGCTCTCGTGCTCGGTCGGCGGCAGGTACGGCGCGAGCGCCGACGCGTCGGCCTCTTTCACCTGCAGGAATAGGGGCTCCCCCACGTCGCTCTCGAGGAGGGCGACGAAGCACCGGGTGCCGACGCTGCCGACGCCCACCACCTTCAGCGCGAAGTCGCGGACGTCGAAGCGCTCGAGGAGCCGACGCCGATCGTCGCTGACGCTGTCGCGGTAGGTGGCGTAGAGGCGCAGCAGGTCGTCGGTCCGGTCGGCAATCCCGTCGTGCGACACCACCGGCGGGTGGTCGACGATCCGCCAGTCACCGGCCCGGGTCAGCTCGACGAGCGACGGGAACGCGGTCGCCGAGGTCTTGGCGCGGGCCTTGCTGAACAGCTTCGCGATGTCCTGGCGCGAGCGGCCCGGCCGCAGCAGCACCATCGAGGCCTCGTCGACCTTCGAGTACCAGGTGTCGAGCGCGTTCAGCGTCGCGAAGTACCGCGCAGCGTCGTGGTAGGCCGCGATCGCGGTCTGCGCGAGGCCCTGGCTCGTCGCGTCGTTCAGGCCGGCGTCTCGCCCGGCCACGACGGCGCTGGCCGCGAGGCGCTTCACGTCCCACTCCCACGGTCCCGGCATCGTCTCGTCGAAGTCGTTCACGTCGAAGAGCAGGTCCCGCTCCGGTGAGGCGAACACGCCGTAGTTGGCCAGGTGCGCATCCCCGCACGCCTGCACCGTGATCCCGGAGTTCGGTGTCCCGGCCAGGTCCTCGGCCATCACGACCGCCGCCCCCCGGAGGAAGGCGAACGGCGACGCCGCCAGCCGCGCCCACCGGAGCGGCACCAGCTGGGGCAGACGGTGCTTGTTCTGGGCCTCGAGCAGGCTGAGCGGATCCGTTCGAGACTTGGGCGGCTCCCACCCCGCGTGCGCCGAGCGGGGCGCGCCGGCCCGTCGCTCCTTCCCCGCCGTCTTCAAGGCGTCGACGCGCTCGGGCGTCGCGGTCCCGTCGGGGAGCTGGGCGCGGGGATCGGCGATCGGCTCACGGTAGCGAAACGCGAACCGCTGCAGACTGGGGTCCATGCCAACCGTCGCCGCCGTCCGCGCTGCCGTCTCGGCGCAACCGGGCGTCGTCGCGGTCACCCTGGTGGGGTCCCAGGCCCGGGGCGATGCCACCGAGTACTCCGACTGGGACCTCAAGGTGCGGGCCGACGACGTGCACCGGGTCTTCGCTGACCTTCCGCCGCGAATCGCCGACCTACAGCCGCTGGCCGTGCTCTGGGATCGCCTGAGCGACGAAGCGTGCCTCATGGTGATCGTCGACGGCCCGACGAAGATCGACCTGATCTTCGACGAGCCGAATCGGCACCAGCCCCGGTGGCAGGTGACCCCGGAGACGCTGCCCGCGATCGACGCCCATTTCTGGGACTGGACGCTGTGGCTGTGCTCCAAGCAGCACGCGGGCAAGGGCGAGGTGGTGGCGGCGCAGCTCCAGCGCCAGTTCGAGCACCTGCTCGCGCCCCTCGGTGTGGCCCGGGCGCCGGCGTCGCTCGGCGCCGCGGTGTCCGCCTACCAAGCCCAGCGCGCCATCCGAGAGGAGGAGCTCGGCGTCGTCGTTCCTCGTCGCCTCGGTGAGGAGGTCGGCCGCGTGGTCCGGTCGCTTCGTAGCTGACCGCCGACGCGCGGCTCGCGTCGTCGGGCCGCCAACGGCGGCCGGGTCGGTAGGCTCGCCCTGGCACCCCCGGGGCGCGCCGCGCGTCCCGGGCCTTGCCGCGCGCCCATGCCCGAAACGATGCCGCCGCTCGCACCGCTGGTGCCCCTCGTCGCCCGTGACGCGACGGTGCCAGCGGTCGTCGCCCGAGCCCCCACCGTCGCGGTCCCCGACGGCGCGCGGGCGCTCTTCGTGGCGGCGGTGACGAGCGCCAGCACCCGCCGGCCGATCCTCGCTGCGGTCCCGACCGGCGCCGAGGCCGAGCGGCTCGCCCAGGACCTCACCTGCTTCCTCGGCCCGGCCGCGGTCGAGTGGTTCCCGGCGTGGGAGACCCTGCCCTTCGAGCGGGTGTCCCCGTCGCTGGAGACGATGGGCCGTCGGCTCCGAGTCCTGTGGCGGCTCCGGCGCGGCGGGTCCGAGGCCCCGAGCGTCGTCGTGGCGCCGGTGCGCGCGCTCGTGCAGCGGCTCGGCCCCCACGTCGAGGAGGTCGAGCCGGTGACCGTCGCGGCCGGGCAGGTCCTGGACCGCGACGCGCTGGTGACGTCGCTCGTCGACCGCGGGTACCGGCGCGAGTACCAGGTCGAAGCTCGCGGCGAGGTCGCGGTGCGGGGCTCCATCGTCGACCTCTATCCCGTCACCGAGGACCACCCGGTGCGCATCGACCTGTGGGGCGACGAGGTCGACCGGCTGTCGGCGTTCGCCGTCGCCGACCAGCGATCGACCCAGGAGCTCGACGCGGTGACCGTCTTCCCGGCCCGGGAGCTGCTCCCGACCCCCGACGTCCGCGAACGGGCCGACGCGCTCCTGCAACGGGAAGCGTGGGGCGCCGAGCAGTGGGAGCGACTCGCCGCCGGCCAGACGTTCGACGGCATGGAGTCCTGGCTGCCGTGGCTCGCCCCCGATGACCGGCTGATCACCGACCTGCTCGACCGCCAGGCACTGGTGCTGCTCTGCGAGCCGACCCGGCTCCGCGACCGGGCCCAGGAGCTCCTCGACGAGGAAGCGGCGCTCGGGGACACGCTCGCCCAGACGTGGGGCGCCGCGGGCTTGTTCCCGCGGCTCTCGCTCCCGTTCGACCGGCTGCTCGCCCGGACCGAGGCGGGCGCCACCGCGGTGCTCGCCGCGCCCGACCGGCCCGAGACGCCGCACCTGGCCGGCACCGCGTTCGCCCCGCTCGCGGGCGACCGCGACGGCCTGTCCCACCGGGTCCGCGCGCTCGCCGACGACGGCTACCGGGTCGTGCTCGCGGCCGAGGGTCGCGGCTCGCGGGACCGCCTCACCCAGATCCTGGCCGAGGACGGCGTGGACGCGGTCGCCGACGTGGCCGCCCCGGGCGCGGTCGGCGTGACGGTGGCGCCGATCAACCGCGGCATCGTGCTGTCCGAGGCCCGGCTGGCGCTCATCGCCGAGGCCGACCTCACGGGTCGCCGCCGCGTGCATCGGGCGCCCCGCGGTGCCCGTCGCTCGGCCGACCTCTACGACGCCCTCGAGGCCGGCGACTTCGTCGTGCACCAGGTGCACGGCGTGGCCCGCTACGGCGGCATGGTCCAGCGCGCCATCGGCGGCGTCGCGCGCGACTACCTGCTCCTCGAGTACCGGGGCGACGACAAGCTCTACGTCCCGACCGACCAGGTCGGTGTCGTCCGTCGCTACACCGGCGGCGAGACGCCGACGCTGAACCGCATGGGCGGCGCCGACTTCGAGCGGGCGAAGGCGCGAGTCCGAGCCGCTACCCGCGAGGTCGCCCAGGAGCTCGTCGTCCTCTACCGGCGGCGCCTGGCCAGCGAGGGCCACGCCTACAGCCCGGACACGCCGTGGCAGCGCGAGGTCGAGGAGGCGTTTCCGTTCGAGGAGACCCCCGACCAGCTGCGCGCCATCGAGGACGTGAAGCGCGACATGGAGGCGCCCCGCCCGATGGACCGCCTGGTGTGCGGCGACGTCGGGTTCGGCAAGACCGAGGTCGCGGTGCGCGCCGCCTTCAAGGCGGTGCAGGACGGCAAGCAGGTGGCCATCCTCGTCCCGACGACGCTGCTCGCCGACCAGCACGGCCAGACGTTCCGAGAGCGGTTCGCGAATTACCCGGTGCGAGTCGAGGTGCTGTCCCGCTTCCTCACCGCCCGGGAGCAGCGGGCGGTGGTCACCGCGCTCGCGGCGGGCGAGGTCGACGTCGTCATCGGCACCCACCGGCTGCTGTCCGACGACGTGCGCTTCCGCGCGCTCGGGCTCTTGGTCATCGACGAGGAGCAGCGCTTCGGTGTCCAGCACAAGGAGCAGATCAAGGCCCTGCGCACCGGCGTCGACGCGCTCGCACTGTCGGCGACCCCGATCCCGCGCACGCTCGAGCTGTCCCTGACCGGCATCCGCGACCTGTCGATGGTGAACACGCCGCCCGAGGACCGCCAGCCCATCCTCACCTACGTCGGCGAGTACGACGAGCGGGCCGTCGCCGAGGCCCTGCGGCGGGAGCTGCTCCGCGAGGGCCAGGTGTTCTTCGTGCACAACCAGGTGAAGGACATCGACTTCGTGGCCGAGCACCTCCGCGACCTCGTCCCCGACGCGCGGATCGGCATCGCGCACGGGCAGATGGACGAGGGCCGCCTCGAGCGGGTCGTCCTCGACTTCTGGGAGCGCGAGTACGACGTGCTCGTCTGCACGACGATCGTCGAGAGCGGTCTTGACATCCCGACCGTGAACACGCTCGTCGTCGATCGGGCCGACCGGCTCGGCCTGGCCCAGCTCTACCAGCTGCGGGGCCGGGTCGGCCGCCGAGGCCAGCGCGCCTACGCGTACCTGCTGCACCCGCGCGATCGGGCCCTGACCGAGGAGGCGTACGAGCGGCTCAAGACGATCGGCGAGAACACCGACCTCGGCTCGGGGTTCACCATCGCGATGCGGGACCTCGAGCTGCGCGGGGCCGGGAACCTGCTCGGCGCCGACCAGTCGGGGCACATCGCCGCCGTCGGGTTCGACCTCTACTGCCAGCTCGTCACCGAGGCGGTGAGCGAGCTGAATGGCGAGCCGGTCGAGGTTCCGATCGAGGTGACGATCGACCTGCCGGTCGACGCCCACCTGCCTCGCGACTACGTCACCCGGGACGACGTGCGCATGGAGGCGTACCGGCGCCTGGCCGCGGTCCGCGAGCCCGACGACGTCGAGGACGTGCGCGCCGAGTGGCAGGACCGGTACGGGCCACCACCGCCGCCGGCCGCCGCGCTGCTCGAGGCGGCGCGGCTGCGGGCCGAGTGCGTGCGGCTCGGGATCCGAAGCCTGGCGGTGGCCGGCGGCGCGGCCCGCCTGCGCGGGTTGACGCTGCGCGAGTCCCAGAAGATCCGCCTCGGTCGCCTGGCGCCCGGCGCGAAGGCGAGCGCCGAGGAGGTGCTGGTGCCGCTGCGCGTCCCGCCCGCCGACGTCGCGGGCGAGCTCACCGGCCTGCTCGAGGAGCTGGTGCCGCGCTCCACGGACGCGCCGGTAGGCTCCGCGGCGCCGTGAAGCGCCTGCCCGCCCTCGTCGCCGCGCTCGCGGTCCTGGCGGTCATCGGCGGCTTCATCGCGTACCGCAGCAGCGGGACTGGCGCGCCCGCGTTCACGGTCAACGGCCACTCGGTCTCCCAGTCGGACGTCGACGGCGAGCTGCGTGACCTCGCCAGCAACGCCGCCTTCGCGAGCATCATCCGCCAGTCCGGCAGCACGCCGCTCTCGGCGCACCCGGGCTCGATCACCTCCAACTACGCGGCCGGTTGGGTCACCTTCCGCGTCTCGCAGGTCTTCGTGGACGACACCGTCACGCGCCGTCACCTCGTCGTGACGGGAGCGGATCGGGCGGCCGGTCAGGCGCTCGTGGCGCGGTTCCTCGGCAGCCCGCAGGTGGTGCGGAGCCTCCCGTCGTCCTTCCGGGGCGCGCTCGAGGCCCGGTTCGCCCGCATCGCCGCCGTCCGGCGATTGCTGGTCACGCAGCGCTCGGCCGAGCTGACTGCCGCCGCGCTGGCGGCGTGCCCCTCGCACCGGTTCGTCGCCCACATCCTGGTCGCCAGCCTCGCCGACGCGCAGGCCGTCCAGGCCCAGCTCGCCGCGGGAGCCGACTTCGCGACGCTCGCCGCGCAGCGCTCGACTGACCGCGTCTCGGGCGCGCAGGGCGGCGAGCTCGGCTGCCTCGACAGCCAGAACTTCGTGACCGCGTTCCAACAGGTCGCGCAGAGCCAGCCGATCGGCGTCGTCTCGGATCCGGTCCAGACCCAGTTCGGCTTCCACCTGATCCTCGTGCGCGACCAGCCGCCCGGCGCTGACCTCGCGAACCTCGCCCTCGCCGACGTCCTCGGCCTCGCCCGCGGCGCCCGGGTGACGGTCGACCCCCGCTACGGCATCTGGGACCGCCGGAACGGCCGGGTCGTCCCGCCCCAGCCGGTGGCCGCGAGCGCGGCCACGCCGGCTCCGACCGGCTGATGGCCACCGGTCGGGTCGTCGTCGTGGGCCTCGGCCCGGGCGGCGCCGACCTGCTCGTCCCGGCGGCCCGGGCCGCGCTCGAGCGGGCGCGGAAGCGGTTCGTGCGCACCGCTCGCCACCCGGGGGTCGCCGACCTGGCCGCGGACGGGCTGGAGCTGGAGGCGCTCGACGACCGGTACGA
>CALEYV010000014.1 GCA_937927875.1 uncultured Actinomycetes bacterium | reverse complement strand
TCCGATCCGGAGAACGGGTCGGCGAAGCCGAGCGGCTCGGCGGCCGTCATCGCGGCCGCGATCGGGATCATGGTCATGTTCTGGACCCCGCCCGCGACGATGACGTCGTTGGTGCCGCTCATCACGGCCTGGGCCGCGAAGTGCACCGCCTGCTGCGACGAGCCGCACTGGCGGTCGATGGTGGTGCCGGGGACCTCCTCCGGGTACCCGGCCGCCAGCCACGCGGTGCGCGCGATGTCCCCGGCCTGGGGGCCGAGCTGGTCGACGCAGCCGAAGTACACGTCCTCGACCGCCATCGGGTCGAGGTCGTTGCGCTCGACGAGGGCGCGGATGACGTGGGCGCCGAGGTCGGCCGGGTGCACGGCGGCCAGGCCGCCGCCCCGCTTGCCGACCGGCGTCCGGACGGCGTCGACGAGATAGGCCTCAGGCATGGGAGCTCCCCGGTCGCTTCGTCACAGGATCGCGCGGCGGACGCGGGCCCCGTGCCAGCGGGCGTCGCCCCACGAGGCGGCCAGCGCCCAGGCCCGCTTCAAGAACAGGTGGAGGTCGTACTCGAAGGAGTAGCCGATCGCGCCGTGGCACTGGAGGGCGGCCCGCCCGGTGCGGTGGGCGGCGCTCGACGCCTGCAGCTTGGCCATCGAGGCGTGCACCGACGCGTCCGGATCGCCCTCGGCGAGCGACCAGGCGGCCCGGTAGACGAGCGGGCGGGCGAACTCCAGCGCGAGGCGGGCGTCGGCGAGATGGTGCTTGACGGCCTGGAACGAGCCGACCGGGACGCCGAACTGGCGGCGCTCGGTGACGTAGCCGACGGTGAGGTCGAGCATGCGGCGGGTCAGTCCGACCAGCTGGGCCGCGAAGCCGACCACGCCCCGGTCGAAGGCCTGCTCGTCCACCAGCGCCGGACCGTCCGCCGAGCGCGGGTCGAACGCGAACAGCCGGCGGGCGCCGTCGACGGAGGTGCGCGGCTCGAGCCGCAGGTCACCCGTCGCAACCACTCGCCAGCGGCGGTCGTCGCCGAGCGCGAGCAGGTCGGCGGTGTCGGCCCACACCGCCCGGGCGTCGGGCTCCCAGCCCGCGGTGACGGTCCCCGCCCCGATCGGCTCCCCAAGCGACGCCAGGAGCGGCACCGCGACCGCGGCGTGCTCCACGATCGGGTCCGGGAGCGCGACGTAGCCGGTCTCCTCGAGCACGAGGACGAGGTCGACGAGCGTGAGCCCGAGGCCGCCCGCCGCCTCCGGCGCCAACGCAGCCAGCACCCCCATCTCGGTCAGGTGCGCCCAGACGTCGAGGGCGCGCCCGCTCGGGCTCGTCCACGCCTGGCGCACGACCGACGGTGGGCAGTCCCGGTCGAGGAGCTCGCGGACCGCGTCGCGGAACGCCAGCTGGTCGTCGGTGAAGGCGAACCGCACGAGGTCGTCAGCGCCGGGGAAGCCCGAGCACCCGCTCGGCGATCACGTTGCGCTGGATCTCGTTCGTTCCCGCGTAGATGGGCCCGGACAGCGCGAACTCGTAGCCCTTCATCCAACTCGCCTCGTCGCCGGTGAGCTCGCCGTCCGGGCCGAGCAGCGCGAGGGCGTGCTCGTGGATCCGCACGTCGAGCTCGCTCCAGAACACCTTCGTGAGACTGGACTCCGCCCCGACGTTCTCGCCCACGGTCATGCGGGTCACGGTCCAGAAGGTCTGCCACCGGTAGGCCTCGGCGTCGATCCAGTCCTGCACCACCGAGTCGGCCAGGTCGGGACCGGCGTCGCCGCTCCGCGCCCGCCACAGGTCGACGAGTCGGCCCGCGCCGGCGAGGAACCGGCCCGGGCTGCGCAGCGTGAGGCCCCGCTCGGCGCTCGTCGTGGCCATGGCGACGCCCCAGCCCTCGTGGACGGCGCCGAGGACCGCGTCGTCGGGCACGAACACCTCGTCGAGGAACACCTCGGCGAAGCCCTCGTCGCCGTCGAGGCGCCCGAACCCCCGCACGGTGACACCGGGCGCGTCGAGCGGGACGAGGAAGTAGGTGAGGCCGCGGTGACGCTCGGCGGCCGGGTCGCTGCGGAACAGCCCGAACAGGTGGGTGCAGAAGGCGCCCCGGGTCGTCCAGGTCTTCTGGCCCGACAGCCGCCAGCCGCGGGCGGATTCGTCGCGCTCGGCGCGGCTCTGGATGCCGGCCAGGTCGCTGCCGGCGTTCGGCTCCGACCAGCCCTGGCACCAGAGGTCCTCGGCCGCGGCCATGCGGGGCAGGATCCGGTCGCGCTGGGCGGGCGTGCCGAACTCGAAGACGGTCGGCGCGAGCAGGAAGATGCCGTTCTGGGTCACCCGCTGCGGCCCGCCGGCCCGGTAGTACTCCTCCTCGAAGATCAGCCACTCCATCGGCGACGCGTCTCGCCCGCCGTACGCCTCGGGCCACGACACGACCGCCCAGCGGGCCTCGAACAGGCTTCGCTCCCACTCGAGGTGGGCCGCGAAGCCGTCCCGGGTGTCGCCCGAGGGGAGGCCGTGCGGCACGTTCGCCTCGAGCCACGAGCGGCACTCGGCCCGGAACGCTTCCTCCTCGGGCGTGAACGTGAGATCCATCCGCGGCGCCGCCCTACCCGCGGGCGGCGCGTGCCAGGCCGACCGGGTCCAGGTAGTACTCGCGCCACCACACGATGCGGCCGTCGCGCAGCTCGCAGGCGCTCATCCCGCGCCAGCTCACCGGCTGCCCGTCGGCGCGCCGCTCGACGGTGATCGTCCAGTCGGCGAGCACCACGTCCCCGTCGGCGGCGAGGTGGTGCACCTCGAAGGAGCGGGGCTTCGCCCACGCCAGCGACTGGTGCACCATCGCCTCGTAGTCGGCCCGCCCCCGCACCACCCGTCCGGGCGTCTCGAGCACCAGGTCGTCGACCCAGCAGTCGAGGTAGCCGGCGACGTCCTCGGCGAGCCAGGCCCGTCGGCGCCGGTCGAAGAGGTCGTGCGCCGCGGCGCTCGTCAGCGACACCGGCTCATCGTCCCACGGTCGGGAACACGCCCGCCGCGGCGGTCGTTGGAGTGGGCGATGACGATCGCCCTTGCTGCCCTGTTCGCCGCCTTCCTGGCGACGGTGGTCGCGGCCGCCCTCGAGCCTCGCGCCCCGCGGGTCGCGCCCGTGCTCATCCGGCGCACGCCGCCGCGGCCTCGCTGAGCCGCATCGCCCGCTGGTCGCCCTCGGGCATCCCGAGGCGCATCTGGTTCATCACGTAGCCGAAGCCGAGGCCGCGGTCCCGGTCCGCGTAGGCCAGCGATCCACCGGCGCCCGCGTGACCGAACGAGCGGGGGCTCGCCCCCGGGCCGAGCGTGGGCGGCAACGCGAAGCCGAGGCCGAAGGTGAGCGGCTGGCCCAGCACGAGGTCCTTCCCCGACGACTCCACCGTGGTCGCGCGGTCGAGGCTCTGCTCGGACAGCAGCCGGACACCGTCGACGGGGGCCAGGCACGCCGCGTACATCCGGGCCAGCGACCGCGCGTCGCTGTGTCCGTTCGAGGACGGCAGCTGCGCGCCTCGCAGGAGGCGGGTGTTCCAGCTGTCGTCGTAGTGAAGGAGGTTCGACGGGCCGGTCATCACCCGTGCGAACAGCGTCGTCGGATCGGCCGCCGCGAGCTCGTCGAGGGCGCTCGCCTCGGGCGCCGGGTACAGGGTTGCGACGCGTGCGTCTTCGGACTCGGGGAGCCCGAGGAAGAAGTCGAGACCGAGCGGCCGCACCACCTCATCGGCCAGGTATTGGCCGGGCATGCGACCGGTGACCCGGCGGATGAGCTCGCCGACGATCCAGCCGAAGGATCGCGAGTGGTACCCGTGCGCGGTGCCGGGCTCCCAGTTCGGCGCCTGGGCGGCGATCGCGGCGACCACCGGGTCCCAGGCCGCGATGTCGCCCAGGGTGAGCTCGCCGTCCACCGCCGCCAGCCCGGCCCGGTGCGAGAGCACCATGCGCACGGTGATGCCGGCCTTGCCGTTCGCGGCCAACTCGGGCCAGTAGGCGGCGACGGTCGCGTCCGGGTCGAGCCGACCCGCCTCGATGAGCTGGTTGGCGGCCAGCGCGGTGGCGCCCTTGGTGCACGAGAAGATGATCACGATCGTGTCCCGCGCCCACGGCCGACCGGCGGCCCGGTCCGCCACCCCACCCCAGACGTCGACGACCGGACGCCCGTCCTGGTAGACGCAGCACGCGGCGCCGACCTCGCCGTGGTCGAAGTTCCTGCGGAAGGCGTCGGCGACCGCGCCCCAGCCCGGTTCGACGATCGACTCGGGCGCGACCGTGGCCGTCACGCGCCGAGCCGTTTCAGCACTGCCTCCGCCTCCTCGATGACCCGATCGATGAGCTCGGCGACGGTGGGGAGGTCGTCGAGGAGCCCGACGACCTGCCCGCTCGACATCACGCCCAGGTCCGGCCGACCGTCGACCATCGCCGCCTTCAGGAGCATGGGCGTGTTGGCGGCCATGAGGACCTGGCTCCAGGTCAGGTCCTGGGCACGGCGCATGGCCCGCCCCTCGCGGAGCAGGTCGCCCCAGCGGTCGCCGGAGAGCTTCTTGAACCGGGCCGCGTTCCGCAGCGCGCGGGGCAGCCCGAGCACCGGTCCGGCCCGGTGGAGACGCTCGGTGAAGTCGGTGCGCAGCACCCGGTGCGGGACGCCGTCGACCTGGGTCGTCACCAGGGTGTCGGTCACCGCCTTCGAGAGGTAGACGTCCTTCACCGCCGCGCCGACCGGGCTGTCCTGGGTCAGGAGGAACCGGGTGCCCATCGCGATGCCGGCCGCGCCGTAGGCGAGGGCGGCGACGAGGCCGCGACCGTCGAAGAACCCGCCCGCCGCGATCACCGGTACGTCGACCGCGTCCACGACCTGGGGCAGCAGCAGCGAGATGGGCACGGGCCCGGTGTGACCGCCGCCCTCGCCGCCCTGGACGAGCACGGCGTCGACGCCCCACGCGACGACCTTCTCGGCGTGGCGCCTCGCGCCGACCGAGGGGATGACCACGACGCCGGCCGCCTTCAGCTGGTCGATGAGCTCCGGCTTCGGCGCCAGCGCGAACGAGGCCACCCGCACGCCCTCGCTGATCAGCAGCGAGCACCGTTCCGCCGCGTCGGGCGCGTCCGAGCGGAGGTTCACCCCGAAGGGAGCGTCGGTCCGCTCGCGGGTCTCAGCGATGGCGGCCCGCAGCTGCTCGAAGTCCATCGTGCCGGCGGCGAGGATCCCGAGCCCGCCCGCGTTGGCCGTCGCGGCGGTGAGCCGGGGACCGGCCACCCACCCCATCCCGGTCTGCACGATCGGCACCCGGATCCCGACCAGGTCGCAGAGGTCGGTGTGGAGGGTGGGATGCATCAGCTGGGGACCTCGGCGGCGCGACGCTCGCCCGGGTCGAGCACCTCGCGGAGCAGCCGGAGCTCGTCGGCCGTCGCGTCGCGGGTGGTCGGCACGTCGTCCGGCACCACGAGCTCGAACCCGGTCGCCTCGGTGACCGCGGCGACGGTGACGCCGGGGTGCAGCGACCGGATCCGCATCGCGTGCTCGTCGGTCTCGAAGTCGAAGACGCCCAGGTTGGAGATGACGCGACGGATCTCGTGGAACCGGCTCGCGCTCGGGCCGGCAGCGGCGGCCCGGTCGTAGCCGACCCCGGAGACGCAGTCGACGGCCGGCACGAAGACCCGCGTCGAGTGGTTCGGCACCCAGTAGCTCGTCGGGTCGTTCACGGTGTTGCCGGGCGCTCCGCGCACGCCGAGCAGCTGGGCCTTCGGCCGGGCCCAGGGTCCGATGCAGGCGATGTTCTGGTTCCCGAAGCGGTCGATCTGCGTCGCGCCCATCATCACGTGACGTCGACCCGACCACACGACATCGAACATCTTCCCGAACGGGAGCCACGCCTCGACCAGCTTCGGCGCTGCGTCGTCGCCGACCGGGATCGGCGCGCCGAGCGCCAGCGCGTCGCCGTCGGTGTACACGAGGTCGGGCTCGAAGGTGCTCGCGGCCAGCCGGGCCCCGAGCGTCGGGATCACGCCGATCGGGCTGGCGAGGATCTCACCGTCGCCGCGGAAGGCCTCCGCGCACGCGATCACGCAGACGTCGGCGAGCGTGGCCGCGCTCACGACGCGCCCGCCAGCGACGCCTCGGCCTGACGCCGGTAGTCGGTCTCGGGAACGTCGACCCAGCGGGCCCGGAACTCGGCCCAGGCGTCGGCGTCCTTCGCCGACGCCGCGTAGTCGCGCTGGATCGCCTCGTCGCGC
>CALEYV010000013.1 GCA_937927875.1 uncultured Actinomycetes bacterium | reverse complement strand
CGTGGTCAAGCGCTTCGTCGACCCAGCCCGCCATGCTTCCCCGATCGGCCTACTCGTAGTGTTCCGGTGCCTTCCCGCTGCCGGCGAGTGATCCGAGCACGGCGCCGGCGGTGTTCGCGCCAGCGATGGCGGCAACCACGGCCCGCTCGGCGTAGCCGAGACGAGGCCCGCCCTGGCTGTCCCGAACCGCGCGCCAGACCATCGCTGGGAGGTGGGATACGGCCCACCGGACGGCCTCAAGGCGACGGCCGGGCTCGCAACGATCGAGCGCGTAGCCATACGCGGATCGTGTGACCGCGTACCCGTTCCGAATCGACGCGGCGATACCCAGGTCCTGATCGTGCCTGAGGACGACCCGGTCGTCGGCGACCATTCGTCCGTCTGCGAAGAGGCGATTGACAAGACCGTCGAGGCTGCCGGGGCGGTCGTCGACCTGCTCGACCACCGAGCGCTTGAGCGAGACCGTGGACAGCGGTGGCGGACGCCAGTCGGGAACCGTCGGCATCGGGGGGACGTAGGGAGCGGCGAAGGCTTTGAAGCTCGCGCGCCCGGAGACCGACTGGGTGGCGCCATTCACCAGGCACCCGACGATCGCCGGAGTTGACGGATGCTCGGCGTGTGCCCGCAGCACGGCGCGGCCCCAACCTGGCTCGGGCCACGAATGGTCTTCACCGACCGCCACAATGTCGCCACGGGCCTCGCGCACCGCGCGCAGCCGCAGCCGCAGCAGGTCGCGATCGTGCACTGGCACCGTGCGCACACCGGCCGGCGTCGTCGGCGGCGCGGGCCCGGCCAGACCGACAACGACGAGCTCGCCCCCGACCGACTGGAGCTCCGGGAGGCATGCCTCGACGACGGGCGCGACCTGGGCCCAGGGATGTCGCGTCGGCAGCACGAGGGACAGGCTCGGACGGGCTGCTCGGCCCTGGTCTCGACGGGCAGTCGGTCCGCCGGCCGGCGTCACTACGTGACCCGTCACAGCCGGAGCAACTCTGACAGCGGCGTTTCGGGGTCGGCGACCAGACCGCGCAGGAGCCCTTCGAACGCGCGTCGGTAGCGATCGAGGTCGTGGCGCTCTCGGACGAGCCGCGATCCCGCGTCCCCGAGCCGCGCCCGCTCGTCCGCCGGCAGCCGCAGGAACGTGCGGAGCGCGTCCGCCAGCGCGGCGACGTCCCGGGGCTGAACGAGGATCCCGTTCTCGCCGGGCCGGACGAGCTCCGGGATCCCCCACACGTCCGTGGCCACGACGGGGAGGCCGAAGGCCATCGCTTCGAGCAGCACCCTCGGCAGCGACTCGAGGTCCGAGGCCATGACGAAGCCGTCTGCCGCGCGATACCAACGGTATGGGTTCGCTTCGATCGGTTGCAGCAGGACACGGTCCTCGAGCCCGAGCCGGCCGACGAGGTCCGCGATCGCGCGGGCAAAGGCGCTGTCGGTCCCACCGACGAGCGCGAGTCTCGCCCTCGGGAACTCGTCCGCCACGAGAGCGAAGGCCGCCACCAGCGCCGCCTGGCCCTTCCGAGGCTCGAAGTTGCCGACACACGTGAGCACGATCGCGTCGTCCGGGAGGCCGGTCAGGCGCCGAGCCGCCGACGTGTCGACCGCGTCGGCGAAGGCCTGGATCGCGTCGAGATCGATTCCATAGTGCAGCGTGACCAGCCGACCCTCGCCGATAGCACGCGCGTATACCGCCCGCGTGGCCTCGGCCTCGAACAGCACGGCGGTCGCGTCCCCGAGCGTGCGTGCTGTGGCTCTGGCCAGCGACGGGGCCCGATCGGACCCCCACGCCGCGACCCAGTAGTCCTCGAGGGTGTAGCTCTCGTGGATTGCCCAGACACACGGCCACCCGAGCCGACCAGCCGCGTCGGCCCCGGGCGCGCTGATCAACGTGTTGACGACGACGAGCTGGGCCCGGTAGGCGCTCAGCAGACCGGCGACCTCGACGACCCGCCCCTCATACGTCGGCGTATCCGGCAACGGGTAGTCGGTGATGTGGACGACCGCCCCGAGTTGCTCCAACTCGTCCCGCAAGGGCCCATCACGGCCGCTCACGACCAGGCAGGACATATCGGCGTTCTTCAGCAAATCGCGCAACAGCTCCTGCAAGTAGAGCTCGCCGCCGCCGAGCTCAAGGCTGTGGGTGAAGACGGCGAGCCGCAGGTGCGCCGCCGCGGTGACGCGCCTGACCCCGACGTCGACCGGATCGAGCGCGGCCAGAACGTCAGAGTGTCCTGGCATCGCGACCAACGGTCGCGGCGCGGCCAGACGCACCTCGACGCCCTGCAACGCGACGCTGTCGCCCTCCGCGTCCACGAGGTCCACGTCGATTCGGGCTAGGTCTCCCGGGCGCCCGTCAACGGTGACCAGATGCTCGAAGCCAGCGACCGGGGCAGTCGGACCGGCGTAATGCGCGGCAACGTCGGGACGTGCCACGCCCAGGACCCGTGCCCGCCCCGCGTCCCGACCGTTGACCCGAACCTCAAGCCGGGCGGGGACGCCCTTCGCCGGGAGGGCCCAGCCGATGACTTGCAGGCGACCAGGTGGCACGGTCGCGCCTTGGGCGGGTACCTCGATCGCGCCAGGCTCGATGATCGGAACTGAGGATCGGGTTCCTGCCCGAGGCGAGGGGGGTCGAGAGCCGACCGTGGCGCGGACCGACGACAGGTACTGAGCAACGCCGCGGTGCGATGTCGCGATCGCCCCCACGACTACCGGCTCTCCGGCGTACTGAGCAAGGTCGATGGTGGCGTGCCAGCCGCAGCGCGGGGCGTCGACCGTCTCGGGCCGGGCCTCCGCCACGTCCAGCGTCGGGGGCCGGAGCTCGGCTTCCGCGACCACGCAGCCGTTCAGCGTCACAAAACAGGAGGCGACCTCTTCGCGCTCGAACCAGGCCCAGCCGTGAATGTCGGTCGCTTCCGGGAGCAGCCGCCGCGATGCTTGGACGGCTCCGACGCACCGCCGGGGCCGAACTCGTCGGCTCGCTCGTGCGGCGACGACCAGTGCTTGCAAGGAACGCGTGACGGCGGCGTGGACCCGTTGGCCGATGCGTCCCACGCCCCAAGGTATCTCGGGTCGAAAGGTGGGGACCCACGAGCGATCCTGACCGCGCTCCACCGCTACCTCCTCCGCCGGCGGCGCATCGCCCGCTCTGCGTCGGCTCGGGGAGGCGCGGAGGACGACGGGTCGTCCCCAAGCAGTTAGGCCGTCTCCGCCACGATCCGGCGGCAATCGTCACGAAACAGATCCGGGGCGGCACGGCCGCGCTCAGCCCGATGTGCGCTCGTGACCTGCCGATGATGGGCGAGGACCCAGCCGCCGACCCGGCAACCCTCCGCAGGGAACCGAAAACGGGCCCTAAGCAGGAATCGGTCTTGGAGGCGGCGGTGGGAATTGAACCCACGTCCAGGGTTTTGCAGACCCTTGCCTGGGCCACTCGGCTACGCCGCCGAGGCGCCGCCCGCAGGGGCGCCGGAATCGTCGAGGCTACCGCTTCATCGCCCGGCCGCCCTTGCCGATCAATGAGCGGTGACTCGCGGCCCGTTGATGGTCGAGCTCGACGATGTCCGGCGAACCTTCGGGCCCGTCGTCGCGGTCGAGGCGCTCAGCCTGCGCGTCCCCGCAGGCTCGGTCACGGTGCTGCTGGGGCCGAACGGCGCGGGCAAGACGACGGTGGTCCGCCTCGTGACCGGCGCGCTCGCCTCGCACGGCGGGCGCGTCCGCGTCCTCGGACTTGACCCCACCGGGCCCGACGGCACCGCGGTGCGTCGGCGTTGCGGCGTCGTCCCCGCCCGACCAGCGCTCTATGACCGCCTGACCGGCTACGACAACCTCCGGTACGGCGCCGAGCTGTTCGAGGTCCCGGCGTCCCGCATCGACGAGCGCATCGCCGACGCCGCGGCGCGATTCGGGATCACGGCTGCCCTCGAGATGCGGGTCGGCGGCTACTCCACCGGGATGCGGGCCCGCCTGGCGCTCGCCCGGGCCGTGCTCCACGAGCCGGATCTGCTCCTGCTCGACGAGCCGACGGCCGGGCTCGACCCCGAGTCGGCCCGCACCGTCCTCGGCCTCATCGACGAGCTGGCCGAGCAGGGCAAGGCGGTGCTCATGTGCACGCACCTCCTGCTCGAGGCCGAGGGCCTCGCCGACGAGGTGGTCGTCCTCGACCAGGGTCGCACGCTCGTCGCGGGATCTCCCGAGCAGCTCACCCAGCGGTACTGGCCGGCGGCCCGGGTGGTCCTCGACGCCGACGACCCGACCCTGCTCGACCAGGCCCAGCGCCTCCCGTTCGTGTGCTCGTACGCGCGCAACGGGGCCGCCACCGTCGAGCTCACCGACCCGAGCCGGGTGCCCGACCTCGTCGACGCGCTGGTCGGCGCCGGCGCGCGGCTGCGGCGAGTCGAGCCGCAGACGCCCACCCTCGAGCAGCTCTACTTCGCGATCCGTCAGGGCGCGCACGCATGAGCGCTCGGACCCCGTCGAAGGCGCTGGTGATCGCGCGCACCGACCTGCGGCAGCTGCGCCAGTCGCGCGACTTCTGGCTGCCGCTGGCGATCATCGCCGGGCTGTTCTTCGTGGTGCTGCCGGCCATCTTGTTGGTCCTCATCACCCACGTCTCGGACGTGCGGCTCGTGAAGCAGCTGAGCGACCTGGTCGGATCGCTGCCCAAGCAGCTCCGCACGAAGGTGAAGGGCGCCTCGGGACCGGCGCAGGCGTCCTACGCGCTCGCGGTCTACCTGTTCGCGCCGCTGGCGATCATCGTCCCGCTCACCGTCTCCTCGGCCGTCGGCGCGAACACGGTGATCGGCGAGCGCGAGCGGGGCAGCGGCGAGTTCCTCGCCCACTCCCCCGCCAGCGAGCGCCAGATCTACCTCGGCAAGCTGATCGCCAGCCTGATCCCCGGCTACCTGGCCGCCGCGGTCGGCTTCGGCTGCTACTCGCTCGTCGTGAACCTCACCGTGGGGCCGAAGGTCGGCGGCTGGTTCTTCCCGACCCGCAACTGGTGGATCCTCGTGGTCTGGGTCCTGCCCCCGTTCATCGCCCTCGCCCTGGCGGTGATCCTCGCCATCTCGGCCAAGGTCTCGAGCGCGGCCGCGGCCCAGCAGGCGTCCGCCCTCGTCACCCTGCCGTTGATCCTGATCGCGTACGCGGTGGCCAGCGGCACCCTGTTCCGAGCCGAGGTCGTCGCGTTCGCGATCGGCGGGCTGGCCTGGCTCGGCGCCTTCGCGGCCCTGTGGCGGGGCTCGATGGCGGTCCAGCGCGAGCGGCTGCTGGGCATGGGCGGGTAGGAACCGGGCGAACCGGACAGCGGCCGGGCCGCCACCCCCCGGCGGCCCGAGATCACCCCGGCCGGACTGGCGACCGGGACCCCCGCGTAGCATTGGACCGTGACTGGGGGCGTGCAGCTGCTGGCGGTCGGCGCCGCGACGCCGAGCTGGCGCCTGCCCGCGACCGAGGTCGGCGCCGCCTGGGGCCGGGCCGGCGGCCGGGGCCAGGCGGCCGTCTGCGCCCCCGACGAGGACACGCTCACGCTCGCCGCCGAGGCGGCCGGCCGGGCGCTGGCCGCGTCCGGCCTCCAGACCGACATCGTCGACGGCCTGTGGTGGGGCACCACCCGGCCCCCGTTCGCGGAGGGACCGAGCCACGCGGTGCTGGCCCGCGCGGTCGGGCTGTCGCACCGCTCCGGCGGGGCGCTCGCGTCGGGGTCGCCCCACGCCGGGGTCGAGGCGCTGCTGGCGGCTGCCGACGCCGTCGGCGCCGGCACCGCCCAGGTCGCGCTCGTCGTGGTCTCCGACGCCATCGTCCCGGGACTGGGGACACCGTTCGAGGCGCGAGCCGGCGCCGGCGCGGCCGCCCTCGTCCTCGTGTCGCACGGTGGCGGTGCGTCGCTCGGCCCGCGCGTCACGCGCACCCACCCCTACCTCGACCGTTACCGCGGCGACGGCGAGGCCGTCACCCGCGACCTCTACGACGGCCGCCTCTTCCGCGAGGAGGTCTTTCTCCCCACCATGCGCGAGCTCGGCGAGCAGCTCGGCGCGCTCGACGTCGACCGCTGGTCGCTCCCCGACCCCGACGGCCGGCTCGGCGCCACCCTGGCCCGCCAGCTCGGCGCCGGCACCCCCGCGTCGGCCGCCGTGTACGAGACGGTCGGCGACACCGGCGCCGCGGCCGCGCTGCTCGGCGCCCTCGGCGCGCTCGACGCCGCCGGCACGATCGGCCTCGTCGGCTGGGGCGGCGGACGCGCGACCGGGATCACGATCACCGCCCGCGAGCCCGTCCGCGGCGCAGTGCTCGTCGCCGACGCGATCGGCGGCGGCCGCACCGTCACCTACGCCGAGGCGCTCCGGGCCCGGGGGCAGCTGGTGTCGTCGGGGGAGACCGTCCCGATGGGCGTCCCGCCGCAGAGCGCGCAGTTCGTCCGCGGCGCCGACGAGATGCTCGGGCTGCTCGGCGCCCGCTGCGTCGACTGCGGCACCATCAACACCCCACCGTCGATCCACCCCCACTGCATCAGCTGCGGCAGCGCCAAGTTCGTGCTCGAGCCGCTCGCCCGCCACGGTCGCGTACACACGTTCGTGGTCAACGAGACCATGCCGGCGCCGTTCGTCGCCCCGCTCCCGCTCGCCGTCATCGACCTCGACGACGGGGCCCGGGTCATGCTGCAAGTCACCGAGTCGGCGGCGGCGCTAGAGCTGGGCGGCGAGGTCGAGCTGGTGATGCGGCGCTACGCGCACGAGCGCGGCGTCCCCGTCTACGGATACAAGGCCCGCACCGTCGGGACGGAGGCACGATGAGCTGGAACCGGGTCGCCGTCGTCGGCGCCGGGCTGATCAAGTTCGGGGAGCTCTTCGACCAGAGCTACGAGCAGATGGCGGCCGGTGCCTTCGCGGCCGCGGTCGAGTCGGTCGACCACGGCTTCGACCCCGAGCAGGTCGAGGCCGCGTTCGTCGCCACCCAGCGAGGGACGCTCTGGGGGCAGGAGGGCATCGGCGGCAACACCGTCCCCTCCGCGATCGGGCTGGCCGGCATCCCGTGCACCCGGATCGAGAACGCGTGCCCATCGGGCTCGGACGCGTTCCGGGTCGGCGCCATGGCCGTCGCCAGCGGTGTGCACGACGTCGTCCTCGTCATCGGCGTCGAGAAGATGCGCGACAAGTCGGCGGAGGAGGGGCTGCTCGCGCGCGCGGCGGCCGGACACCCGATCTTCACCCGCGGCGAGACCGCCCCCGTCCTCTTCGCGCCGTTCGCCACCCGGCACATGCACGAGTTCGGCACCACGCCCGAGATGCTGGCGTCGGTGGCAGTCAAGAACCACTACAACGGCGCCCGCGACCCGTACGCGCACTTCCAGAACGAGATCACGGTCGAGGACGTGCTCGCCTCCCCGGCCGTCTGCCGGCCGCTCCACCTCCTCGACTGCTGCCCCCAGACCGACGGCGCGGCCGCCACCCTGCTCGTCCGGGCCGACCTCGCCGACCGGTTCACCGACCGGCCCGTCTACGTCGCCGGCTTCGGCGTCGCCACCGACCACCCGTACCTGCACGAGAAGTCGAGCTTCGTCGGGCTGAAGGCGACGCAGCTGGCCGCCGAGCGCGCCTACGCCATGGCCGGGCTCTCCCCCGCCGACATCGACTGCGCCGAGGTGCACGACTGCTTCACGATCACCGAGATCCTCGACATCGAGGACCTCGGGTTCGTCGACAAGGGCAAGGGCGGCGTGGCCTCGCTCTCGGGCGAGACCGCCCTCACGGGCCGGATCCCCGTGAACACCTCGGGCGGCCTGCTCGCCAAGGGCCACCCCATCGGCGCCACCGGCGTCGCGCAGCTCACCGAGTGCTGGTGGCAGCTCCGGGGTGACGCCGGCGACCGCCAGGTCGACATGCGGCACGGCAACGCGCTCCAGCACAACGTCGGCGGGCGCGGGTCGGGCGTCTCGGTCATCAACATCCTCACCACCAACCAGCCGTGATCCGCTACGACGTGGGTGGCGACCACGTCGCGCGGATCACCCTCGACCGGCCGGAGGCCAAGAACGCGCTCACGGTCGAGATGCGCGACGAGATCGTCGCCAACGTGCGCGCCGCCCGCGCTGACCCCGACGTGCGGGCCCTGCTCGTCACCGGCACCGGCGACGCCTTCTGCGCCGGGATGGACCTCTCCGCCTCGACCATGGCGAACGCCGGCGCCCCCGACTTCGAGACCCGCAGCACCGCCGAGGCGCTGCGGATCGGCGTCCAGTCCTTCATCAAGGAGCTGTGGGAGCTCGACAAGCCGACCGTCGCGGCCGTGAACGGCGCCGCGGTCGGCCCCGGCGCCCACCTGGCGCTGGCGTGCGACTTCGTGATCGTCCACGAGGACACCCGGTTCCTGTGGTCGTTCGCGCGGTGGGGCCTCGTCGTCGACGCCGGCGGCGCCTACCTGCTCCCCCGCCTGGTCGGACTGCCCCGCGCCAAGGCCATGGTCATGCTCGGCGACGGCGCCAAGGGTCAGGAGGCGGTCGAGCTCGGCCTCGCCTACCGATGTGTGCCGGCCGCGGAGCTGGCGACCGTCGCCGACCAGCTCGCGGCGCGCCTGGCGGCCGGACCGACGCGGTCCCTCGGCCTGTCGAAGCGGCTGCTGAACACCAGCTTCGAGACGTCGCTCGAGCGCTCCCTCGAGCTCGAGGGCGCCTACCAGTCGCTGGCCGCGACGTCCCCCGACCTCGTCGAGGGGATGGCCGCCTTCAAGGCGCGCCGCGACGCCGAGTTCCGGGGGCGGTAGCGAGCGCGGACGTCACTCGCTCCCCCGACGGCCGCTCGGCCGCCCGATAAGATCGACCAGCCCACGTCAGGCGGCCGGCACGCAGCCGCGACCGGACCGGACGGCGTGCCGCACCCCTCCATCCCGCGGCGCCGCCCCCCGTTCGCCAGCGCGCCGTCGCCGTCCCAGCGACGGGGCGAGCCAACCGGGAGGGCAACAGATGGGCGTGTTCGACGGGAAGGTGGCGGTCGTCACCGGCGCCGGCCGGGGGATCGGGCGCGAAGAGGCGCTGCTCCTCGGCGCCGAAGGGGCCGCGGTCGTCGTCAACGACCTCGGCGGGGAGCGCAGCGGCGAAGGCACCGACCAGCGGCCCGCCCAGCAGGTGGCCGACGAGATCACGGCTGCCGGCGGCCAGGCCGCCGCCAACTACGACGACTGCTCGTCGTGGGACGGCGGCGCCGCCCTCATCCAGCAGGCGATCGACGGCTTCGGCCGCCTCGACGTGCTCATCAACAACGCCGGGATCCTGCGCGACAAGATGAGCTTCAACATGACCGAGGAGGAGTGGGACGCGGTCATCCGCGTCCACCTCAAGGGTCACTTCGTCCCGGCCCGGAACGCGGCCACGTACTGGCGGGCGAAGAGCAAGGAGACCGGCGAGCCGGTCGGCGGCGCCATCGTCAACACCGCCTCCGAATCCGGCCTCTACGGCAACGCCGGCCAGCTCAACTACGCGGCGGCCAAGGCCGGCATCGCGGCCATGACCATCGTGCTGGCCCGCGAACTCGACCGGTTCGGCGTGCGCGTCAACGCGCTGGCGCCGGTCGCGCGCACCCGCCTCACCGAGGACCTGGCCGGCGGCTTCGCCCCCAAGGAGGGCGAGCTCGACGCGTTCGCGCCCGAGAACGCGGCCGCCGGCGCGGTGTGGCTCGCCTCACCGCTCGCCGACGGCATCACCGGCCAGGTGCTGAAGATCCAGGGCGGCCTGGCCCAGATCGTGCAGGGCTGGCGGCCGATCACCGAGGTGAAGGCCGACCAGCCGTGGACCATCGAGGGCCTCGCGCAGCAGCGCGACGCCCTCTTCGCCCGCTCCGACCCCGGCGTCCCGCCCTTCTTCCCGCCCGTCGAGGCCTAGGCCGACCGGTGCGCCTCTCGTTCGGGCCCGAGGTCGAGGCGTTCCGCGACGAGCTCGGCACCTTCCTCGACGAGCACGCCCCCGCCGAGGCGCTGGCCGGCTACGACTTCGCCGACAGCGGCGCCGAGACCCGCGTCGACCTCATCCCGCAGTGGGCGCGCGACTGGCAGGCGACCCTCTTCGACCACGGCTGGATGATCCCCGGGTACCCGCGGGAGCTCGGCGGCCGCGACGCGACCCCGGTCCAGACCCTCGTCTACCTGGAGGAGATGGCGCGCCGGCGCATCCCCCGCTCGCTGCACTTCCCCGGGTACGCGATCGTCGCCCCCAGCCTCCTCGAGTTCGGCGACGACGCCCAGCAGGCCCTCGTCGCCCCCGCCATCCGCGGCGACACCGTCTGGTGCATCGGGATGAGCGAGCCCAACGCCGGCTCCGACCTGGCCGGGCTCCAGACCCGGGCCGAGCTCGACGGCGACCGCTTCGTCGTGAACGGCCAGAAGGTCTGGACCAGCTACGCGATGGTCGCCGAGAAGTGCTTCGTGTACGTGCGCACCAACCCGAACGTCCCCAAGCACCGGGGCATCAGCCTGCTCATCGTCGACATGGACACCCCCGGCATCGACGTGCGGCCCCTCCGCCACATCAGCGGCGCCGCCAACTTCGCCGAGGTGTTCTTCACCGACGTCGAGGTCCCGGCCGCCAACGTCGTCGGCGAGGTCAACGACGGCTGGCGGATCACCCAAGGCTCCCTCGCCCACGAGCGGGCCGGCCTCTGGGTCGAGGGGGTCTGCCGGCTCGAGTCCACCGTGCAGTCGCTCGTCGACGTCGCCCACCGCCAGGGCATGGACCACGACAGCGGGGTCCGTCGCCAGCTGGCCGCCTTCTACGAGCAGGCGGCGTCGCTGCGGGCGCTCGGCTACAAGGGCTTCGCGAGCTTCGCCCAGGGCTCGTCGGCGCCCGAGCACTCGTACCTGAAGATGGCGACGTCCGAGCTCGGCAAGGCCGCCTACGAGCTCGGCATGCAGCTGCAAGGCCCGTACGCGCCGGCGCGCGACTCCGAGCGCGGGGAGGAGAACGGCCGCTGGGCCAACATGTTCTTCATGAGCTTCGCCAACACGATCGCCGGCGGCAGCAGCGAGATCCAGCGCAACATCATCGCCCAGCGCGTCCTCGGACTCCCCCGGGCATAACGGTGGACTTCACGCTCACCGACGAGCAGCAGATGCTGCGCGACACGGCGCGGACGCTCCTCGCCAAGGAGTGCCCGACCGCGTTGGTGCGGGCCCACATCGAGGATCCGAGCGTCGCCGACGCGCTGTGGCTCCGGCTCGCCGACTTCGCGCCGCTGGCCGCCGGTCCGCTCTCCGACCTGTGCCTCTTCGTCGAGGAGACCGGCTACGTGGCCGCGCCGGGGCCGTTCTTCGCTACCACCGCCCTGTTCGCGTCGGTGCTCGCCGCGGCCGGCGACGACCGGGCCCAGGCCGCGCAGGCCGGGGAGATCACGGGGACGGTCGCGCTGGCCGGCGTCGACGGCGTGTGGCGGCCGAACGACGACCCGGTGAAGTGCTTCGTGCCCGAGGCCGACCGGGTCGACTGGGTGGCGGTCGTCGAGCCGGGGCCGACGGTCCGGGTCGTGCCACCGGCCGTGCTCTCGACCCGGCTGCTGAACACCGTCGACTGGTCACGGCGCCTGTTCGAGGTGGAGGTGGCGGACGTCGACGAGGCGTCGACCCCGATCGACGGGGCCGCCTTGGAACGCGCGGTGCGCTGCGCCATCGTGGCGCTCGCCGCCGAGCAGGTCGGCACCGCCCGCCGGCTGTTCGACATGGCGCTCGAGTACGCGAAGCAACGGGTCCAGTTCGACCACCCCATCGGGTCCTTCCAGGCCATCCAGCACCGGCTGGCCGACCTGTCGCTCGCCGTCGAGCGGGCCGACGCCGCCGCGCAGTACGCCGCCATGACCGTCGACGCCGACCACGACGACGCCCGCCGGGCCGCGCACGTCGCGAAGGCCGCCGCCGGCACCGCCGCGACGCGCGCGGCCAAGGACAGCATCCAGGTCCACGGCGGGATCGGCTACACGTGGGAGCACGACCTGCACCTGTTCATCCGCCGCGCCTACGGGGCCGAGGCGTGGCTCGGCACCACCGGCTGGCACCACGACCAGCTGGCGGCGCTGCTCTTCGACGCCTGAGGCCAGCCGCCGGTCGGCCTAGATGCGGGCCTCACGGCCGGCCCAGTGCTGCTCGCGCAGCACCCGCTTCAGCACCTTCCCGTTCGGCTGGCGCGGCAGCTCGTCGACGAGCCGGACCGACGACGGGACCTTGAAGTCGGCCAGGCGCTCGGCGCAGAACGCCTGCAGCTCCTCGGGTGTCACCGGCGAGCGGGCCTCCACGACCGCCACCAGCTGCTCCCCGAGCCGCGCGTCGGGGACGCCGAACACCGCGCAGTCGACCACCGCCGGATGCCGGTACAAGACGTCCTCGATCTCGCGCGGGTAGATGTTGACGCCGCCCCGGATGACCATGTCGACGGCCCGGTCGGTGAGGTACAGGTACCCGTCGGCGTCGAGGTGGCCGACGTCGCCGACCGTGAACGCGTCGTCGCGCCACGCACCGGTGGTCTTCTCGAGGTCGTCGTGGTACTCGAACCGGACCCCGCCCGGCGGCCGGACGTAGATGATGCCGGTCTCGCCGACCGGGAGCTCGGCCCCGTCGGAGTCGAGGATGCGCACCTCGGTGCCGGGCCACGGCGTGCCGACGCTGCCCGGCCGGGCCAGCCACGCCGCCATCGAGATCCGGGTCGCGCCGCCCTCGCTCATGCCGTAGAGCTCGGCGATCTCGCACGGCGCCAAGGCGTCGATGATGCGGCGCTTCACCGGCTCGGGGCAGGGGGCGCCAGCGTGCACGATGAGCCGCAGCGACGACAGGTCGTACCGGCGCCGCTCCTCCTCCGGGACCTCCAGGATGCGGATGAAGTGGGCCGGGACCATGAAGGTGCAGGTGACGTGGTGGCGATCCACCAGCCGGAGCCACTCCCGGGCGTCGAAGGTCTCGAGGATGATCGTCGTCGCGCCGACGTACAGGGCCGCCATCGCCCAGCCGCCCGGTCCGGCGTGGTAAGCGGGGCCGGTGACGAGGTAGACGTCGTCGGCGGTCCAGCCCCAGAGCGCGAGCTGGCCCGCCATGTTCTGGCCGGCGCGGGCCCGTTCGGGGCGGCCGTGCACGACGCCCTTCGGCCGGCCGGTCGTGCCGGACGTGTAGAAGATCGGCGCGTCCAGCGCCTCGATCGGGCGGGATGGCGCGTCGGCGGCGCCACCGATGGCGGCCTCGTACTCGTCGGGCACCGCGAGCAGCGCGCAGCCCTCGGCGGCGCGCAGGGCGGCGCGGGACGACTCCAGCAGGTCCTGGTGGGCGACGAGGAGCCGGGCGGCGGAGTCGGTGAGGATGTACGCAAGCTCCTCGGCCTTCAGGTGCCAGTTCACAAGCACGACCGGCGCGCTGAGCTTCGTCGCCGCGGCCCAGGTCTCGAAGAACTCGATGCCGTTCGGCAGCATCACCGCCACCCGGTCGCCGGCCTCGACACCGGCACCGGCCAGCACCTGGGCGAGGCGCGACGTCCGGTCGTCGAAGGCGGCGAAGGTACGGACGTCGTCGCCGAGGACCAGCGTCGGCTTGTCGGGCGTGGCCCGAGCGTGGGCGGTGATCCCCAGCTCGGGCTCGTCGGCCACGGGCCCCGCTACGAGCGCAGCGCCCCCGGCTCCTCGAGCCAGCGGTTCAGCGCCGCGGTGCGGGCGTTGCGGCAGATCAGCACGTGCTCGATGGCCCGTCGGACCCGCCGCTGCTGACCCGCTGTTACCGAGACCTGGCGCAGGAGGAAGTCGGCCTGGCGGCCGTGGTCCTCCTCGGCGTACGCGTGCACCCTGAAGTTCTCGACCTCGATGCCGTAGTGCTGGCGCATGCCCTCGTACATCGTCTTGGCGTAGTTCGTCGACGCCGCGAAGCGCTCGCCGGCCCAGCCGAAGGCGGCCAGGCCCTCCTCGTAGGAGCGCCGCATGTAGTAGAGGGTGGTGAACACCGACCCGATGCTCTCCGGCATGGCCCGGTACGAGAGGAGCTCCTCGTCGGAGATCCCGAGCTGGTGGGCCCAGTCGATCTTCATGTCGACGTGGTTGTGGTCGCCCGCGTAGCCGGTCTCGTCGGCGAGGTTCTGCAGCCAGTGCTCGAAGTGCTGGCTCGAGCCCACGTTCAGGGCGTCGACGTCAGGGGTGAGGCTCACGATGCTGCCGAACTCGGTCGTGTACCACTTCCCGAGGAAGTAGTACTCCTTGGCGAGCCGCTGCAAGAGCTCCATCGAGAGGGAGCCGTCGCCGACCCGCTCCCACACCAGGTTCTTCTCGGTCGCGACCTCGGCCTGCAGCGCCTCGAGGGACGCCATGAACTCGTCGACCGGCAGGGCCGGACCGTTCTCAGCGTCGGCGCCCCGGATGTCTCGGAACTCGCGGTGCTCGGACAACGACCCTCCTC
>CALEYV010000012.1 GCA_937927875.1 uncultured Actinomycetes bacterium | reverse complement strand
CCCTGCTCGTTCTTCGCCGCGTCGTAGTCGGCGTTCTCCCGGATGTCGCCGTGCTCACGGGCCCGCTCCAGCCAGCGCGAGATCTCCGTCCGCCGGGACGTGGTGCGCTCCTCGAGCTCGCGCTGCAGGCGGTCGTAGGCATCCTGGGTGAGATGGACCTCGGCCACCGGAGGAGGTTACCCGGGGGGTGCCTCGTTTCATGCGGGACCGCGGTGCACGAGAAGCCGTTTGCGCGTGGCGCGTGGCGCTGCGACACTGACGGGCAGATGCAGCCGCTCACCGCGATCGTCATCATCGATTAGCAGGCGCCGGACCCGGCGTCTGCCTCGACCGTCCACTTCGGTGGGCGGTTTTTCGTTGTCGGGACCTCGCGGACAGGAGACACGTGACCTACCGGATCGGGATCATCGGGGGCGACGGGATCGGACCCGAGGTCGTCGCCGAGGCCCGCAAGGTCCTCGACGCGACCGGGCTCGGCTACACCGCGGTCGTCTTCGACCTGGGTGGGAGCCGCTACCTGCGCGACGGCGAGGTGCTGCCGGCCGCCGACCTCGAGGCCATCCGCGGCCTCGACGCGGTGCTGCTCGGGGCGGTCGGGACGCCCGACGTGCCGCCCGGCGTCATCGAGCGGGGCCTGCTCCTGGCGCTGCGGTTCGAGCTCGACCTCTACGTGAACCTGCGCCCGTTCGTCGCCCCGCCCAATCGGCACAACGACGGGGTCGACTTCGTCGTCGTGCGCGAGAACACCGAGGGTGTCTACGCCGGCGAGGGTGGCTTCCTCCGGAAGGCGACGCCGCACGAGGTCGCGACGCAGGGCTCGGTGAACACCCGCCACGGCGTGGAGCGCTGTGTCCGGTTCGCGTTCGACCTAGCCGCGTCCCGGGACCGTCAGCACGTGACGCTCGTCCACAAGACCAACGTGCTCACCTTCGCGGGGGATCTCTGGCAGCGGGTCTTCGACGACATCCGCGCCGAGCATCCGGGCGTCGAGACGGCCTACCACCACGTGGACGCGGCCTGCATCTACCTCGTGCAGGACCCGGCTCGCTACGACGTGATCGTCACCGACAACCTCTTCGGCGACATCCTCACCGACCTCGGGGGCGCGATCTCGGGCGGGATCGGCCGGGCCGCGTCGGCGAACCTGAACCCGAGCCGAACCGGACCGTCGATCTTCGAGCCCGTCCACGGGTCGGCGCCCGACATCGCCGGGACCGGTCGGGCCGATCCCCGCGCGGCGGTGGTCTCAGCCGCGATGATGCTGGAATTCCTCGGTGAGGAGGAGACGGCATCGAGGGTGCGCGACGCTGTAGCGAAGTCCGAGGACGCAGAGGGGACCACAAGCGAGATCGGCGACGCCATCGCCGAGCGTGTCTAGAGGAGGGTGGGGCAGATGCCCATCGAGAAGACCGACAAGATCTGGATGGACGGCGAGCTCGTCGACTGGGACCACGCCAACATCCACGTCCTCACCCACACCCTCCACTACGGCTCCGGCGTCTTCGAGGGGATCCGCGCCTACCCGACCGCCCGCGGCCCGGCCGTCTTCCGCCTCACCGACCACATGCGGCGCCTCCACGACTCGGCCGCGCTGCTGCACATGGACCTGCCGTACTCCGTCGAGGAGCTGGTCGAGGCCACCAAGGAGACGATGCGGGCCAACCGGCTCGACTCCGGGTACATCAGGCCCATCGCCTTCCTCGGCTACGGCGAGATGGGCCTGAACCCGCTGCCCTGCCCGGTGAGCGTCGCCATCGCGGCGTGGCCGTGGGGGACCTACCTCGGCGAGGAGGGGCTCCGGCACGGCGTGCGCATGAAGATCTCCACCTGGCGGCGCATGGACCCGAACATCAACCCGGTCGCGGCCAAGGGGACCGGCATCTACATCAACTCGAGCCTGGCGAAGGTCGAGGCGCTCCACGGCGGGTACGACGAGGCGATCCTGCTGAACACGGCCGGCGACGTGGCCGAGGCGACGGGCGAGAACGTGTTCGTCGTGAAGAACGGCGACCTCATCACGCCGCCGCTCTCGGCGGGCGCGCTCGAGGGGATCACCCGCGACTCGGTGATGACGATCGCCCGCGACCTCGGGTACCCGGTGGTCGAGCGGACGCTGCTGCGCACCGACCTGTACCTGGCCGACGAGGCCTTCCTGTCGGGCACCGCGGCCGAGATCGTCCCCATCCGCGAGGTCGACGACCGCGAGATCGGCGAGCCGGGCGAGGTCACCCGCAAGATCCAGGAGACCTACTTCGCGGCCGTCCACGGGCAGGTCGACAAGTACGCGGACTGGCTGGAGTACGTCGATGGCTGACCGGGACGTCCCCGCGCGCGTCGAGATCTACGACACGACGCTGCGCGACGGCTCCCAGCTCGAGGGCATCTCGCTCACCGTCGACGACAAGCTCCGCATCGCCGAGCAGCTCGACTGGCTCGGCGTCGACTTCATCGAGGCCGGCTGGCCGGGCGCCAACCCGAAGGACGACGAGGTCTTCCGGCGCGCCGACGGCGAGCTCCACCTCGGCACCGCCACCCTCGTCGCCTTCGGCTCCACCCGCCGCCCGAAGGGCAAAGTCGACTCCGACGACACGCTGCGCCACCTCATCGAGGCCCGCACCGGCACCGTCTGCATCGTCGGGAAGGCGTGGGACTACCACGTCACCGAGGCGCTCGGCACCGACCTCGACGAGGGCGTGGCGATGGTCGCCGACTCGGTGGGCTTCCTTTGCAGCCAGGGGCTCGACGTGTTCTTCGACGCCGAGCACTTCTTCGACGGCTACCGGCGCAACCCCGAGTACTCGCTGCGGGTCCTCGAGGGCGCGGCCGAGCAGGGCTCGACGCGCCTCGTGCTCTGCGACACCAACGGCGGCACCCTCCCCGACGAGGTCGAGCGCATCACCGGCGCGGTCGTGGACTACTTCGGCTCCGACGTCGGGGTCGCCATCCACGCCCACGACGACGCCGGCACCGGGGTCGCCAACGCGCTGGCCGGCGTCCGGGGCGGCGCGGTCCAGGTGCAGGGCACGATCAACGGCTACGGGGAGCGGACCGGCAACTGCAACCTCACCACGATCATCCCGAACCTCAGCCTGAAGATGGGGATCGAGACGATCCCCCGGGACCGGCTCGAGCGCCTCACCCCGGTCGCGCACCACGTGGCCGAGCTCGTGAACATGGCCCTGAACCCCCAGGCCCCGTACGTCGGCAGCTCCGCCTTCGCGCACAAGGCCGGCCTGCACGTGAGCGCGATCGCCAAGCGGCCCGACGCCTACGAGCACGTCGGCCCGGACCAGGTCGGCAACGGCACCCGCTTCGTCGTCTCCGAGCTCGCGGGCCGGTCCACCATCCTGCTGAAGGCCAAGGAGCTCGGGCTCACCCTCGACGGGCCGCAGGTGAACGAGGTCGTCGACGAGCTGAAGCGCCTCGAGCACGAGGGCTACCACTTCGAGGTCGCCGACGGCTCCCTCGAGCTGCTGATGCGGCGGGCGACCGGCTGGGAGCAGCCGTGGTTCCGCGTCGAGTCGTTCCGGGTCATCACCGACGACCTCGAGGCCGACGACCTCGACGGCGGCCTCGGCACCGAGGCCACGATCAAGGTCCACGTCGGCGGCGAGCGGCTGGTGCGCACCGCGGAGGGCAACGGGCCGGTGAACGCGCTCGACGCCGCGCTCCGCAGCGCGCTCGGGAGCCGGTACCCGGCCCTCGACCGAGTGCACCTCACCGACTACAAGGTGCGGGTCCTCGACACCGAGAAGGGCACCGGCGCGGTGACCCGGGTGCTCATCGACACCACGAACGGCGACCGGTCGTGGACCACGATCGGGGTGAGCGAGAACATCATCGAGGCCTCGTGGCAGGCCCTCTACGACTCGCTCGTCTACGGTCTCCTGCTCGCCGCCGAGTAGGAGCCGCCGTGGCCGCCGACCCGTTCGTCGCCCCCGACCTCGACGACCGCCCCCGCCAGCACCAGAACCTGGCGCCCGGTGTGTCCATGCCGCCGGCGCGGCCCTGGGTCGCCGACCGCCCCGGCGACAGCGTCGGGTACGGCCAGCCGCGCGGCCCGATGGTCGGGTTCCCCGGGCCGAACATCGGCTATGCGCTCCACCTCGTCGAGCGGCTCGCGCCCCGGCTCACCCTCGCCCCCGGCGAGCGGCGGGACGACGCGGTGGCCGTGGTCGGCGAGCTGGCCATGAAGCGCGCCGCCTCGTTCGGG
>CALEYV010000011.1 GCA_937927875.1 uncultured Actinomycetes bacterium | reverse complement strand
CCGGCCTTCACTCGCAGCGTCGCGACGGGGAGGTCGAGTTCGTCGTGCACGACGACCAGCTGCTCGGGCTCGACGCCGTAGCGGCGCACGAGCCGGCGCACCGCGTCGCCGGAGTCGTTCATCCACTGCTCGGGGATGGCGAGCGCGACCCGCGCCCCGTCGACGCGCACCTCGTCGCTGCGGGCGCGCTCCTTGCCCCGCCGGAGCCGACCGTCGTGGCGCCGGGCGAGCAGCTCGACGACCTCGGCCCCGACGTTGTGGCGCGTCCGCGCGTACTCGGCGCCGGGGTTGCCGAGGCCGACCACGAGCAGGTCGGCCGGCGTCCCGGTGCGCGCCGGCGGTCTCCCCCGCCGCCGCAGCACGGGCTACTCCCCGCCGCCCTCGCCGCTCGGCGCCTCGCCCTCGGGGGCCCCGGCTTCGGCGCCCTCGGCGGCCTCGCCCTCCGGCACCTCGCCCTCGGCGGCCTCGCCCTCGGCGGCCTCGGCTTCCTCCTCCTCGGCGGTGACGCGCGGCGCCACGACCTGGGCGATGAGCGCGTCGGGCTCGAGGGTGGGCGCGACGCCGGGCGGGATCGCCAGGTCGGAGAGGCGGATCTGGTCGCCGATCTCGAGCGCGGCCACGTCGGCCTCGATCGAGCCCGGGATGTCCTGGGGCCGGGCCTCGATGGGCAGGCCGAAGACGAGCTGCTCGAGGAGGCCGCCGTTGCGCACGCCCTCCGGCTCGCCGAGCAGGTGGACCGGGACCTCGGCCGCGACGGCGACGTCGGTGCGGACCCGGATGAAGTCGACGTGGACGAGGTCGCCCCGGGTCGGGTGGCGCTGCACCTGGCGGGCCAGGGTGAGCTGCTCGCCGCCGTCGAGCTTCAGGGTGATCAGGGTGTTGGCGCCCTGGGCGAGCAGGTGGCCGAGCTCGCGGGACGGGACCTTCACCGCGACGGTGTCGCCGCCGAGCCCGTAGACGACGGCGGGGACGAGCCCGCCCCGGCGGAGCCGTCCGGCGGGGCGGGAGCCCCGCTCGGCTCGCGGCTCGGCGGTGAGGACGTTCTCCTCGGGCATGGTGGAGACTTCCGATCTGGCGTGGGGACCGTCCATTGTGGTCGGCGGGCGCGCGGCGGGCCAAACCACCGTCGCGGGCGCCGGGCCCGCGCTCAGACGTTGTCGCCGGCGAAGATCTCGCTCACGCTCGAGTCCTCGAACACGGCGTCGAGGGCCTCGGCGATGATCGGCGCCACCGAGAGCACGGTGAGGGCGTCCCAGCGCTTCTCGTCGGGGATCGGGAGGGTGTTCGTCACCACCACCTCGCCGATCGGCGCGTTCTTGAGCCGGTCGACGGCCGGGCCGGAGAGCACGCCGTGGGTGGTCGCGACGACGACGTTGGTCGCGCCCCGGTCGTGGAGCAGGTCGGCGGCCGCGGTGATGGTGCCGGCGGTGTCGATCATGTCGTCGACGAGCACGCAGGTGCGGCCGTCGACGTCGCCGACGACCTCGACCGCCTCCGCGACGTTGTGGGTGCCCTTCGGCCGGCGCTTGTCGATGAACGCGATCTCGGCGTCGATCTTGCGCTCGGCGAGCTGGTTCACGAACCGGTGGGCGAGCTTGCCGCCGCCGGCGTCGGGGGACACGACGGTGACGTCGCCGCTCACGGCCCGGGCCAGGTGGTCGGCGAGGATCGGCACCGCGGTGAGGTGGTCGACCGGCTTGTCGAAGAAACCCTGGATCTGGCCGGTGTGCAGGTCGACGGTGACGACCCGGTCACAGCCGGCCACGCTCAGCAGGTCGGCGAGCAGCCGGGCCGTGATCGGCTCCCGGCCCTCGGCCTTCCGGTCCTGGCGCGCGTACGCGTAGAAGGGGCAGACGGCGGTGATGCGCTTGGCCGACGCCCGCTTGGCGGCGTCGGCCATGATCAGCTGCTCCATGATCCGGTCGTTGATCGGGTCGCAGTGGCTCTGGATGATGAACACGTCCGAGCCGCGGACGCTCTCCCCGAACCGGCAGTAGAGCTCGCCGTTGGCGAAGTTGGACAGCGCGACGGTGCCGAGCGGGACGTGCAGGCACTCGGAGATCTCGGTCGAGAGCTCCTGGTTGCCCCGCCCCGCGAACACCATGAGCCGCTTCTTCTGGGCGATCTCGAGCGGGCTCACGGCTCCTCGTCCTCGTCGTCGGTCCGCTTCGCCTTGACCCACCCCTCCTCGATCCGGGCCGGGACGCCCTTGGCGAGCGCGCCCGGCGGGACGTCGCGTGACACCACCGCGCCGGCGCCGGTGTACGCGCCGTCGCCGACCTCGACCGGGGCGACCAGCACGTTGTTCGAGCCGATGCGCGCGTCGCGTCCGACCTTCGTCCGGTGCTTGGCGCGCCCGTCGTAGTTGGCGGTGATGGTGCCGGCGCCGATGTTGGCGCCGGGGCCGATCTCGGCGTCACCGACGTAGGCGAGGTGCGGCACCTTGGCGCCCTCGCCGATCTCGGCGTTCTTGGTCTCGACGAAGGTGCCGACGTGCGCACCCGCCGCGATGCGGGTGCCGGGACGCAGCGACACCCACGGCCCGATCGTCACCCCGTCGCCGATCTCGGCCTCCTTGGCGACGGTGTGCTCGATGGCGGTGCCGTCGCCGACGATGGTGTCGACGAGCCGGCAGTGGGGGCCGATCACCGACCGGGCCCCGATGACGGTGCGGCCCTCGAGGATCGTGCCCGGCAGGAGCGCCACCTCGGGCTCGAGCTCGACCGAGGCGTCGACGTAGGTGTGCTCGGGGTCGGTCATCGACACGCCCTCGCGCATCCACCGCCGGTTGATGCGGGCCCGCAGGATCGTCTCCGCGGTGGCGAGCTGGGCCCGGTCGTTGACGCCGAGGATCTCGGTGGGGTCGTCGGCCTGGGCGGCGACGACGAGGTGCCCGGCACTGCGCAGCACCTCGACGACGTCGGTCAGGTAGTACTCGCCCTGGACGTTCTCGGGGTCGAGGCGCCGCAGCGCGGGCGCGAGCAGGCCCCGCCGGAAGCAGTAGATCGACGAGTTCACCTCGGTGATGGCGAGCTCGGCGTCGTTGGCGTCGGGCTGCTCGACGATCCGCTCGACGCCGCCCCGCTCGTCGCGGATGACCCGCCCGTAGCCGAACGGGTCGTCGAGGTCGGCGGTGAGCACCGTCGCCGCGGCGTCGGTGAGGCGGTGCTCGGTGGCGAGGGCCGCGAGCGTCTCGGCCCGCAGCAGCGGCGTGTCGCCGGTGAGGACGAGCACGTCGTCCTCCCCGTCGAGGTCGAAGCCGGAGCCGGCCAGGCCGACGCTCGCCGCGTCGCCGGTCCCCCGCTGCCGGCGCTGCTCGACGAACTCGACCGGCGTCTCGGTGGCGAGCTGCTCCTGGACCGTCTTGGTGACCGACTCCGCGCCGTGCCCCACCACGATCACGATGCGGGCCAGCGGCAGCTCGACGAGCCGGTCCAGGACGTGGAGGATCATCGGTCGCCCGCACAGCGGGTGGAGCACCTTCGGCGTCGCCGAGCGCATGCGGGTGCCCTCGCCGGCCGCGAGGACGACGGCGGCGAGCGGTCGGTAGGCCAGCTCGGTCACCTCCTCCAGTGCCTCATCACGGCCATTCAAGCGGGGACGGCGTCGCTCGGGGGCGAGGTTTCGAACCTCGACTTGGGACTCCAAAGGACCCCGTGCTGCCGTTACACCACCCCCGACACGTCGGAATCCAACCTAGCGCCGGGCACCGGCCCCACCGCGGTGGGTGATGTGCCTCGGGCCGCGTCCCCGGGTACGGTGCTCGCAGTCATGGGATCGCTGATCAAGAAGCGCCGCAAGCGCATGCGCAAGAAGAAGCACAAGAAGCTGTTGAAGAAGACCCGCTGGCAGCGCCGCCAGCAGGGTCGCTAGGGACTCGGCCGCCCCCCGGGGCGGCCGAGACGCGTCAGGCCGAGAGCCGCACCCCGTGCGGCACCGCCGCCGTGTCGACGACCGGGACCCGCAGCCGGCTCCGGATCCGACGGGCCAGCGTCGAAGCCTCGGACGCGGTGCCGGTCTTGGGCAGCACCGCGTACGCCGAGCCGCTCCCGGCGAGGATGGCCGGCAGCCCGGCCACCTCCTCGAGGTCGGCGCGGAACGCGGCCAGGCGGGGCTCGACTGCTTCGGCGGCCGCCTCGAGGTCGTTGGCGAGCTCGGGCACCAGCTGCTCGACCGCTTCCGGCGCCGGGATCCGGCGACGCGCGACCGGACCGCCCAGGTCGTCCCACGCCGCGTAGGCGGCCGGGGTCGACACGAACAGCGGTGGCAGCACGACCACCACCGGGAGCGCGGCCGCGAGCCGCACCGGCTCGAGCTGCTCGCCGCGTCCGCGCATCCACGCGGCGCCACCCCGGAGACAGAAGGGGACGTCCGAGCCGACGCCGGCCGCGAGCGCGGCCAGCCCGTCGTCGTCGACGTCGACCACGAGGAGGCGCCGCACCGCGGCCAGGGCCGCGGCCGCGTCGGCCGACCCGCCCCCGAGCCCCGAGCCGGCGGGGATGCCCTTGCGCAGCTGCATGCGAACCCCGTGACCCGACCGCCCGGCGTGGATGAGCAGGTCCTCGCCGGCCCGCGCGGCGAGGTTCTCGGGGCCGTTCGGGACGCGGTCGGTCGCGGGGCCGGACACCTCGAGGCTGACCCCGCCCGGGTGCGGCACCGCCTCGACCGCCACCAGGTCGTACGGGTCCCCGATCGAGACCGCCAGGCCCTCGATGTCGTGGTAGCCGTCCGTGCGCCGGTCGTAGACCGCCAGGCTGAGGGTGAGCTTGGCGTGCGCGGTGGCGCGCACGCGCCGGAGGCGACTGGTCTCGGTGAGCTCGTTCACGCGCTGGCGTCCGCGGTTCGGGCCAGGCGGGCCCAGTCGTCGAGCGTGAGCGACTCCGCGCGCGCCGACGGGGCAATGCCGGCCTGCTCGAGCGTCGCCTCGGTGCGCGCGCCGAGCCGGGGCCGCAGCGTGCGTCGCAGCATCTGGCGGCGGTGGGCGAACCCGGACCGGACCAGCGCGAAGAGCGCCTCGGGGCTCGGCACCGCCACCGGCGCGGTGGGGTGCCGGTCCAGCCGGACCAGGACCGAGTCGACGCGCGGCGCCGGCACGAAGACCGTGCGCGGCACCGCGCCGACGACGCGGGCCTCCGCGTAGTACGCCACCTTCACCGAGACCGCGCCGTAGCCGCGGCCGCCCGCCTCGGCTGCCAGCCGCTCGCCGACCTCCCGCTGGGTCATCACGAGGAGCCGGGTCACGGCCGGCGCCTCCTC
>CALEYV010000010.1 GCA_937927875.1 uncultured Actinomycetes bacterium | reverse complement strand
CAATGACGTGTCCGGCCTGCGGGGCGGGGACACCTGCCGCCGCTCGCTTCTGCCCCTCGTGCGGGCATTCCCTGGTCGCCCGACCCGACGAGCGTCGGGTCGTCACCGTGCTCTTCGCCGACCTGGTCGGCTTCACCAGCTTCTCGGAGGAGAGCGACCCCGAGGCCGTGAAGGCGCTCGTCGACGAGTGCTTCGAGGCGCTGAGCGCGGACGTGGTCGCCTACGGCGGCGAGGTCGACAAGATCGTCGGGGACGCGCTGCTGGCGCTGTTCGGCGCGCCGACCGCGCACGAGGACGATGCCGAGCGGGCGGTGCGGTGCGCGCTGCGGATGCAGCGCACCCTGGCCGCCAGCCGGGGCGTCAGCGGCCGGCGGCCGCCGCTGCGCGTCGCGGTGAACACCGGCGAGGTGCTGGTCGGCGCGCTGCGGGCCGGCGGGGACTACACCGCGATGGGCGACGCCGTGAACACGGCCAGCCGGCTGCAGACCGTCGCCGAGCCGGGGCGGGTCGTCGTCGGGCCCGAGACGCACGCCGCCACCGCCCACTGCATCCAGTACGAGCCGCTCGGCCCCCAGGTGGTGCGGGGACGCTCGGAGCCGGTCGAGGCGTGGCAGGCCGTGGCGGCGTCGGCGCCCCCCGGGGCGCGGCGGCGGTCGCGGGCCCCGCTCATCGGCCGCGACGCCGAGGTCGGGATGCTCGACGCCATCGTCGGCAGCGCGCTGGCGCGCCGGCGGGCCCACCTCGTCCTCGTCACCGGCGGCGCCGGGGTCGGCAAGAGCCGCCTCATCAGCGAGGTGGCCGAGCGGGCCCAGCTCGAGCACGGCGCCGACGTGCTGACCGGCCACTGCGTCCCGTACGGCGAGGACGTGTGGTGGCCCATCGCGGAGACCATCCGCGCCATCTGCCACGTGCCGCAGGGCGCCTCCCACGAGGAGGCGCGCACGATCATCTACGAGGACGTCGCGAAGGCGGTCGAGCGCGCCGTCGACGACCCGGAGGTGACGCGCATCGGCCGGGGCCTCCTCTATCTCCTCGGCTACGACGACGAGCTGTCGGACGTCGACCCGGCCCGGGCCCGCAGCGACGCGCTGCGGTCGGGCCAGGCCCTCTTCCGCTTCGTGGCCCAGCACCGCCCGGTCGTGCTCGTGCTCTCCGACCTGCACTGGGCCGACGACGTCGTCCTGGACCTCGTCGACCGGCTGCTCGGCGCGCTGCGGGCGACCCCGTTCGTGCTGCTCGCCACCGCCCGGCCCGAGCTCGACGAGCGCTGGCGCCCCGAGACGGGCCGGCACAACCTCAGCGTGCTGAACCTCGAGCCGCTCGACGGCCCGGCCGCCGACGCGCTCGTCGAGGAGCTCCTCGGCACCGAGGCGACCGAGGAGCTCACCGCCGCCCTCCGCGAGCGCAGCGGCGGCAACCCGTTCTTCATCGAGGAGCTGGCGGCGCTCATCCGCGAGTCGGGCGTCGGCAGCAGCCGGCTGCCGGCCACCCTGCAGGGACTCGTGTCGGCCCGGCTCGACTCCCTCGAGCCGACCGAGCGGGACCTCCTCGAGGACTGCGCGGTGGTCGGGGCGAGCGGACCGCTCGACGCCGTCGTCGCGCTCGCCGAGGCCCGCGAGGAGACCGAGCCGCGGCGCGTCCTGCTCACGCTCACCGACCGCGAGCTGCTCGAGCTGGAGGACGGCGAGTTCCGCTTCCCGTCCGAGGTCGTGCGCGACGTCGCCTATGGCACCCTCACGAAGGCGGAGCGGGCCCGGCGTCACGCCGTCCTCGCCGAGTGGCTGTCGAAGGCGCTCCGCGAGGACGACGCCGGGACCGCCGCCACCGAGCGCGTCGCCCATCACTACGGGGCCGCCGCGCTGCTGCTGAAGGAGCTCGGCACCGTCGAGGGCGTCCCGGCCGACCTGCCGCAGCGGGCCCTCGCCATGCTCGAGCTGGCCGGCGACCGGGCGTGGGCCGCCGAGCTCTGGCCCAGCGCGACCCGCCTCTTCGAGCAGGCGCTGGCCGTGCTGCCCCCGAGCACGCCCGACGAGACGCGCTGGCGGCTGCAGCTCGGCCACGTCACCGCCGCCACCGCCCAGCACGACCTCCCGGTGGCGCGGGCGGGCGTCGACGCGGTGCTCGAGGAGGACCCCGACCCGCGCACGACGGCCCGGGCCCTGACGCTGCTGGCCGAGATCCACCAGCGGGCCGGCGACACGACGGCCGCGGTCGAGACGGCCCAGGAGGCCATCGACGCCTGGCGGGCCCTCGACGACGACCTCGGCGTGGCGAACGCGCTCCGGGTCCGGGGCGTCACCTACATGTTCATGGGCGACCAGGACGGCGCCGACGAGGACCTGACGGCCGCGCTCCAGGCCTTCGAGGCGGCCGGCGACCGCCGGGGCGAGGCCTGGGCGCTGCAGAACCTGGCGTCCATCGCGTTCTTCCGCGGCGACGCCGACCGGGCCGACGACCGGGTCGAGCGCTCGGTCGCGGTGTTCACCGAGCTCGGCGACTACGGCGGGCTGAACTGGTGCCGCAGCATCCAGGCCTGGATCCGGTTCATGCAGGGCCGCCAGGCCGAGGCGGAGGCGCTCGCCCGCGAGCAGCTGGCCGAGACCGCCGTCACCGGCAACCGGTGGCTCGCCGCGATCCTCACCCTGCTGCTCGCCAACCTCCACCTGTGGAACGGCGACAGCGAGCAGGCGATCGCGTTTGGCCGCGACGCGCTCGAGCGCTTCGAGGTCACGAGCGACCCGTGGGGCCAGATGCAGGCCCGGGGCTCGCTCGTCCGATCCCTGGCCTGCCGAGGCCGGGTGTCGGACGCGCTCGACCTGCTGAACCACGACGGGGGCCCGGACAGCCCCACCTACGACTTCCTCGTGCGGGCCCAGGTGCTCATCCACCTCGGTGACCGGGACGCGCTGCCGTCCGCGCTCCACGTCAGCTTCGGCGCCGGCGCGGGCGCCGAGATGGTGGCGACCGGGCGCCTCGCCCTCGGGCTCGCGCTCCTGCAAGCGGGGCGGGTCACCGAGGCGGTGGCCGAGCTCGAGGCGGCGCAGGCGGCCGGCTCGGTCAAGGGCCGGGGGTCGGGGGTGGCCGTGACGGCCGCGCTCTCGATCGCCTACGCGGCCGCCGGCCGTTCCGACGACGCGGTCGCGCTCGCGGCCGCCGGCGCCGGCCAGGGCACCTACCTCGACCAGCTCCAGCACGCGATCGGCGGCGCCTTCGGCCGGCTGGGGGCCGGCGACCCGGAGGCGGCCGCCGCCTTCGACGCCGCGGTGGCCCGCAGCGACGCCACCGAGGCCCGCCTCGACCAGGCGATCATGCGCCTGGCGCGCGCCCACGCCTGGCAGGCGCTGCAGCACCCGGAGGCCGACGCGGCGATGGCCGAGGCCCGGTCCCGCCTCGACGCGATCGGCGTCGAGGCGCCGGGCTGGTCACGCGCCTTCGCCCTCGCCGCCGGCGCGTAGCCGGTCGAGCACCTGCGCGCAGGCGAACCCGTCCGCGAACGTCGGCGCGCCGGGGAACGCGATCCCCTCCGCGACGCTGTCGCGCACCACCGCCGCGTACCGGCGCATCGGCGCCAGGTGCGGGTCGCCCTCGTCCCGGCTGTGGTGCTCGTCGCGGCTCCCGTCGGGGTGGCGGACGACGACCTTGGCGTCGGCGACGCACTCGAGCACGCCGTCGCTGCCGACGACGACGAGCCGGGGCGCCAGCGAGACCGGCGCCGCGAAGCTGGAGTCGATGGTCGCGGTGACGCCGCCGGCCAGCGTCAGCACGGCGCTGAACGCGTCCTCGGCGTCGCAGGGTCGCAGCACGCCGTCGGCGTCGGGCCGCTCGGCGAGCGTGACCCGGCACCGGGCGTCGACGTCGACGACGTCACCGAAGGTCCAGCGCAGGAAGTCGACCGCGTGCGACCCCCAGGCGCCGACCCAGCCGCCGCCCTTGGCCCGCTCGAAGAGCCACCCGTGCGAGCGCAGGGGATGGCGCGACCCGGCGCTGAGGTGCGTCCACTGCACGTGCTCGGGCGCCCCGATCGCGCCGCCGGCGACGAGGTCGCGCACCAGGACCCGGGTCGGGTCGTAGCGGAACTCGAAGTTCAGCAGGTGCAGGCAGTCGGCCACCTCGGCCGCGGCGAGGAGCGTCTCGGCCTGGCCGGCGTCGACGCCGAACGGCTTGTCGCAGAGCACGGCGTGGCCCCGGTCGAGCGCGTGGCGCACGTGCGCCGTGTGCAGGAACGGCGGCGAGTGGACGCAGACCAGGTCGATGTCCTGGTCGTCGCAGAGGGCGGCGACGCCCGAGTCGTCGCGGGCCGAGACAACCCCCACCACCTCGCAGCCGTCGGTGGCCTCGAACACCGGCGCCACCACCCGGGCCCCGAACCCGGTGCCGACGACCCCGACCCGGACGCTCACTCGCCGACCGCGGCCGCCGGCTCGGGGTCGACATCACCGACCCCGAGGTGGAGGCGGGCGAGGAACCAGTGGCCGAGCGGCCCGATCCCGAACGCGAACAGCACCGTGCCGACGCCGACGTTGCCGCCGAGGGCCCAGCCGCTGGCGAGCGCGCTCAGCTCGAGCCCGGTCCGCACCGCCCACAGCGGGTAGCCCTTGGCCGCGATCCCGGTCATGAGCCCGTCGCGGGGCCCGGGCCCGAG
>CALEYV010000009.1 GCA_937927875.1 uncultured Actinomycetes bacterium | reverse complement strand
CACCGGATCGTCGCCAACCGGGCCCGCACGAAGGGGGTGCGCGAGCACCGCAGCGTCCCGGTCGCGTCGCTGGCCGACGAGATCGCGCCCGACCAGCCGGCCGTCGACGCCACCCGCTTCCGCGCCTCCGGTCGGCGAGCGGGGGCGTGGTCGTCGCCGCCGACGCCGTGGGACGAGGAGCCCGAGGCGCGCCTCCTCGCCACCGAGACCCGATCGGTGATCGAGGCCGCTATCGCGGCCTTGCCGCCCAACCAGCAGCGGGTCATCACCCTGCGCGATCTCGAGGGCTGGGACGCGACCGACGTCTGTAACGCCCTCGACCTCTCCGAGACCAACCAACGGGTGCTGCTGCACCGGGCCCGGGCCAAGGTGCGCGGCGCGCTCGAGGACCACTTCGAGGACGAGCGGTCATGATCCTGCCGAGGCTTCTGCGCCGCGACCGAGACGACTACCCCTGTCAGCAGTTCGTCGAGGTCGTCACCGACTACCTCGAGGGGGTGATGTCGCCGACCGACCGGGCCCGTTTCGAGCGTCACCTTGCACGATGCGACGGCTGCGACCGCTATCTCGCGCAGATTCGTCGCACGATCGAGCTGACCGGCACGCTGACCGTCGCTGACCTTGACGAGTTGGGGTTCGAGGCCCGCGATCGGCTGATGGGCGCCTTCCGGGAGTTCCACGCCGCGCCCTGATCACCAGCGGAGGGCGGCGCCGCTGCTGGTCCGCGGCCGAATGGGACGCGATTCGAGGTGTCGAAATCCACGGCAGCGCACGGAGTGGCGGCCATACTCGGCGCGATGGACCTCTCGGCGCACGAGCGCGCAATTCTGGACTTTGAGCGCTCGTGGTGGTGCTTCCCGGGTCCGAAGGAATCGGCGATCCGCGCTCGGCTTGGGCTGTCCACGAGTCACTACTATCGGGTGCTCGGCGAGCTGCTCGACCGGGCCGCCGCCTTCGAGTACGACCCCTTGACCGTGAAGCGCCTCCGCCGCTCCCGTGAGCTTCGACGTCAAAGTCGCCTTGAGCGCCGACGCGCCGATCCGGGGAGCCAATGACCGCCGTCGCGCACGCACCCGCGCTGGGAGCGCGGGTGCTGCGCAGCGCCGTGCGTGGGGCCGTGCTGGTCGGAGCCGCGATCGTGATGGGGATCATCCTCTTGAACGTCGTCAACGGCGTCGGGTCCCCCGGCAGCAGCAGCCGCGGCGCGGTGCCCGGAACGACGGTCACCACCGGCGGGACCACGACCACCACCACCAGCGGCAAGCAGCTGAAGCTGGTCGTGTTCAACGCGTCGGGTGTCAGCGGCGCCGCCACCGCGGAGGCCAACAAGCTGCGCGGCCTCGGGTACGCGATCCTCTTCACCGGCAACGCGACTACGCCCCAGACCGGCACGACGGTGGCCTGCAAGTCGGACGTGTCGGTCACCGCTCGAGACACGCTCACCAAGGCGGCCGCGATTGGCGCCACCGTCGCGGCCTTCCCGAGCCCGGTGCCAACGACGGCGGTCTCCGCCGACTGCATCGTCACCGTCGGCAAGTAGCGCATCCGCGCCCCCGGAGCGCGGCGTGACGGGGTCCTCGCCGCTGGCGCCGATCACCGCGCGGCCGGCCGCCAGCGCGCTCATCACCGACTACGACGGGACGCTCGCCCCCATCGTCGAGGACCCGTCCCAGGCTCGGCCCCTGCCGGCTGCCCTCGACGCGCTCCGCGAGCTCGTGCCGCACCTGGCCCTCGTCGCGGTAGTGAGCGGGCGACCAGCCGCCTTCCTGCGCGACCACGTGCCGATCCCCGGGGTCCTGCACATCGGGGTCTACGGGCTCGAGCGCGTGGTCGGGGACGAGGTCGTCACCGATCCGCGGGCGGCACCGTACGCCGAGGCCATCCTCACCGCCGCGCAGGAGATCGAGGCCCGCTGGCCCGGGCTGCCCGTCGAGCGCAAGGGCAACCTCTCGTTCACCGTGCACTGGCGGACCCGGCCCGACGACGCGCCCCCCGCTGGCGCGCTCGAGCAGCTGGGGACGGCCCTCGGGCTCCTCGTGCTCCCGGGCCGGATGGCCGCCGAGCTGCGCGTTCCCGTGCCCGTCGACAAGGGGACGGTCGTCACCGCGCTCCTCGACGAGCATCGGGCGCGAGCCGCCGCGTTCGCCGGCGATGACACCGGCGACCGGGCCGCGTTCGCCGCCTTGACCCGACGGCAGGCCGACGAACCCGGCTTCGCGGGGCTGCGCATCGCCGTCCGGTCGGGCGAGGCGCCGCCCGGGCTTCTCGACGACGCCGATGTCGTCGTCGACGGCCCGGTCGGGCTGGCGGACCTGCTCGGCGACCTGGCCGTCTCGGTCAGGCCGCCCGGCTGAGCTGGGCCTCGAACCACTCCTGGGGGGTGTGGCGTCCTGCCAGCTCGCGCAGCCGGGCGGCGCGGCTCGCCCGCTCGTCCGGGGCCATCGACAGCGCCGTGTGCAGCGCGCCAGCGGCCTGCTCGAGATCGAACGGATGGACCTCGAGCGCGGCCGGGCCGAGCTCGTCCCACGCGCCCGCGCCCGGCGACAGGCACAGGACCCCGTCACGCTGGTTGACGAGGGGGCCTTCCTTCGCGACGAGGTTCAAGCCGTCCTTCACCGAGTTCACCAGCAGGACGTCGTAGCGCAGCATCGCGGCGACGGTGCGCGGGTAGTCGTCGACCGCATCGACGACCACCGGCTGCCAGTCGCCGGTTGACCAGCGCTCGTTCACGCGGTCGGCCGCCAGCTCGACCTCCTGGTGATACGCCTGGTACTCGGCGAGGGACTCCCGGGAGGCGTTGAGCCGGGCGACGAACACCACCCGCTCCCGCCACGCCGCGTGCAGCTCGAGGAGCCGGTCGTAGGCCTGGAAGCCGCGCAGCACGTTCTTCGACGGGTCGATGCGATCGACCCGGAGCAGCATCGTCCGGTCGCCGACGAGGTCTTCGAGCTCGGCGAGCGCGGCGCGGGTGCCGGCGTCGGCGGCGGTCGCGGCCAGCGCGTCCGGGTCGGGCCCGAGCGGCGTCACGAACGTGGGCGCCAGCCGGGCCGCTTCGCCGAGGATGTCGCGCGCGGACGCCTCGTAGGCCCGGGCCCAGCGCGCGGCGTGGAAGCCGCACGGGGCGGCCGCCATCGATCCGCAGAGCGCACGCGCCGCCTCGGTGGGCAGCACCTGGATGGAGTTGGGGCCGCAGAAGGCGGTGTGCGTGAAGTAGACGAGCCGCAGGTCGGGCCGCTCGGCTCGCAGCATCCCGGGCACCAGGGTGAGGTGGAGGTCCTGGACCATCACGACGTCCCCGTCGCCGGCCAGCTCGACGACCGCGTCGGCGAAGGCCCGGTTCACCTGCTCGTAGCCGGCCCACGCCTCCCACCAGCGGTGGTCGAAGCGCGGCCGTCGCGGCAGGTCGAAGAGCCCGTGGTGCAGGAACCAGAGGGTGCCGTTCGAGACCAGGTCGTAGGCGAGCCGGTAGGTGTCGGGGTCGAGGTCGAGGAGGGTCAGGCGGACGCCGGGCGCGTCGACCGCGTCGGCCCGCACCGCGGCCCGGTCACCGTCGCTGACCGCGGCGGCCAGCCAGGCGCCGTCAGGCCCGGCCGCGCCGGAGAGCAGCAGCGGGCGCAGGGAGCTGGCGAGGCCGCCAGCGCCGGGCTGGGCTTGGAAGGTCCCGTCCGGGCCGGCGGTGAACTGGTACGGCCCCCGGTTCGAGACGACGATCGTCACCGCAGGTCGCCGAGCAGCTGCAGCCAGTCGTGCAGCTCGCGCGTGGCGAGGAAGTGCTCGCGCACGTGCTCGCGACCCTGGGCGCCGAGCGCGTCCGCCCCCACCGGGTCGGCGAGCAGGTCGATCACCCGCCGCGCGCACGACTCGATCCCGTCGACGAGGTAGCCGTCGAACCCGTCGAGGATCTGCATCGTGATGCCACCCGCCCGCCCGCCGACGACCGGCCGTCCCTTCCAGAGCGCCTCGCTCACGGTGAGGCCGAAGCCCTCCCGCACCGACTTCTGGACGACCACGGTCGCGATTCGCTGGAAGGCGTTGATGTGCACCGACCCGACCTGGTGCAGGTTCGACAGGAGGTGGATGTCGCGGTCGCCGCGCTGGGCCCGCTCGGTCTCCTCCCAGACCCGGAACGCCTCCGGGTCGTCGGTGGCCATCGATCCCGCCAGGAGGAGCTGCACGTCCGGCACCTGATCGCGGACCAGTCGGTACGCCTCGATGACGCCGACCGGGTCCTTCCACGGGTCGTAGCGGCTGACCTGGCACATGATGGGCCGCTTGGGGTCGATGCCGTACTGGCGGGTGAGCTCGACGCAGAAGGGGAGCGCGAGGTCGAGGTTCTTCACCGAGAGCGGGTCGATGCACGGCGGCCGGGTGAGGACGCGCTCCATCTTCAGTGACGGCGGGACGAAGTCCTCGAGCGTCCAGACTGAGGCGTCGTGGAGCTCGATGAACGGACGGAAGAACTCCCACACGGTCGGGTTGGCGGTGGTGAGGTCGATGTGGCAGCGCCACACCCACCGGGTTCGGTCGCCGGAGAGGGCGGGGTTGTCGCGCAGGAAGTGGAGGAGCGCGGCCGTCTGGGGATCGTGTGCGACCACGAAGTCCCAGCCGTCCTCGAGCAGCAGCGCGTTGTCGAGCAGGTGCTCGAGGTAGGTGCGCTGCATCGGGGCCGTCCACTCGATGTCGGCGCCCTGGAGGGCGTTGTGCACCTGCTTGGTGACGGTGAAGAACTCGTCGCTGCCGTGCAGCACCTGCCACTCCGCTTCCACGCCGACGCTGCGGAGCAGGGGAACGTGAGTGGCGAGCAGCTCGGCCACGCCGCCGCCGTAGGCGGTGGCGCTGACGTGCAGGACCCGGGCGCCCTGGAGGGGCGCGGCGGCGGCCCGGATGTCGGCGATGACGTCCGGCCCGACGACCTCGGCGTAGTCGTCGAGTTCCTTCTCGAGAAGCGGGACACGCTCGAGCATCACCGGCCAATTTAGTGCCGGGGTTCCTTGGCACCTTGTGACTCTGGACGGGTGTCACACCGGGCTCGGATAGTGCCTGGTGTGAGTTTTGGTGGAGCGCCCGTGCCGGCGGGACATGTGGTTCGATCGTTTCGGGTCAAGGTCATGGCGACGCCGGCCAAGGCTCGTCAGGCGCGGGAACTGCTTGTGGCAAGCGGCGATGCGTGGGCCTGGTGCATCGACCGATATCACGCGAGGCGTCGCGCCGGACGGCCGGCGGCGAACTCGAATACCCAGATCTGGCCGGACCTGCGGGCACATGGACCGTTCGGGCCTCTGTCGGTGCGGGCGGCCCAGGATGTGGCCAAAGCGTGGTCTGCGGCATTCTTCGAGTCGGTCCGACGCCGCAAGGCCGGCGAGAAGGCGGCGCTGCCCTTGAGCAAGCACTATGAGCGGCCGGTGACTTGGCGCCACGGAGACTTTCAGTTCGTCCCTGCCGGCGTGGCCTCGAGGCCCCGAGTCAGCCTGCAGAGGGCTCGGTACCATCCGCGCCTGGTTCTTGCCTTCTCCCACCCAGTCCCATATCCACCGGAGAGCGTGCGAGCCGTCAAACTGCTCGTGGACGGCGGCGAGTTGTTCTTGGATGTCACGTCGTGGGTGGCGATCAGCGCCACGAGGCGCGTCTCGGGACGGATCGCAGGCGCGGATCCGGGGATCATCCATCCGCTGGTGCTGGCAGCCGGCCCGGAGGCGCTGATGATCTCGGGTCGCGCCGTACGGTCAGAGGAGTACCTGCACCTTGCGGACACGAAAGCCCGCCAAGCCAAGCAAGCCCGACGCCGCGAACCGGTGAAGGCACAGCCGGGCAGTCCGCGTCAGGCTGGGTCTCGCCGCTGGCGGAGCCTCGGCGCGAAGCAACGGCGCGCCGAAGCCAGGAGCCGTCGCCGGGTCCGACTCGCAGCCAACCGTTCCGCTCGCATCGCCGCGTCCTGGGCAACCGACCACCAGGTCGAGAAAGTCGCGCTCGGCGACCCCGTGGGCATAGAGCGGAACAGAGCTGGGGCGGTCCAGAATCGCCGAGTCGGCCGCTGGCTGCGTGCCTACACCCGCGACGCGCTTCGCTACCGACTCGAAGAAGAAGCCATCAACCTGGAAGTTGTCGACGAACGCGGTACCAGCAGCCACTGCCCAGCATGCGGCCAATCGGCCGCCAAGAACGGACGCAAGCTCCGGTGTCGCAACCCAGCCTGTGCGCTCGACCACCATCGAGACGTTGCAGGCGCGCAGAACATCTCCCGCCTTGCGGGAGCTGTGGTGGAAACCATCGCTCGTGTTGAGCACCGCCGGGTCGGCCAACCATCGACTCGACGTGACCACCGCCGACCCCACGACCGGCCCTCCGGACGTGCGGCGGCCGGTCCTGCCCGTACCCGGGCTGCCCAGCAACGGGAATCGCTCGCTCCACAGGGCGAGGACTCGCGCCAACATCTGTGATCGGAATCACGGAGAAAGACGCGAGAGGGTACTAGTGACCGTGACTGTCGCAGTCGCGTGTCCTGACAAGTTCCGCGGCAGCCTCACCGCGCCCGAAGCGGCCGCCGCGATGGCGCGCGGGCTGCACAGCGCCGGGTTCGACGAGGTGCGCTCGCTGCCCCTCGCCGATGGTGGTGAGGGGACCCTCGACGCGCTGCTCGCCGCGGGCGGGAGCCGCCGGCGGGTGCGCGTCACCGGTCCGCTGGGCGACCCGGTCGACGCCGAGTACGGGCTCACGCCGGACGGGCTCGGCGTCGTCGAGATGGCGCGCGCGAGCGGGCTCGCCCTCGTCGAGCGCAACGACCCGCTGCGCGCGTCGACGCGGGGGACCGGCGAGCTCCTGGCCGCGGTGGCGCGGGCGGGCGTGCGCCGAGTGCTGGTCGGCGTCGGTGGCAGCGCCACGACCGACGGCGGGCTCGGGGCGCTCGACGCGCTCGGGTGGTCGCTCGGCGGCCTCGAGGTCACGGTGGCCTGCGACGTGACGACCCGGTTCGTCGACGCCGCGCCGGACTTCGGACCCCAGAAGGGCGCGACCGAAGCCCAGGTCGCGCTGCTCCGGCGGCGCTTGGAGCGGCTGGCCCAGGAGTACGAGCGCCGCACCGGCGTCGACGTCACCGACCTCGAGGGCGGCGGAGCGGCGGGCGGGCTCGCAGGCGGGCTGGCGGCGCTCGGCGCGCGACTCGAGCCCGGGTTCGACGTCGTCGCGGGGGAGGTCGGGCTGGAGCACGCGCTTGACGGCGCCACGCTGGTCGTGACCGGCGAGGGCAAGCTCGACGCCACCAGCTTCGAGGGCAAGGTCGTCGGGGGCGTGCTCGAGTGGGCGGCCGAGCTCGGCGTGCCTCGCCGCGCCGTCATCGCCGGTCAGGCCACCGCCGAGGCGCGCGAGGAGCTCTCGGTAGTCGGGCCGGCGCCGCTGCTGGTGCTCACGGAGCGGGTGTGGCACGCGGCGGAGGCGTTCGAGCGGGCGGCCCTGCTCGTCGAGGAGGCGGCGATCGAGGCCGGGCGCGCCGCGCTCGACGACGGCGCTACGCGCTGAGCTCGCGGCCGAACTTGGCCCGGTACGCGGGCACCGTCATCATCGGTGGCCGTTCGCGCAGCGCCGTCGCCCCGCCGTCGTCCCCGCGCCCGCGCTGCGCGGTGTCGACGGGCGCCAGGCCGGCCCGTCGAAGCCCGGTGAGCAGCACCGCCAGGGCCTGTGGTCCGAGCTCGGCGAGGGGACGGTTCCGGTGCTCACGCACCCCGAGGTCGGACTCCGCGATGGCCTCGACACCGAAGCGGTCGGCGACGTCGAGCAGGAGGCCGAGCTCGACGCCCCAGCCCTCGACGAACGGCAGGACCTCGAGCACCGTCCGGCGCGCCGCGTACTCACCGCCGAGCGGCTGGCGGATCCCGGCGAGGGCCGGGAAGAGCGCCCGCAGCAGGGGCCGGGCCATGAGTTCGGTCACCCGCCCGCCACCTCGCGGGTCGCCGTGGAGGGGCCGTTCGTAGTGGCCCTTCACGAAGCCGATGGCGGGGTCGCGCAGCAGCGGCTCGAGCAGGCGGGTGACGAAGTGCGGAGCGAAGTTGCGCACGTCGGCATCGAGGAAGCAGATCAGGTCGCCCTCGGTGACGTACACCGCCTTCCAGAGCGCGTTGCCCTTCCCCGCTCCGCCGGGCTGCTCGGGGAGGACCTCGGCCTCCCGCCAGACCCGGGCCCCGGCGGCCGCCGCCACCGGACCCGTCTCGTCCTCGGACCCGTCGTCGAGGACCACCACCTCGTCGACGAGGCCCACCCCGTCGGCGAGCGTGCCCTGGATCACCGCCACGATCCCGCCCACGGTCAGGGCCTCGTTGCGGGCCGGGAGGCAGACCGAGACGCGGAGCCCGAGGCGCTGCTTCTGGTCGGCGAGCGACCGGGCGTCCGGGCCGGGCCCCATAGCGGCTGGAGCGTAGGGGACGGCCCGGCTAACCTTGTGCCCTAGCACGCGCTCATCAAGAGCGGCCGAGGGACAGGCCCGTCGACGCCGCGGCAACCAGTTGCGATCCCCGGATCGGAGCCAGGTGCCAATGCCTGAACGATGAGCAGCCAGAGAGCGGATCCTCCGCTCGAGGCGCTCAGAGAGCGCGTCGAGGAGCGGTGGCCCTGAGCCACCCGACAGGAGGAGACCAATGGCATACGTGCACAGCCTGCGGTGCCGTGAGTGCGGCCGCACCTACGACGTCGCCCCCCGCTACGCCTGCGAGTGGTGCTTCGGGCCCCTCGAGGTCCTCTACGACGAGGAGGCGGTGCGCCGCACCGTCACCCGGGAGTCCATCGCCGCCGGGCCGCCGACGATCTGGCGCTACGCCGGGCTGCTGCCGGTCGACGAGGCCCCGAACAGCCTCCCGGTCGGCTGCACGCCGCTGCTGCGGGCCGACCGACTGGCGGCCGAGCTCGGGCTCGGCGAGCTGTGGGTGAAGGACGACACCCGGAACCCCACCAACTCGTTCAAGGACCGGGTGGTGGCCGTCGCGGTGGCGAAGGCGCTCGAGTTCGGGCTCAAGACCATCGCCTGCGCCTCGACCGGGAACCTCGCCAACGCGGTGGCGGCGGCGGCGGCGCGGGCCGGGCTGCCCAGCTACGTGTTCATCCCCGCCGACCTCGAGCCGGCCAAGATCGTGACGTCGGCGGTGTACGGCACCAACCTGGTCGCGGTCGACGGCACCTACGACGACGTGAACCGGCTCTGCGGCGAGCTGGCGGCCGAGCATCCGTGGGCGTTCGTGAACGTGAACGTCCGCCCCTTCTACGCCGAGGGGTCGCGCACCCTCGCCTTCGAGACTGCCGAGCAGCTCGGGTGGGAGGCGCCGGACCACGTCGTGGTCCCGGTCGGGAGCGGCTCGCTGCTCACGAAGGTCGACCGGGGCTTCGGCGAGCTGGTCCGGGCCGGCCTCATCGAGGAGACGCCGGTTCGGGTCTCGGGCGCCCAGGCGACCGGCTGCTCGCCGGTCGCCACCGCGTTCGCCGAGGGCAGCGACACCATCCGGCCCCAGAAGCCGAACACGATCGCCAAGTCGCTCGCCATCGGCGACCCCGCCGACGGCTACTACGCCCTCGACACGGTGCGGCGCACCGGCGGCGCGCTGGCGGCGGTGACCGACGACGAGGTCCGAGCCGGGATCCGCCTCCTCGCCCGCACCGAGGGGATCTTCGGCGAGACCGCGGCCGGCGTCACGATCGCGTCGCTGCGCCGCCTGGCCGCCGAGGGGGTGGTGCGCCCCGACGAGCGGGTGGTCGCCTACGTCACCGGCCACGGCCTGAAGACCCTCGACGCGGTGCAGGACGAGGTCGGCCCGACCGCCACGATCGAGCCCACCCTCGACGCGTTCCGGGCTGCCTTCCCGAGCGCGGCCGAGGCCTGAGCCGATGGCGGTCACGGTCCGGATCCCGACCCAGCTGCGGTCGCTCGCGGGCGGGGCCTCCGAGGTCGGGGTCGAGGGCGGCACGGTCGGTGAGGCCCTCAAGGCCCTCGACGTCGCCCATCCCGGGTTCGGGGAGCGGCTGTTCGACGAGGGCGGCAGCCTGCGGCGGTTCGTGAACGTGTTCGTCGCCGACGAGGACATCCGCTTCCTCGACGGCGTCGCCACCCCGCTCACCGAGGGGACCGTCGTCAGCATCGTGCCCGCCGTCGCGGGCGGCTGACCGGCCGACCCCCGGGACCGGCCCGGCCCGCGGTATCAAGAGCTGTCTCTTATACACATCTGACGCTGCCGACGATCTTACGCGTGTAG
>CALEYV010000008.1 GCA_937927875.1 uncultured Actinomycetes bacterium | reverse complement strand
CCTTGCGCTTCGCGGGGCGCTTCTTGGCCACGCGCTTCTTGGCGACCCGCTTCTTGGCGACCCGCTTCTTGGCGGCGCGCTTCTTCGCCGGGCGCTTCTTGGCCGGCTTGGAAGCCGACGGGCCCGCGGGCGCCGGTGAGGGCGCCGTCGGCGTCGGCGGCTCCCAGGGCCGGGGCGGGGGCGGACTCGGAGGTGTCGACGGCCCACCAAGGGGCGGGCCCGGTGGCCAGGTCGATGACATGAGCGTTGCTCCCTTCAAGCCGGCGTGCTCGCGCGGCAACGAATCACGCGAGTGCCGCGTAGCGTAACCCGATCACGTCGCGAAAAACAGGATTGGACGGACGCCGCGACGCTGCGTGAGCGCCGGTATCGCGGTCGAAGCCGGGCGTAGGGAGCGGTTGACCGGCTGGTTAGGAGAAGGACTGGCCGCAGCCGCAGGACCGCTCGGCGTTGGGGTTGCTGATCGCGAACCCGGCGCCCTGCAGCCCGTCCTTGTAGTCGAGGGACGCGCCCTTCAGGAGCTGGAAGCTGGCCGGGTCGATCACAACCTGCACGCCGGCCTGCTCGGTGCGGACGTCATCCTCGGCGATGTCGGCGTCGAAGAACATCTCGTAGCTGTAGCCCGAGCACCCGCCGGGGCGGACCGCGACGCGGAGCGCGAGTGGCTCCGCGCTCTGCTCGGCGTCGATCAGCGAGCGGACCTTGTCGGCCGCCGAGTCGGTGAGGTTGAACACCAAGCTGGCGTCGGTGACCTGGAACATCGACATGCTTTGCCTCCGCTGCTCAGCCTACCGGTCGTTCGAAACGCCGGCGTCCACGGTGACGTGGCACGGCTCATGGTCGTACAACGTCGCGAACTCTTCGACGCTTCCCCCGCCCAGCTCGTCGACGAGACCCTCGCAGAGCCCCCGGTGCAGGTTGCAGACGAGCTCCGGGTACGCCTCCGCGAGCTCCCGGAACGGGCAGTGGAGGAAGTCGATGCGCACCGCGCCCTCCGACGTGCCGTCGCCGGGTGCGACCGCGGGCTCGAAGCCGAGCTGCTCCAGCTCGGCCGCCAGCGCCCGGACGCACGAGCGGCTCCGGGTCCGGCGGGCCGCCTCGGCACCCCAGGCGTGGCCGGTGTCGGCGGCGTCCTCGTGGTCGGCGCCGACCCGCTCGGCGAGGGCGGCCAGAAGGCCGGCCAGCAGCGCGTGGGCGGGCGGGTCGAACCCCAGGCTCGGCGCCCCGGGCGCGAGGAAGTAGAGGTGCTGCGGGCGCCCGACCGTGCCCCGGTGCGCGGCCTCGGCGTCGACGAGCCCGGCGTCGCGGAGGCGCTCCAAGTGCAGGCGGACGGTGTTGGCGTGGACGCCGAGCCGGTCGGCGAGCTCGGGCGCCGACAGGGGCTGGGGCGACGAGGCGAGCTCCCGGTAGACGGCGTAGCGGGTCTCGTCGGCCAGGGCCTTGAGCACGCCCAGGTCGATCACGAGGGTTGACGGTACCTCGCTCTGGGCATATTTTCAAGGGAGACTGGTTTTATTCGCCGATGACCCCCGCCCCCTCCTCCGCTCGCGCCCCGAGCCCGGATGACGTCCGACGCATCCTGGCCGGCGTCTCGGACCCCGAGCTCCACGTCAGCATCGTGGAGCTCGGCATGGTCGACGACGTCCGGGTCGGCGACGACGGCACGGTGCTGGTTCGGGTCGCACTGACCACCGCCGGCTGCCCGCTTCGCACCCAGATCAAGACCGACGTCGAGTCGAAGGTCCGGGGGCTGCCGGGTGTCACCGACGTGCAGGTCGAGTACGGCGAGATGACGGCCGAGCAGAAGACGAAGGCGATGGAGCGGGCCCGCTGGAACGCCCGCGAGAGCGCGGAGCCGACCGAGGTGCCGGCCTCCGCGCGCGTCCTCGCCGTCGCCAGCGGCAAGGGCGGCGTCGGCAAGTCGACCGTGACCGTGAACCTCGCCGTCGCGCTGGCGGCGCGCGGCCTCACCGTCGGCGTGCTCGACGCCGACATCTGGGGGTTCAGCGTCCCGCGCATGCTCGGCGTCGAGGGCCGCCTCGGCGGCGCCGAGGGCAAGATCGACCCGAACACGCGCCCGGTGCCGAACCGGCTCGACGCCGACGGGCCGGCCGGCCTGCTCAAGGTCGTGTCGATGGGCTTCCTCGTCGACGACGAGCAGTCGGCGCTGATGTGGCGCGGCCTCATCCTCACCCGGGCCGTCGAGCAGTTCCTGCACGACGTGCGGTGGGGCGAGCTCGACTACCTGCTGATCGACATGCCGCCCGGCACCGGCGACATCCAGATGGGCCTGGCCCGGATGCTCCCCCAGACCGAGCTGCTGGTCGTGACGACCCCGGCCCTCGCGGCCCAGAAGGTGGCGGCCCGGGTGGCCGACATGGCCCACCGCTCGTTCCTGAAGGTGATGGGCGTGGTCGAGAACATGAGCGCCTTCGTCACCCCCGACGGGCAGTCGTACGCGCTGTTCGGCGAGGGCGGCGGCCAGACGCTGGCCGCCGAGGTCGGGGCGCCGCTGGTCGCCCAGGTCCCGCTCGAGCCCGCGGTCGCGGCCGGTGGGGACGCCGGCGACCCGGTGACGCTGCGGGCGCCGGACGGGCCGGCCAGCCTCGCCTTCGAGGCCCTCGCCGACCGGGTGGCGACCGAGCTGCTGCCGCCGGTCGAGATGAGCAGCTGCACGGCCCGGATCTTCGAGCTGGCCAGCCGCGCCGGCAGCTGAGGTCAGGCGGCCTTCCAGGCCGCCTTCGCGCTCGTGCCGACGACCTTGCCGTCCGCCTTCAGCTCCAGCAGGTGCGCATGCACCTGCCACCCGGCCGCTTCGATCAGCTCCGGGGGCAGGCCGTCGCTCCCGTAGAGGGCGTCGACGATCTCCTTGATCTTCACGCCGTCGTGCTTGCGCACCAGCCGCAGGATCTGCTGGCCGCGCTGCTTGCGGTGGGCGAGGTAGTCGTCCAGGCGAGGCTTGGGATCGTCGATCACGTCGCCGTGTCCGGGGCAGATGCGCGTCAGCCGCAGGCGCCGCAGCCGCTCGAGCGTCTTCACGTACCGCGCCATGTCGCCGCCCCGAGCCGGATTGACCACCGAGTACATGCCGTCGAGGACGGTGTCGCCCGTGAACAGCACCCGCTCCTCCTCGAGCAGGAAGCAGAGATGGTTCGGCGCGTGGCCCGGCGTGTGGAGCACGTCGAGGCCCCACTCGCTTCCCTCGATGGTGTCGCCCTCCCCGATGGCCCGGTCCGGCACGATGTCGGCGTCCTTGTCCCGGTGCTTGCCGTAGGCGAGGACCTCGGCGCCGGTCGCCTTCACGAGCCGGGCCGTCCCCGGCCAGTGGTCGGGGTGGGTGTGGGTGAGCACGACCCAGCGGACCCGCTCCCGCATCGACGCCCCGACGATCGCGTCGATGTGGGCCTTGGTGTCCGGTCCGGGGTCGATGACGGCGACCTCGTCGATCCCGACCAGGTAGGTGTTGGTGCCGGGGCCGGTGAACGGACCCGGGTTGGGCGCCACCACCCGCCGCACGAGGGGTGACAGCGCGCTCGGGACGCCGGGGGTGAGGTCGGTCATGAGCCGTTCACCCCGGGGCGCGTTCGGCGGCAGCACGCGCGCGCGTGCTGTCGCTCGACGATCCGCGCTGTGGTGGCTGTATCGCGCCGCTGCACCAGCACATTCTACGGGCGCATCGATTCGCATCGTGACCACACGACTCGCCGCGCGGCACCGTCGTACGCTGGTGCCGTGACGGATCCCCGCCGCGCGCTCCCCGCGGTCGATCGCGTGCTCGCGGATCTGGACGGGCTGCCGCACGGGCTGCTGGTCGAGTGCGCCCGCGAGGCCCTCGACGCGGCGCGGGATCGCTTGGAGCGCGGCGAGGCCGTCGACCCCGACCAGGTGGCGGCGGACGCCCGCCGGCGCGTGGCGCAGCTCCGTGCGGGGCGGCTGCGACCGGTCGTCAACGCGACCGGCGTGCTTCTCCACACGAACCTCGGGCGGGCGCCGCTCGGCGACGACGCCCTGGCGGTCGCGGCCGCGGTGGGCCGGGGCTACTCGAACCTCGAGTTCCGGCTCGAGACCGGGCGGCGCGGCTCCCGCCACGACCACGCGGGCCGGCTCCTCGCCCGGGCGGCCGGCGCCGAAGCCGGGATCGTCGTCAACAACAACGCCGCCGCGGTGCTGCTCGCCCTCGGGGCCTTGGCCCGGGGCCGGGAGGTCCTCGTCTCGCGCGGCGAGCTGGTGGAGATCGGCGGCGGCTTCCGCGTCCCCGAGATCATGGAGGAATCAGGCGCCCGCCTGGTCGAGGTGGGCACGACGAACCGGACCCGGCTCGCCGACTACAACGCGGCTCTGCGACCCGAGACGGCGCTGGTCCTGAAGGTCCACGCCTCGAACTACCGGCTCATCGGGTTCACCGAGTCGACGCCGGTCGCCGCGCTCGCCGGCCTCGGGCCGCCGGTGATGGTCGACGCCGGCTCGGGCCTGCTCGACGAGACCACACCCTGGCTCCCCCACCGGCCGACGTGGCTCCGCGACGAGCCCGGCGTCCGCCAGGCCCTCGCGGCCGGGGCCGCCCTCGTCACCTTCTCGGGCGACAAGCTGCTCGGCGGCCCCCAGGCCGGGGTCGTGGTCGGCCGGGCCGATCTGGTCGGCGCGATCGCGCGCCATCCGCTCGCCCGCGCGGTGCGGGCCGACAAGGTGACGCTCGCGGCGCTCGAAGCGGTCGCGGGCGCCTATCTCGATGGCGACGCCACCCGCATCCCGCTCTGGCGGATGGCGACGGCGCCGCTCGAGTCGCTGACCGCTCGCGCGGAGGCCCTCGCGGCCCGGGTGCCAGGCGCCAAGGTGGTCGACACCGAGGCGGTGGCAGGCGGCGGCTCCCTGCCCGGCCTCGCGATCCCGTCCGTCGGCGTCGCGATCGAGGTCGCGTCGGCCGATGACGGGATGGCCGCCCTGCGGCGCTGCGACGTCGTCGCCCGGGTCGAGGCCGACGCGATCGTGTGCGACCTGCGCACCGTCGACCCGCTCGACGACGATCGGCTCGCCGCCGCGCTCGTCGCCGTCGAGCGGTGAGGACGGTCGCGACCGCGGGTCACGTCGACCACGGGAAGTCCTCGCTGGTTCGCGCGCTCACCGGCACCGACCCCGACCGCCTGGCCGAGGAGAAGACCCGGGGCCTTACGATCGACCTCGGGTTCGCGTTCACCACCCTCCCGTCGGGGCTTGAGGTCGGCTTCGTCGACGTGCCGGGCCACGTCCGGTTCATCAAGAACATGCTCGCCGGCGTCGGCGCGGTCGAGGTCGCCCTGTTCGTCGTCGCGGCGAGCGAGGGCTGGATGCCCCAGAGCGAGGAGCACCTGCGCATCCTCGAGCTGCTCGGGATCGGGGCCGGGATGGTCGCGCTGACGAAGGCCGACACCGTCGACGCCGAGACGCTGCTCATCGCCCAGCTCGAGGTCGAGGAGCGCCTCGCCGATTCCGCGCTGGCCGGGGCGCCGCTCGTGGTGTGCGACTCGGTGTCGGGTCGCGGGCTCGACGACGTCCGGGCCGCGCTCGACATGGTGTTGGCGTCGACGCCGCCGCCTCGGGACGCCGGGAGGCCCCGGCTGTGGGTGGACCGCGTGTTCACGGTCAAGGGCGCCGGCACCGTCGTAACCGGGACCCTCACCGGCGGCGCGCTCGCGGTCGACGACGAGGTGGTGGCCGGCGGGCACCCGGCGCGGGTCCGCGCCGTCGAGTCGGCCGGGCGCCGGGCCCAGCAGGCCGAGGTCGGGGCGCGGGTGGCGCTGAACCTGGCCGGCGTGGAGCACCAGGACCTGCGGCGCGGCGACGCGGTCGTGCGGCCGGGGCAGTGGGCGACCCCGACGGTGATCGACGTCGCGGTCACGCCGCTGGCCGACGACGAGGCCCCGCGGCGCCGGCGCGTCCACGCCGCGGTCGGCTCGGGGGAGCACCGCGCCGCCTACCGCCCCCTCGACGAGCGGGGGCGCTACGCCCGGCTCCGCCTCGAGGCCCCGCTCCCGCTCGCGCCCGGGGACCGGCTGGTGCTGCGCGACCTCGGACGGCGCCGAACCGTCGCCGGCGTCGAGATCCTCGACGTCCTGCCGACCCGGCGGGCGAAGGACGCGCCGGCCCGGCTCGAGCGACCGCTCGGCGAGCGGCTGCTGGCGGCGTCGTCGTGGCTCTCCACCGACGAGATGACCCGGGCCGGTGGATTGTCGGCGGGCGAGGCCGAGACGCTCGGGGACGACCTGGTGGCGCTCGGCACCGCGGCCCGGCGCGACGGCTGGCTCGTCGACCCGGCGGCCCTCGACGCGATCCGAGCCGGCGCACTCGACCGGGTGCGGCGGCACCAGCAAGCCCATCCGGGCGAGCCCGGGCTCGACCTGGCCGGGGTGGCGGCCGGCCTCGGTGCGACGCCGGCTCAGCTGCGGGCGGCGCTGAACGGGGACGGGGAGCTCGTCGTGGAGCGGGGGACGATCCGCCATCGCAGCCAGGCCGACCGGGCGGCGGCGTCGCCGGACGGCCGCCGGGTGATGGAGGCGTTCGAGGCGGCGGGCTTCGCGCCCCCACGCCCGAACGAGGTCGGCGACCCCGGCCTGGTGCGGGCCCTGGTGCGGGAGGGGGCGCTCGTCGACGTGGACGGGGTGGTGTTCGCGGCGGCCGCGCTCGAGTCGGCGCGCCAGGCCGTCGCCGCGGCCTTCCGCGACCGCCCGCGGCTCACGGTGGCCGACATCCGGGACCTGCTCGGCTCGACCCGCAAGTACGTGGTGCCGATCTGCGGGTGGCTCGACCGCCAGGGCGTGACGCGGCGGCGGGGCGACGATCGGATCCCGGGCCCGGCGAGCGGCGTCGGGGGTTGATTCAGCCGGCTCGGCGCTCGAGGAGGGCTTGCCGCTCGGATTCGGTGAGGCCGCCCCAGACCCCGTGCGGCTCTCGGGTCTCGAGGGCGAAGGTGAGGCACGGCACCTGCACCGGGCACCCGAAGCAGATCGACTTGGCCCGGCGCTCTCGGGATTCGCGCTCGGGACGGGTCTCGGCGGCGGCGGGTGGGTAGAAGAGCGCTGACGCCGGGCCCCGGCAGGCGGCGTCCCGGGGCCAGGTGTCGTCGAGGATGCGCCGAGTCACGCTCCCCCTCTCGCGCCGGCCTGGGGCCGGCCGCGGGACGATACCGCCGCGTCGCGGTCCAGGAAAGAGGAAGGCGGGGACGCGCAGAAGAGAGGAAGCGAAGCAGCCGAAGGAGCGGTCAGCCGGCGGGTTCGGAGCGGGCCGGCCCGCGCCGGCGGCGGGCGCGGTCCCGGTAGTCACGGGCGCCGCCCGCCTCCGGCTCGACCTCCAGGAGCAGGCCGTCGACGGCGACGACTCGCACCGTGGCGCCCTGCTCGATGGGGGTGGCCCGGTTCGTGTAGGCCCGCCACCGGCTGCCCCGGATCGTGACCACGCCGTTGGGGTCGACCGCCACCTCGGCCTCGCCGAGCTCCCCGACCAGGCCCTCCCGGCCGACGGTGGGCGTCGAGTACCGGGACCGGACGAAGGCGGGCAGGGCCCCGATGAAGAAGAGGAGCGTGGCCAGCAGCACAACCGCCAGCTCCCACCAGGGGACGTGGAGCCGACTCGACCCGCCGAACAGGCCGAGTGATCCGGCGAGCAGGGCGGCGCCGCCGATGACGGTCCAGGGGCCGAGCCGCCCCGCCTGCACGTCGATGGCGAACCCGAACACGGCCGCGCCGAGCAGGGCGGCCGCCCACACGTGGACGGGCAGGTCCGAGCAGCCGTAGGCGCCCCCGAGCAGGGCCGCCGCGCCGACCGCGGCCGCGAAGCCGACGCTGGCGGCGAAGAACTCGAACACGATGAGGGCGGCGCCGGCGACGAGGAGCAGGTAGGCGATCCGGGGGTCGATCAGGGTGTGCTGGATCCGGGCCCCGAGCGTGAGGCTGGCGAACACGACGTCCTGGTTCGGCTGTCGCCGTCGGCCCCGGCCGGTGCCGATGACCCGGGCGGTCGAGAGGTGCACCGACCCGGCTGCGGTGTGCACCGTCTGCCCGTCGAGGGTGACGATGACCTCGCCGATCGTGGGCCGCACCCCGTTGGTGACGTGCGCGGCCGCCGCCGCGCTGGCGCCGAGGCGGGTGCGGGCGAGCGCGCCGACGCGGGCGTCAGTGCGCCCGTTCGCGCCCGCGAACGCGGCCAGCTGAGCCGCGGTCGACGCGACGGACGTCGCGCTCGGGTCGTCGAGACGGACCGGGGACGCCGGCCCGACGTCGGAGCCCGGCGAGACGAACAGGACGGTGGCCGCCTCGGCGAGCAGCGCCGCGCCCCCTTCCGCCCTCGCTCCTGACGGGCCGACCCAGACCACCACCGGCACCCGCGACTGCCGGACCGCTCGCAGCAGCGGCGCGAGGTCGGTCGACAGCGCGCCACCGGAGTCGAGCTGCACGAGCAGGAGCGTGCTGCGCGCGTGGTTGGCGCCCGTGACCGCTCGGCGCGCCAGCGCGACGACCGGTGGGTCGAGGTAGCCCTGGACCTGCACGACGGCGATCCCACGGCGGCCAGCGGCGACGCGCACCGTGGTCGTCGCCCGCCTCGTCGGCGTCGGGACGGCCGCGGACGCGACGTCGGTGGCGACGACGGCGCACGCCAACAGTCCCAGCACCAACGCGGCGGCGGCGCTTCGACGACGGCGTCCCGCCGAACCGCTCGTAGCATGACCGGTGATCATGGAAGTCCGGCTGGGAGCTCGACCATGAACGTGGAGCAGTTCTGCTCCGCCTCCCGCGTCGTGATCGTGGCCGGCAAGGGCGGCGTCGGCAAGACGACCGTGACCGCGGCGCTGGCCACGACGGCAGCGCGCGCCGGGGCCAGCGTGCTGATCGTCGAGGTCGAAGGCAAATCGGGACTCGCGGCGGCGTTGGGCACTGCGCCGCTCACCTACGAGGAGCAGCAGGTCGAGGACCGGCTGCGGGTCCGTACCGTGGCGCCCGACGAGGCGCTGCTCGAATACCTCGAGGATCGCGGGCTGCGCCGGATCTCCAAGCGCATGGTGCGAACCGGCGTGCTGGACGTCGTCGCCACCGCGGTGCCCGGCATGAAGGACATCCTCGTGCTCGGCAAGGTCAAGCAGCTCGAGCAGGCCGAGGTCGCGGACCTCATCATCATCGACGCCCCCGCGGCCGGGCACGCGATCACGTTCCTGCTGTCGGCGCGGGGCCTGCTGGACGCCGTCCGCCTGGGCCCGGTGCGCTCCCAGGCCGAGGACGTGATCGAGATGATTTCCGACCCCACCCGGTGCCGGGTGCTCCTCGTGACGCTGCCGGAGGAGACGCCGGTGAACGAGCTGGTCGAGACCGCCTACGCGCTCGAGGACCGGGTCGGCGTGAAGCTCGGCCCGATCGTCGTGAACCAGCTGCTCGGCGGGTTGTCGGTCGACGGTCACACGGCCAGCGAGGACGCCGCGACGGCGGGGGTGCCGGTCGTGACCGCCGAGGCGCGCGCGCTCGACGCGGCCGCCGTGTTCCGGGCCCAGCGGCGCACCCTCGAGCTCGAGCAGGCCGACCGGCTGGCGAGTCGGCTGCCGCTGCCGCAGCTGGCGCTCCCGTTCCTCTTCGGGGAGATCGGGCCGGACGGAACCTCGGTGCTCGCCGACGCCCTCGCCGCCGGCATCGCGGCGCTGCCGGAGCCGACGTGAGCACGCTCGACCACCTCGTCGAGGATGGCCACATCGTCGTGTGCTGCGGCACCGGCGGCGTCGGCAAGACCACGACCGCGGCCGTGCTCGCCCTGGCCGCGGCGCGTCGAGGACGCAACGCGGTGGTGGTGACCATCGACCCCGCCAAGCGGCTCGCCGACACCATGGGGCTGGCCGAGCTCGGGGACCGCGCGCACGAGGTCCCGCGGGCCCGGTGGGACGACGGCGGCGGGGCAACCGGAGGCCGTCTGTCGGCGCTGATGCTCGACACGCGCGCCACCTTCGACGGCCTGGTGCGCCGCTACGCCGAGAACGAGGAGCAGGCCGAGCGCATCCTCGCGAACCGCTTCTACCGCAACATCGCCGGCGCCCTGTCGGGGACCCAGGAGTACATGGCGATGGAGATGCTCCACGAGCTGCACGAGGACGGCGGCTTCGACCTCATCGTCGTCGACACGCCACCGTCGCGCCACGCGCTCGACTTCCTCGACGCGCCCCAGCGGCTCCTGCGCCTGCTCGACAACCGGATCTTCCGGCTCCTGATGATGCCGACCCGCACCTACATGCGGGTGGCCGGCGCGGCGGTGCAGCGCTTCCTGCGGACGGCGGGCAAGGTCATCGGCGCCGAGGTCCTCGACGACATCGTGGCGTTCTTCCGGGCCTTCGAGGGCATGGAGCAGGGTTTCCGGGAGCGGGCGGCGCGGGTCGCGGAGCTGCTCCAGTCACCGGCGACCGGCTTCGTGCTCATCACATCACCCCGCCGTGACGCGGTCGACGAGGCCGAGTACTTCGCAGGGCGGCTGCGCGAGGCCGACCTCTCGGTGGCGGCGCTGGTCGTCAACCGGGTCCAGCCCGACTTCGGCGTCGAGGGACCGGTCACGGGCTTGCGAGAGCAGGCCGAGACGCTGAGCCGAGCCGGCGGCGCCGCGGCAGAGCGGCTGGCGGAGCGCTACACGAACCTGGCCGACTACGCGGGGCTCGGCCAGCGGGAGCGTCGACAGCTCGGCGAGGTCGGCGCTCGCATCGGCGCCGCCACCGTCGTCTATGTGCCCTCGCTCTCCCACGACGTGATCGAGTTCCACGCCCTCACTGCGGTCGGCGAGCACCTGCTCGACGGGAAGCACCGCGCCACCGCGACCGTCTGACCGGCCCGAGGCCGAGAGCCGAGCGCTCGCGCTCGGTATCGTCTCGCCGTGGCCACCATCCTCGTCGCCGCCGACGGAGCCTGGATCCGGAACCAGGTTCGCACCGCGCTGGCCGGACCCGACCAGGAGGTCCTCGAGGTCGACCGCGGGCAGGAGGTGCGCGACATCGTGGCGGCCCGGCACCCCGACGTCGTGATCCTCGACCTGCAGATCGGGAACATGGGCGGGTTCGCGGTCGCGATCGACCTGCACCTCGAGGCGTCGGGAGGCCGCGCGCCGGAGGTTCCGATCGTGCTGCTCCTCGACCGCGAGGCCGACCGCTTCCTCGCCAAGCGCGCGGACGTCGACGCGGAGCTCGTGAAGCCGATCGACGCCGGAACGCTGCGACGCACCGTCAAACGCGTGCTCGCGGAGCGAACGACCGCGTAGCCGGCCCGACGCGGTTACTCACTCGAGGTCTCGGCGGACCCTCCCGCTACACTCGGCGCGCCACGGGCTGTGGCGCAGTTTGGTAGCGCGCTTCGTTCGGGACGAAGAGGTCCCGGGTTCAAGTCCCGGCAGCCCGAC
>CALEYV010000007.1 GCA_937927875.1 uncultured Actinomycetes bacterium | reverse complement strand
GCGGGTGCTCTGCGCGGTCTGCGGTTCGCCCCGCTACCGCTGGGAGCGCTCGAGCGGCCGGGGCCAGGTGTTCAGCTGGACCGTGGTCCACCAGGCGATGCACCCCGCGTTCACGGCCGAGGCGCCCTACGCGGTCGTCGTCGTCGAGACCGACGAGGGGGTGCGGTTCGTGTCGAACCTTCGGGACGCGGGCCCAGAGGTGCTGCGGCTCGGCCTGCCGGTCGAGGTGTTCTTCGAGGCCGTCGACGAGGCGCTCACGCTGCCGATGGTCCGGCCGCGCTAGCGATTACCAGAGCAGGTCGGTGTAGGTGTCGGTCCCGAGGACGGTGGCGAGGAACGGCGACGCGAACACGATCCGGCCCAGGCCGGCCGCCTCCAGATCGGGGCCGATCGGCGCGTACCGCTCCTCCCAGACCGAGAGTGGGTCCTCGAGCGAGAAGTGCAGGTGCAGGAACCGGTTGCCGGTGGGCTGGTCGGGGACGTCGGCGGGCCGGTCGCCGAGCAGCGGCAAGGGCGTGCCGACGAGCATCACGTCCGACGGGTTGCCGCGGGCTCGCATCCAATCGGTCACCGCGTCGACGCCGCCGCCGCCGGCCTCGCCGATCATGGCCACGATCCCGGGGTAGGCGCGATCGAGCGCCAGCTCCACGGGCATGTTGCTCCCGGGCCCGTTGAGCTCGTCGGCGTACTCGTAGAGCGCGGTGTGGATGTGGTCGCGCTCGTTGAACATCCGGTCGTTCTCGTGGAGCCAGTTGACCTGGTCGACGCCCCAGCGGTTCCACTCGTCGTGGTGGCCGTCGAGCACCCAGTAGACGGCGAGGTACGAGCCGACGCTCGGGTCGGGCGTGACCGGCGAGTCGGCCGGGTAGCGCTTCGCCTTGCAGTCGCGGGTCGCGATGTAGCGGGCGCCGGCGAACTGCCACTTGCCGACCATGCAGCCGGCGTAGAAGTGGTCCCGCTCGTACCACCGGTTGTACGCGACCTCGTGACCGCGGTGCGGCTCCACCATCGTGAACAGCAGCGAGCCGACCCGGATCTGGCGGTCGTCGCGGGGCACGTCGGGTCGCTGGTACCGCTGCTCGGAGGCGTTCATGGCCGGGCTTGCTCCTCGCTGGCTCGGGAGACGAGCTCACGCTTGTCGATCTTCAGCATCGAGGTGATCGGGAGCTCGTCGACCACCACGACCCGGTCTGGTGCTTTGTAGTCGGCGATGCGGGCCCGAGACCAGCTCCGCAGGTCGTCGCGGGACAGCGCCGCGACGTCGGCGCCCGGCGCCGGCACCACGAACGCGACGCCGACCTCGCCGAGGTCGGCGTCCGGCACGCCGACGACGGCGGCCCGGGCGACGGCCGGATGCTCGGCCAGCACCGACTCGACCTCGGACGGGTAGACGTTGTACCCGCCGCGGATGTACATCTCCTTCAGCCGCCCCACCAGCCGCAGGTTCCCATCGCCGCCGATGAACCCGAGGTCCCCGGTGTGGAGCCACCCGTCGTCGTCGATGACCGAAGCGGTGAGCTCGGGGTCCAGCCAGTAGCCGCGCATCATGGCGGGGGAGCGACAGACGACCTCACCCACCTCCCCGCCGGGGACGGGCTCACCGGTGGCAGGGGCGACGACGCGCAGCGACACCTCGGGCGTGGGCCGCCCGACCGTCGTCGCGATCACCTCGTCGGAGTCGGTCGCAAGCGTCGAGGTCGTCACGCCGGCCTCCGTGCTCGTGTAGCGCGTAATCACCGGGCAGCCCAGCGCCTCGCGGATCCGCCGGACCAGCTCGGGCGGGATCGACGCCCCGCCGATGGCCGCCACCCGCAGCCCGGAGCAGTCGGTCGTCGCCAGCCCGGGGTCGTCGAGCACCCTCGACCACTGGGTCGGCACCCCGGTCGCCATCGTGATCCGCTCCTCGCCGAGGATCCGGACCGTCTCCGCGGCCGACCACGGCTCGCCGACGAGCACGATCGTGGTGGCGTTGGCGAGCTCGTCCCACATGCGCGTCATGTAGCCGACGTGCGCGAAGGGCAGGACCACCAGGCGACGGTCGCCGGGCGCGGTGAGCTCGCCGACGTTGCGGGAGATGGCGGCCTGCGCGTCGTGGTCGTACACGGCCCCCTTCGGGGCGCCGGTCGTCCCGCTCGTCCACACGATGCAGGTCGGGTCGGACGGCGCGAGCCGCGGCGATCGCGTCGGCGGGTCGGCGGCGAAGGCCTCCTTCAGCTCGGTCACCGGGAGGACCCGTCCGGCGTCGACGCCCGCCGGGAGCGCGGCCCCGTCGCCGAGGACGGTGACGCGGGGCTCGGTGCGCCGGAGGATGCTCGCCTGCTCGGTGGGCCCGAGCCGCAGGTTCACCGCCGAGGTGATGGCGCCGACCCGCAGCGCCCCGAGGTAGCAGGCCGCGAACTTGATCGACGACGGGACGAGCAGCACGACCACGTCGCCCGGGGCGACGCCCGAGTCGAGGAGGGTGGCCGCGAACCCGTCCGCGGCTCGATCCAGCCAGGCGTAGGTGACGCGCTTCTCGCCGTGCACGTACGCCTCGCGGTCCGGGTCGGCGGCCGCCGCGTCGCGCAGCAGGTCGCCGATCAGCGCAGCGCCCATCGAGCCGACTGTACGCGGCACGGGACCGGGCGACGCTCGGCCCTGGAGCGGGCAGCCGCGGGCCCCATAAGGTTGGCGGCCGGCGACGGAACGAAGGAACGGGAGACCCGATGGCGCGCTTCACCGACCGAGTCACGATCGTCACCGGCGCTGGCTCGGGTCTCGGGCGGGCCACCGCCGAGCGTCTCGCCTCCGAGCAGGCACTGGTCGCCGCCTTCGACCTCGACGAGGGCGCGGCGAAGGAGACCGCCGCTCAGATCGAGGGCGCCGGCCACACCGCCCGCGCCTACCACTGCGACGTCAGCGACTGGACGTCGGTCGAGCCGGCCGTGGCCAAGGTCGCCAACGACCTGGGACGGCCGCAGCTGCTCGTGAACTGCGCGGGCGTGGGCAAGTTCGTGCGCACCGAGGAGGAGACCCCCGAGAGCTGGTCGCGGATCATCGGGGTCAACCTCACCGGCACCTTCCTGATGTGCCGGGCCGTGCTGCCGCACCTGCTCGGCGGCGGTGGCGTGATCGTCAACGTCGCCTCCAACGCGGGGCTGATGGGCCAGCCGTACTCGGCGGCCTACTGCGCGTCGAAGGGTGGCGTCGTCAACCTGACCCGAGCCCTGGGGATCGAGTACCGCGCCCGCGGGGTCCGCGTCAACGCGATCGCGCCGGGTGGGATGAACACGCCGATGATCAAGACGTTCGGTTTTCCCGAGGGAGCCACGGCCGAGGACTTCGCGTCCATCACGTCGCCGCTCGGCTACGCCGAGCCCGATGAGCAGGCCGGCCTCATCGCCTTCATCGCGTCGGACGAGGGCCGCTACATGGTCGGCCAGATCGTCTCGATGGACGGGGGCATCACCTGCGGGTGACCGTCATGGCGGCGGTGCACCGCCGGTGATCGACGAGCGCGGGCTCTGGGCGCTCGTCGAGGCCCGGGCGGCCGCCACGCCGAGCGCCATCCTGGGTGTCGACGAAACCGGGCGGCAGCTGCGTGCCCAGGAGCTGCGCGACGCCGCCGAGCGGGTGGCGGCGGGGCTCCACGCGATGGGCGTGACCGCCGACACCCCGGTGTCGTGGATGCTGCCCAACTGGTTCGAGACCGCGGTGCTCGTGGCCGCGCTGGCCCGGCTCGGCGCGGTGCAGAACCCGCTGCTGCCCATCCTCGGTCCCCGTGAGCTGCGGTTCACGACCGGCCAGACCGGCGCCCGCCTACTCGCCGTCCCGTCCACGTGGCGCGGTCGTGCGTACGCCGACGAGGCCCGGGCGGTCGCCGCAGGCACCGATCTGGCGGTGCTGGTCGTCGACCGGACGCTCCCGGAGGGTGACCCGGCGACGCTCCCGCCCCCGCCCCCCGTCACCGACGCCGGCGACGCGCCGGTGCGGTGGGTCTTCTACACCTCCGGGACCACGGCGGACCCGAAGGGCGCCCGGCACACCGACCACACGGTGCGCGCCGCCGCGGTCGGCATGTTCGAGGCGCTCGAGGTCGGACCCGACGACCGGACCGCGCTGGTCTTCCCGTTCCCCCACATCGGCGGGATCGTGCAGCTGTTCACGGTCCTCATCACCGGGTCGCAGCTCATCTTCGTCGAGGCCTTCACACCCGAGGCCACGATCCCGCTGCTGCGCGAGCACGGGGTGACGCTCGCCGGCGCCGGCACCACGTTCCATCTCGCGTACCTCGCAGCCCAGCGCGCGCAGCCCGGGACGCCGATCTTCCCGGCCGTGCGCGCCTTCCCGGGCGGCGCGGCGCCGAAGCCGCCCCAGCTGCACTACGACCTGAAGCGCGAGGCGGGCGGCGTCGGGATCGTGTCGGGCTGGGGCCTCACCGAGACGCCCATCCTCACCATGAACACCGTGCGCGGCACCGACGAGCAGCTGGCCGAGACGGAGGGGCCGCCGACGCCCGGCGTCGAGCTGCGCGCCGTCCGGGCCGACGGCTCCATCGCGCGGGCGGGGGAGGAGGGTGAGCTCCGGGTCAAGGGGCCGCAGGTGTGCCGTGGGTTCCTCGACCGCTCGTTGGAGGCCGACGCGTTCGACCAGGACGGCTGGTTCCGCACCGGCGACCTCGGTGTGATCCGACCCGACGGCCACGTCGTGATTACCGGCCGGCTGAAGGACGTGATGCTCCGCAAGGGCGAGACCATCTCGGCCAAGGAGGTCGAGGACCTCCTGTTCACGCATCCCACCATCGCCGACGTGGCCGTGATCGGTCTGCCCGATCCCGCGCTCGGTGAGCGAGCGTGCGCGGTGATCGTCACCGTGCCCGGCGCGACGGCGCCGACCCTCCCCGAGGTCTTCGACTTCCTCGTGGCCGCCGGGCTCACCAAGCAGAAGATTCCCGAGCAGCTCGAGCTGGTCGACGCGCTACCGCGCAACCCCACCGGCAAGGTCCTGAAGCACGAGCTGCGGGCCGCGTACGCGGCTCGCTGAGCGCCGAGCCAGCCGAGAAAGGCGCCGGCCGCGGCGCCGAGCCGCGGGAGACTGGCGAGGTTGGACGGTGACCGGGTGCGAGCGGTCTACGACGAGGTCGGCGAGGCGTACGCGGCGCGGTTCTTCGACGAGCTCGACCACAAGCCGTATGACCGTCGCCGGCTGGACGAGTTCGCAGACCGGTGTCGTGACGACGGGCTCGTCCTCGACGTCGGTTGCGGCCCGGGCCATGTCGCCCGCTACCTGCGGGAGCGCGGGGTGGATGCCGAGGGCATCGACCTGTCGCCGGCCACGGTCGCGGTCGCGCGGCGGCTGACCCCCGGGCTGGCGGTGCGGGTCGGCGATCTCACCGCGCTCGACGTCGCCGACGACTCGGTCGCCGGGATCGTCGCGTTCTACTCGCTCATCCACCTGCCGCGCGCCTCGTTGCCGGTGGCGGTACGGGAGCTCCACCGGGTGCTGCGACCGGGCGGCGTGCTGCTGGCGGCGCTGCACGGCGGAAGCGGCGAGGCCCACGCAGACGAGTTCTGCGGGCAGCCGGTGGCCGTCGACGCGACGCTCTACTCCGCCGACGAGCTCAGTCGGCGGCTGGCCGAGGGTGGTCTTGCGGTCGAGGCGGTGCTCTCCCGGCCTCCCTACGACTTCGAGCACCCGACCGAGCGCTTGTACGCGTGGGCGACGAAGCCCAGCGACTAGGTCAGCCCCGGCACTGCGCGACGAAGGCGTCGAAGAGCCGCTGCTGGGCCGGGTCGTCCGCCGCCGTGTCCTCCGGGTGCCACTGCACGCCGACGATCCACGGCGCGGTGGGATCAGCCAGCTCGATTCCCTCGACGACGCCGTCGGGGGCCCGGGCGACGAGCCGGATCGAGGGCCCGGCGCTGGTGACCGCCTGGTGGTGGTGCGACGACACGGTGACCGTGGATGCGCCGAGGGCGGCGGCGAGGCGCGAGTCGGGCGCGACGATGACCTCGTGCGGCCGCGCGCCGTCGTCGACGCCGGGGACGCCGTGGTGCAGCAGACCGGCCCGTCCGGTGATGTGCTGGTCGAGCGCGCCGCCCAGCGCGGTGGCCAGCACCTGGTGGCCGCGGCAGATGGCGAGCGTCGGGACGCCGACCTCCACCGCGGTGCGAGCCAGCAGCAGCTCGCAGGTGTCGCGGGCGGGGTCGACGCCGTAGCTCGTCGCCGCGGCCGCCTGCCCGTACGTGGTCGGGTCGAGGTCGCCGCCGCCGATGAGCAGCAGGCCGTCGACGCGCTGCAGCAGCGCGGCGGCGTCGGCGGACGTCCACGCGGTCGGGAGGAACAGCGCCTCCTGGGCGGCCGCTCGGTGCAGCGCGTCGACGTACCGGGCCGGCACGCCCACGCCCTCGTCGGCCCAGCCGTGGACGCGGCCCCGCGGCAGCCGCGGGTACGACGGCACCGCGACGAGCGGGCGGGTCACCTCAGAGCTGCTCGAAGCAGCGCCGCCGCTCCCAGTCGGTGACGACGCCGCCGAAGGACGCCCACTCCTGCCGGGCGGTGTTCACGAGGTGGTCGTGGACCTGGGACCCGAAGGCGTCGACGGCGAGCTTGCTCTGCTCGAGGGCCGCGATGGCGTCCACGATGTTCGACGGCACCCGCGGCGCGTCGGTCGCCTGGTAGGCGTTGCCGTCGAAGCGCGGGCCGGGGTCCTCGCCGTGCTCGAGCCCGTGCAGCCCGGCCGCGATCGTGGCCGCGAAGGCGAGGTACGGATTGCAGTCGGCACCGGGCACCCGCGACTCGACCCGCAAGCTCGTGGGCCCGTGCCCGACCACTCGGAACCCGCAGGTGCGGTTGTCGAGGCCCCACGCCAGCGCGGTGGGCGCCCACGAGTCGAGCTGGTAGCGCTTGTAGGAGTTGACCGTCGGCGCGAAGCACCAGGTCAGCTCGGCGGTGTGCCGCACGAGCCCGCCCAGCCAGTGCCGGAACGTGGGCGACCAGTGGTCGGGCTCGTCGTCGCTCCAGAACCGCGGCGCGGCGCTGACGCCGTCCCACAGGCTGGAGTGGATGTGGCACGACGACCCGCACTGGTCCATCGCGTACTTGGCCATGAACGTGATCGAGCGGCCTTGGAAGCCGGCGATCTCCTTGGCCCCGTTCTTGTAGATGACGTGCCGGTCGGCCATCTCGAGCGCGTCGGCGTACTCGAGGTTGATCTCGTGCTGGCCCGGCCCGGCCTCGCCCTTCGAGAACTCGACCGGCACCCCCGCGCCGTCCATGCCGTTGCGGATGGCGCGGATCACGTACTCGTCGCGGGTCGTCTGGAGCACGTGGTAGTCCTGGACGTACGGCGCGTGGTAGGTGAGGTCGGCGTAGCCCTTGGCGCGGGCCTCCTCGTAGGAGTCGCGGAACAGGTAGAACTCGAGCTCCGAGCCGCACATGACGCGGAAGCCCAGCGCCTCGGCCCGCTCGACCTGGCGCCGGAGCACCTGGCGGGGTGACACCTCGATCGGCTCGTCGTCGGCGTCGAGGAGGTCGCAGAGCACGAGCGCGGTCTTCTCGAGCCACGGGATCCGGCGGAGCGTGGCGAGGTCGGGGCGACCGCGGACGTCGCCGTAGCCCTGCTCCCAGTTCGCGAAGTCGTATCCGGGCAGCGGTGTCATGTCGACGTCGACCGCCAGCAGGTAGTTGCACGCCTCGACGCCGCCGTCGAGGACCCGGTCGGCGAAGAAGTGGCCGGTGACCCGCTTGCCGACCAGCCGGCCCTGCAGGTCCGTGAACGCGACGACGACGGTGTCGACCTCGTCGGCGGCGATCTGGCGCTCCAGGGTGGCGGCGTCGAGACGCCCGCGGTCCATGTGGCGGCTCCTCTCGGCGACAATCCTGGCAGGCGGCGCCGACGGGTCGGCGCCGCCGTCACTCCGGCGTCACGAAGGCGGCGCTGATGCCGCCGTCGACCACGAGGGTCGCCCCGGTCATGAACGACGAGTCGTCGGAGGCGAGGAACAGCGCCGCGCGCGCGACCTCCTCCGCCTGCCCCGGGCGTCCCATCGGGATGTGCACGAGCCGGCGCCGGGCCCAGTCCGGATTGCCGAGCAGCTCGGCGAGCAGCGGCGTCTCGATCGGGCCCGGGCAGAGGGCGTTGACGCGGATCGCTTGCCGTGCGTACTCGACCGCCAGCTCGCGGGTGAGGGACAGCACCCCGCCCTTGCTGGCCGTGTACGCGATCTGGGGGACGGCCGACCCCATGAGCGCCACCAGCGACGAGACGTTCACGACCGACCCGCCCCCGGAGTCGAGCATCGCCGGGACGCCGTACCGGCATCCGAGGAACACGCCCTTGAGGTTGACGTCGAGCACGCGGTCCCACGTGGCCTCGGGGGTGTCGGTCACGCCGGCGTCCTCGGACGGGAAGATGCCGGCGTTGTTGTAGAGCACGTGCAGCCCGCCGTAGGTGGACGTGGCGGTGTCGACCATCGCCTCGACCTGCGCCGCGTCGGAGACGTCGACCGGCACGAAGGTGGCCTGGCCGCCGGCGTCGAGCACCGACTGCACGGTGGCTCGGCCGCCCGGCTCGACCGCGTCGGCGACGACCACCCGGGCGCCCTCCGACGCGAAGAGCAGCGCCGCGGCGCGGCCCATGCCGTTGCCGGCGCCGGTGATCAGCGCCACCTTGTCGGCGAGGCGACCCGCGCTCATTTCCGTATGCTGCCCGCGATGGGGCCGGCTCGACAGGCGCGACGGCGCGGGTCCCGGTCGGCGACGCGGCGAGGCGAGCGATGAGCCCGGGCCCGGGTGTCTCCGTCACGATCTCGGGTCTGAGCCGCCTCTTCGGCGATGACCTCGGGGCGGTCGTGGAGGTCGCTCGGGAGGCCGACGCGGCCGGGGTCCATCAGCTGGTGCTGCCCGACCACCTCGCCATCGGCGCCCGCACGGACCGCTATCCGTTCGGCACCTTCCCGTACCCGCCCGAGGAGCCGTGGCTCGAGCCGCTGACCACGCTGGCCGCCATCGCGGGCGCGACCGAACGGGTCCGGCTCGGTACCGGGGTGCTGATCGCGCCGCTGCGGCCGGCGCTGCTGCTCGCGAAGACCGCGGCCACCCTCGACGTGCTCTCGCACGGCCGCCTCGATCTCGGTGTCGGCACCGGCTGGCAGCCGGAGGAGTTCACCGATCCCGGGCAGCCGTTCGTCGGCCGCACGGCCCGGCTCGAGGACACCGTGCGCGCCTGTCGCGCCCTGTGGACCCAGCCCCCGCCGGTCTCGTTCGAAGCGCCGACGGTGACGTTCCACGACCTGTGGTGCGAGCCGCGGCCGACGCAGGCGTCGGGGATCCCGGTCTGGTTCGGGGGTGGGCCCACCGACCGCACCGCCGAGCGCATCGCCGCCCTCGGCGACGGGTGGCTCCCGGTCGGGGTGCGACCGGCCGACGAGCTGCACGACGGCATCGAGCGCATCCGCGCCGCGTACCGCGCCGCCGGACGTGACCCGACGACGCTCGGGGTGCGCGCCGGCGTCGCCGTCGTCACCGACGACACCGGTCGCCCCGACCTCGACCGCACCTTCGCGTCCGTCACCGACCTGGCCGAGCTGGGCGTGACGCTCATCTCGGTCGCGCTCGGGCGGTTCCTCCGCGACCGGGCCGACGTCGCGCCGTTCCTACGCGACGTGGGCGCGGCGTTCTCCTGAAGCGAGACGCGTACGCTCAGCCAGTGACCCGGCGCTCCGTCCACACCGTCGCGGCGCGCCTCGTCGTGGTCACGCTCGTCCTCGTTCTCGGCCTCGCGGCCTCGAGCGCGACCGCCGCCACCAAGCCGCCTCGGCCTCGGCCGCCGGCGCTGCGCTGGACCAGCTGCGGGAAGGGCTTCGAGTGTGCCCGGCTCCGGGTGCCGCTCGACGACATCCTCCTCAACGGGCCCACGATCAGCCTCGCCCTGGTCCGGCTGCCGGCGAGCGACCCCCAGCACCGGATCGGGTCGCTGCTGGTGAACCCGGGCGGGCCCGGCGCGTCCGCGGTGCAGTTCCTCGAGGCCGACGCCAAGGCCACCCTCCCCGCGGCGGTGCGGGCTCGGTTCGACATCGTGGCCTTCGACCCCCGCGGCGTCGGCGGGAGCGCCCCCGTGCAGTGCGAGTCGAACCTGGACCCGTTCTACAACCTCTCGTTCGCGCCGCAGACCGACGCCGCCCGGCAGGCCCTCGTGACCGGCGTCGAGGCCTACGTCGCGCAGTGCAAGGCCAAGAGCGGCACCGAGCTGCCGTACCTGTCGACCGAGCGGGCCGCGCGCGACATGGACCGCGTGCGCGCCGCGCTCGGCGACAGCAAGCTGACCTACCTCGGCTACTCGTACGGGACCTACCTCGGGTCGCTGTACGCCGACCAGTACCCGACCAAGGTCCGGGCCATGGTCCTCGACGGGTCCGTCGACCCAGCGCTGAGCGCGACGACCCAGGAGGTTCAGCAGGCCCAGGGCTTCGAGCGCGACCTCGACTTGTTCCTCCAGTCCTGCTCGGCCGACCCCTCGTGCACCTTCCATCGCAGCGGGGACAGCGCCGCCGCCTACGACGCGCTCCGGGCCCGGGTCGAGCAGCACCCGATCCCGGCTGGTGGCGCGGGGTCGGGCCGGACGCTCGACGCGACCGAGTTCGACATCGGGGTCACCCAGTTCCTCTACTCGGGGCGGGCGTCGTATCCCGACCTCGCGCAGGCGCTCGACAGCGCCGACCGAGGGAACGGCGCCCAGCTGCTCCAGTCGTCGGACCAGTACACCGGTCGGAGGCCGGACGGCTCGTACGACCAGGGCAGCCTGGCCGCCTTCCTCGCCATCGGCTGCCTCGACGGGCCGGACGTCGGTGGCCTCGCCGGCCTGCGCACCATCGAGGAGCAGGCCGCCGTGGTGGCACCCCGGCTGGGACGGTCGGTGGTGAACAACAGCCTCGCCTGCGCGGTGTGGCCGGTGCCGACCCAGGTGCCGCCGGTGCCGCACGCGCCGGGCGCGCCGCCGATCCTCGTGATCGGCAACACCGACGACCCCGCGACCCCGTTGACGTGGGCGCAGGGACTGTCGCGCGAGCTGCAGTCGGGCGTGCTCCTCACCGTGCGCAGCACCCAGCACACCGCGTATGGCAACGGGAACAGCTGCGTTGACAGCCTCGTGAACCGGTACCTGATCGACCGCGTGCCACCCGCCGCCGGCACTCGCTGCTGACTGCCGCGCGTCGGACGCTCGCGGACCTCCGGCGCGGCGCGCGACCGACGTCGATCTGACGTTCTGTCAGGTCCGGGCCTACGCTCCGGCGCCCATGGACTTGCGGCTCTCCGAGTCGGACGAGGCGTTCCGCGCCGAGCTGCGGGACTGGCTGGCGCGCACCCTGCCCGAGCTACCGACCGAGCCCGCGCGCGACGACTGGCCGGCCCGGGTCCGCTACGACACCGACTGGCAGCGTCGCCTCTTCGACGCCGGCTACGCGGGGATGAGCTGGCCGAAGGAGTACGGCGGACGGGACGCGCCGCCGAGTGAGCAGCTGGTCTTCCTCGAGGAGACGACCCGGGCGAAGGCGCCGTACGTCGGCGTCAACTTCGTCGGGACGCTGCACGCCGGCCCGACCCTGATCGCCGAGGGCAGCGACCCGCAGCGGGCGCAGCACCTGCCGCGCATCCTGCGCGGCGACGAGGTGTGGTGCCAGTGCTTCTCGGAGCCGGGCGCCGGCTCGGACCTGGCCGGCCTGCGGACCCGGGCCGTCCGGGACGGGAACGACTACGTCGTCACCGGCCAGAAGATCTGGTGCTCGTTCGGCCACGTCGGCGAGTACGGCGAGCTGCTGGTCCGCACCGATCCGGACGCGCCGAAGCACCGCGGCATCTCGTGGCTCATCCTGGAGATGGACCGGCCCGGCATCGAGGTCCGCCCGATCGAGACCCTGCTCGGGTCGTCCGAGTTCTGCGAGGTGTTCCTCGACGAGGTGCGGGTCCCGGTCGAGAACCGGGTCGGCGCCGAGAACGACGGCTGGCGGGTCACGAACGTCACGCTCTCGTTCGAGCGCGGGACCGCCTTCGTGAGCGAGATGGTCGACGCCCGCCAGCTGGCCGAGGAGCTGCGCCCGCTGACCGCCGAGCCCGCCGACCGGCGGGAGCTGGGCCGGGTCCTGGCCGCGCTCGACGCGCTGTGGGCGCTCACCGTCCGCAACGTGACGCAGGCCAGCCGGGGTGTCGTCGGTCCGGGGGCGCTGATGTTCAAGCTCGCCTACTCCGAGGCGCGGGACCGCCTCGGCGAGCTGTCCATGCGACTGCTCGGGCGGGGTGCCTTCGACGTCCACGACGAGCGGGTCGAGGAGCGGCTCCGCACGCTCTCGATCCCGATCGCGGCCGGCACGTCGCAGATCCAGCGCAACATCATCGGCGAGCGGCTGCTCGGCCTGCCGAGGGAGAAGTCGTGGGAGTGACGCCGCTCCGTCGAGCGGGTGGCGACGGCGGGATCCGATGAACTTCGACCTGTCGGACGACCAGGTCGCGCTGCGGGACGGGATCCGCAAGCTGTGCGAGGGGCGCTTCGACATGGCGCGGGTCCGACGAGGCTTCGATCGGTCGGTCTTCGCCGAGCTCGCCGAGACGGGCGTGTTCTCGGCCCGGGCCGACGGCTTCGCGTGGGCCGACGTGTCGATCATGTTCCAGGAGCTGGGGCGCGCGCTCGTCCCGGGACCGCTGACCTGGTCGCACCTGGCGCACGGGCGGGTCGACGGCGTCGTCGGCGGTGTCGAGCGACCCCGCGGCGGCGAGCCCGCGTACCTCGAGCAGATCGACGTGCTCGACGCGCTCGTCGTCTTGGACCGGGACGGCGTCGAGGTGGTTGCACCGTCCGCGCTCGCCGACTCGATCGAGCTGGACTGGCCGCTTGACCCGCTCACGCCCGTGCGCCGGATCACGGCGCTGCCGGCGGGGGAGCGGGTCGGGGACGCTGGCCTCGCGCGCACCTGGCGGCGCGGGGGCGCGCTCCTCACCGCCGCCTACCAGGCCGGCATGGCCCAGGCCTGCGTCGAGCGAGCCACCGCGTACGGGCTCGAGCGCCACCAGTTCGGTCGCCCGGTCGGGTCGTTCCAGGCCGTGAAGCACCTGCTGGCCGACATGGCGGTGCAGGCCGAGGTGGCGCGGACGGCCGTCGACGCGGCCGCCTGCGTGCTCGACGACCCGGAGACCGGTGACGTGGACCGCGCCGTGAGCGGCGCCAAGGTGCTGGCCGGCGACGCCGCGCTCGCCAACGCCAAGGGCTCGCTGCAGGTGCACGGCGGGATGGGGTTCACGTGGGAGGTCGACGTGCACCTCTACCTGAAGCGGTCCTGGGTGCTGAACGCCACCTTCGGCAGCCCGACCGCGCACGCCGAGGCGCTGGCGCGATGACGGACTGGCAGCCGCTGCTCGAGGACCTCGAGGCCCGGCGGGCCGCGGGGCGCGCCATGGGCGGCGAAGAACGGCTCGCCGCGCACCGCGAGGGCGGCCGGCTCGACGCGCGCGGCCGGCTGGCGGCGCTGTTCGATCCCGACACGTTCGTGGAGCTCGGGACCCTGGTCGGCTCGGTGCACCGGGGCGTGATCCCGCCGGTCCCGGCCGACGGGCTGGTCGCGGGACACGGGCTCATCGAGGGCCGTCCGGTGCTCGCCGGTGCCGAGGACTTCACGGTCATGGGGGGCTCGATCGGCCACGGGACGGCGTCGAAGCGTCAGCGGCTGGCCGAGTTGGCGCGCCAGGAGCGCGTCCCGCTCGTCATGTGCCTCGAGGGCGCGGGCGAGCGGGCCCAGAACGCGTTCGAGCGCCGAGGTCGCGCGCCGAACGACCTGCAGACGCTCGCCCGGCTGAGTGGACTCGTTCCCACCGTCGCGGCCGTGCTCGGGTCGTCGGCCGGCCACGGCGCGCTCACGGCGCCGCTCATGGACCTCGTGGTCATGGTCGAGGGCGCAGCGCTCTTCTCGGCCGGGCCGCCGCTCGTCGAGGCCTCGGTGGGGGAGACGGTGACCAAGGAGGAGCTCGGTGGAACGCCCATCCACACCGCGCTCAGTGGCGTCGCCCACAACGCGGCGCCCGACGACCGCGCCGCGCTGGCGTTCGTGCGCCGCTACCTCGGCTACCTGCCGTCGAATGCCTGGAAGCACCCACCCGAGCGCCCGAGCGACGACGCTGCGCCGCGCCGCGTCGACGAGCTGACGGAGCTCATCCCGGCCGATCCGCGTCGCGGCTACGACATCAACCGCGTCATCGAGGTCGTCTGCGACCGGGGATCGGTGCTCGAGATCCAGCCAGCCTGGGGGCGGTCCGTTGTGACGGCGCTGGCCCGCCTCGGCGGCGTCGCGGTGGCGGTCGTCGCCAACCAGCCGGCCGTGAAGGCGGGCGCCATCGACGCCGACGCCGCAGACAAGGCCGCCCATTTCCTCGGGGTCGCCGACGCCTTCCACCTTCCGGTGGTCTTCCTGGCCGACAACCCCGGGGTGCTGGCCGGCACCGCCGCCGAGCGGGCCGGCGTCCTGCGCCACGCGGCCCGCATGTTCGCGGCCCAGGCCCGCCTGCGATCACCGAAGCTGCACGCGACGCTGCGCAAGGCGTACGGGTTCGGCAGCTCCCTGATGGCGATGAACCCGTTCGACGACCAGACCGTCACCCTGGCGCTCCCCGGCGCCCGGCTGGGCGCTATGCCGGCCGCCGGCGGCGCGGAGGCGGCCGGGATCGACGGCGACACCAAGGCGGTGCTCGAGCACGCCGAGCTCGGCGGCGCGTACTCGTCGGCCGACACCATGAGCTACGACGAGGTGGTGGCACCGGGGGAGCTGCGCGACGCGCTGCTCGCCGCCCTCCGCCTCAGCTCGGCGCGGCGCCGGCTGTCCGTCGGCCCGGCCGCGCACGCCGGCGTGCTGCCTTGAGCTAGCCGGTCGCGAACTCCGCCTCGACCACGACTTGTGTCCGCAGGCTGTTCGCGATGTAGCACTCGCGGTGCGCCACCTCGACCAGGTGCGCCAACCGCGACTCTTCGACAGCGCCCCGAACTGTGATTCGGGGTCGAAGGACGATCCGGGTCATCCGCACCGGCCGATCTGCCTCCGGCATCTCGCCCCCGGCGTCGTCCTGGTAGTCGACGACGTCGACCCGGGCCCGGGCCGCCACGGCGAGGAACGAGAGCAGCTGGCAGGAGGATGCCGCCGCGACGAGCAGGACCTCGGGGTTCAGCCGGCTCGGGTCGCCGCCGAAGGCCGCGTCACCCGACAGGTCGAGCGCGACGTCGGAGGGCGCGGCGCGGACCTCGTGGCCTCGGTCGTAGGCGTCGTACCCGACACCGGTGGAGCCCCGCCACGCCGCGGTCACTTGGTAGCGGTGGACGGTGTCGCTCGGCACGGCGTCTCCTCTCGACGGCGGTCGGTACGCTCCATCATCGTGGCCGCGGCGCGCCAGGATCACGGGCTTACCCATGTCGCGCTCCCGATCCTCGATGCCGGTCGCAGCATCGCGTTCTACGAGCGCTTCGCCGACATGACCGTCGTCCACCGGCGGGCCGATCCGGCGTCCGGCGCCGAGGTCGTCTGGCTCAGCGATCTCACCCGGCCGTTCGTGATCGTCCTCATCGAGACCGCGGTGTCGCACCAGCTCGGCGGCTTCGCGCACCTCGGCGTCGGGTGCGCGAGTCGTCAGATCGTCGACGAACGCTGCCGGGCGGCCCGGGCCGAGGGCCACGAGGTGTTCGGGCCGCTCGACGACGGTCCGCCGGTCGGGTACTGGGCGATCATCGCCGATCCGGACGGTCACAACCTCGAGCTGTCGCACGGCCAGACCGTCGCGTTCACGGTGTCGCACCACGAGCAGGCGGGGAGCGGCGAACCGGCGTGACGTATCGTCCGCAGCCATGACCGACCCGTCCACCACCGTGCTCGACGCCCTGGCGGGGCGCCTCGAGCGTGACCCCGACGGGCCCTACCTCGACTTCGAGGGGACGACGCTCACCGCGCGCGAGGCCGACGCGGCCAGCAACCGGGTCGCGCACGCGCTCGCCGAGCTCGGGATCCGTCCCGGCGATCGCGTCGCGACGCTGCTCGAGAACGGCCCCGAGCAGATGCTGTCCTTCTTCGGCGCCTTGAAGCTCGGTGCCATCCAGGTGCCGATCAACACCGCCTACAAGGGCGAATTTCTCCGCCACCAGCTGCTCGACTCGGGCGCCCGCGTCATGGTGGTGCAGGGCGACTTCGCGAGCCGGGTCGCGGAGGTGGCGACGTCACCGCTGCCGGAGCTCGAGGCGGTCGTCGTGGCCGGCAAGCCCGACCGCCCGGTGGGGGGCGTCCCGACCTTCGACTGGGCCGCGCTGCTCGACGCCGCGCCGGCGAGCTCCCCGCCGCCAGCCGACGTCGGGCCCGCCGATCTGGCCTGCTTCATCTACACCGCCGGCACCACCGGGCCGTCGAAGGGCTGCATGCTCCCGCAGCACTACATCGTCAGCCTGGCCGACCAGATCGGGCGGGCGTGGCAGCGCCGGCCCGACGACGTCGTGCTCACGCCGCTGCCGCTCTTCCACTTCAACGCGATCTCGGTGTGCGTCGTCGGGACGCTCCTCACCGGCGGCAGCGCCAGCATCGCCCGCCGGTTCTCGGTGTCCCGGTTCTGGCCCGAGGTGCGGCGGACCGGCGCCACGATGGTCTCGCTGCTGGGCTCGCTCGCGATCCTGATCGCCGACGCCGCCGACCATCCCGACCAGGTCGGGCACCGGCTGCGCCTGTGCGCGGCCGCGCCGATGCCACCCGACATCGACAAGATCTGGCGGGAGCGGTTCGGGTGCGCCACCTTCAGCGGGGGGTACGGCCTCACCGAGGCGTCGCTCATCTCGATGCTGCCGGCCGGCGAGGAGAACAAGGTCGGCGCGGCCGGGAAGCCCAACCGGGAGGAGTTCGACGTCGCGCTCGTCGGTGACGACGAGGCCGAGGTGCCAGTCGGCTCAATCGGCGAGATCGCGTGTCGGCCCCGGCGCCCCAACGTCATGTTCGCCGGCTACTGGCGCCGGCCCGAGGAGACCCTCGCCGTGCTGCGCAACCTGTGGTTCCACACCGGCGACCTCGGGCGCCTCGACGAGGACGGCTTCCTCTACTTCGTCGACCGCAAGAAGGACTACCTGCGCCGGCGGGGCGAGAACATCTCGAGCTTCGAGCTCGAGCGGACCTTCCACGGCCACGACGCCATCCAGGACGTCGCGGTCCACTCGGTGCCGAGCGAGGTGGGCGAGGACGAGGTGAAGGTGACGGCCGTCCTCGTCGACGGCGTCGCGCTGACCGAGGAGGACCTCTGTCGCTGGGCCGCCGAGCGGGTGCCGTACTTCGCGATCCCTCGCTACGTCGAGTTCCGCGCCGACCTGCCGCGCAACCCGGTCGGCCGGGTGCTGAAGTACCAGCTGCGCGACGAGGCGGTGACGCCCACCACCTGGGACCGTGAGGCGGCCGGTGTGACGTTCGAGCGCCGCTGACGGGACCGACGGCGGTGGCCACGAGCATCGCCGCCATCGCCCTCGGTGGCTGCTACCTCGGGCTCGCGGTCGGGTGGCGGGCAGTCCAGCAGCACCGTCGCACCGGCGACTGGGGCCTCCGGCTCGGCCGGGGCGGCGTGACCCCGCGGGCGGCGAGCACGCTCATGACGATCGGCGCCGCGGCGTCGTTCCTGGCGCCGGTCCTCGACCTCCGGGCGACGGTCGAGCCGATCGGCGGGTGGCATGAGGACGCTGCGCGGGTGGTCGGCCTGGTGGTGATGGCGGCCGGCGTCGCGGGGGTGGTCTGCTCCCAGCGCGGCCTGCGCGACTCGTGGCGCATCGGGGTCGACGCGGGCGAGCGCACCGAGCTGGTCGTCGACGGCCCCTACACGCTGGCGCGCAACCCGATCTTCACGAGCATGGCGGTGGTGGCGGTCGGCGCCGCGCTGGCGGTGCCGAACTGGGTCGCCGTCGCCGGCGCCGCGATCCTGGTGACGGGCATCGAGCTGCAGGTGCGACGGGTCGAGGAGCCGTACCTCGTCGCCGTGCACGGCGCGTCGTATCGGGAATACGCATCGCGGGTGGGACGGTTCGCGCCGTGGACCGGGCGGCTCCATGGGGATCTCCTGGAGGAGCCGACGTAGCATGCGGCCGACGTCAGAGGAGACGACATGGCCAGCGAGGGACTGCACGAATCGGCCGACCTGCTCAGCGCCGAGACCATCGACCGTCACCGCGCCATCACCTCCATCATGGAGGAGCTGGCGGCGGTCGACTGGTACGACCAGCGTGTCAACGCCACCGGCAGCCCGGACCTGGCCGAGGTGCTCGCCCACAACCGCGACGAGGAGAAGGAGCACGCCGCCATGACCCTCGAGTGGCTCCGCCGCCGCGACCCGGTGCTCGACGGCCACCTCCGCACCTACCTGTTCACCGAGGAGTCGGTCGTGGCCGAGGAGCACGAGGCTGAGGCGGGCGGCGACGGCGGCGGCGGCTCGCTCGGCGTCGGCAGCCTCCGGGAGGCGGGCTCATGAACCATCTCTTCCGCGAGCTGGCGCCGGTCTCGGACGCGGCGTGGAGCGAGATCGAGAGCGAGGCGAAGCGGGCGCTGGAGAACTTCCTCGCCGCCCGCCGGCTCGTCGACTTCACCGGGCCCCACGGCTGGGACGCGGCGGCGGTCCCGCTCGGGACCCTCGACAAGCTGGCGCGGGGCCCGGTCGAGGGCGTCGAAGGCGCCCGCCGCCAGATCCAGCCCTACATCGAGCTCCGGGCCCGGTTCGCGCTGCTCCGCCAGGAGCTGGACGCAATCGACCGCGGCCACAAGTCGCCCGACCTGACGCCGGTCGTCGACGCCGCGCGCAGCATCGCGCAGGCCGAGGACAAGACGGTGTTCCACGGCTACTCCGAGGCCGGGCTCGTCGGCGTCGCCGACGCGTCCCCCCACGAGGCGGTCGAGCTCGGCGACAAGTTCGGCGAGTACCCGCGCTGGGTCGCGACCGCGGTGGCGAAGCTGCGCGACGCCGGCGTCGAGGGCCCGTACGGCGCCGCGCTCGGGCCTCGCTGCTACGCCGGCATCCTCGAGACCACCGAGGACGGCGGCTACCCGGTGCTGGAGCGGCTCCGCCTCATCCTCGGCGGCCCGGTCGTCTACGCACCGGCGGTCGACGGCGCGGTGGTGCTCAGCCTGCGCGGCGACGACTTCGAGCTGTCGTGCGGCGAGGACGTGTCGATCGGGTTCGAGAGCGCGGACACCGACCAGGTGCGGCTCTACCTCGAGGAGAGCCTCACCTTCCACGCCCACACGCCGGAGGCGGGCGTGGCGCTCCGCTACCC
>CALEYV010000006.1 GCA_937927875.1 uncultured Actinomycetes bacterium | reverse complement strand
CCGTCAACCTGATGTCGTACGTGGTGTACGTGTTCCAGAAGCTGTTCGGCTACTCGCGCCAGAAGGCGACCCGGCTCATGCTCCAGGTCCACCACGAGGGGAAGGCGATCGTGTCCGACGGCAACCGGGAGAAGGCCGAGGCCGACGTCGCCCGCCTCCACGCCCACGGGCTGTGGGCCACGATGGAGCACTCGTCGTGATGATGCGCCGGTTCGTCCGCCGCCGCGACGGCAGCCTCGACGTGACGCTCGAGCAGCCGGAGCTGGAGCTGATCCGCGACCTCCCCGAGCAGCTGCGCGTCCTCTACGAGGGCGACCACGCCGACCCGGCGCGGGAGCGGCTGTTCCCGCGCGCGTACCTGGACCCGACCGAGGAGCAGGCCGAGCACGAGTGGCAGGAGCTCGTCCACCCCGACCTGCTGGCGGGCCGGCTCGAGGCGCTCGAGCGGCTGGCCAAGACGGTGGAGGGCGCCCAGCCGGCGCGGCGGGACCGGGTGGTGGTCCGCGTCGAGCCCGACGACGTGCAGGCTTGGCTGTCGGTGCTGAACGACGCCCGCCTCGCCCTCGGCACCCGGCTCGGCGTCACCGACGACACCGACGTGACCGAGGTCGGCGCCGACGACCCGAACGCGGCGGTCGTCGCCGCGTACACCTGGCTCACCTACCTCGAGGGCGAGCTGGTGGAGACGCTCCTCGGCGACCTGCCCAAGTAGGTTCGCCGGCCGACGAGGGGCCGACGAGGGGCCGACGAGGAGGAACCGGTGGGGTATCTGGACGACAAGACGGTCGCGGTGACGGGCGCCGGGCGCGGAATCGGCCGGGCGGTGGCGATGGCGTGCGCGGCCGCGGGCGCCAACGTGGTCGTGAACGACTACGGCGTCGGCATCGACGGCCAGGACCCCAACAGCGACGTCGCCAACGCGGTCGTGGAGGAGATCACCGCCGGCGGCGGGCAGGCCACCGCGGTCGCCGACTCGGTGACGACGATGGCGGGCGGGCAGCGGATCGTGCAGACCGCGGTCGACACCTACGGGCGCATCGACGGCGTGGTGTGCGTGGCCGGGATCCTGCGGGAGCGGATGCTGTTCAACATGACCGAGGAGGAGTGGGACCCGGTCATCGAGACCCACCTCAAGGGCACGTTCACCGTGTTCCGGGCCGCGGCGCCGCTCATGCGGGCCCAGCAGTCGGGCACCCTCATCGGGTTCACGTCGGGTGCCTTCGCGGGCAGCGTCGCCCAGGCGAACTACAGCGCGGCCAAGGGCCGCATCGTGTCGCTGACGCGCAGCGCCGCCCTCGGGCTGCACAAGTACGGGGTGACCGCCAACGTGATCGCGCCGGTCGCCAAGAGCCGCATGTCGGGCAACGTGCCGTTCGGCCTCGAGATGGGCGAGCCCGAGGACGTGGCGCCGATGGTCGTGTTCCTCCTCGGCGACGCGGCGAGGAGCGTCACCGGGCAGGTGTACACCGCCAACGGCGGGACGATCGCGGTGTGGAACCAGCCGGCCGAGGTGCGCGCCATGCGCAAGGACGGCCGCTGGACCCCGGAGGAGATCGCGGCCCGCTTCGACGAGGTCGGCCAGGAGCGCATGGCCGCGCTCGACCGCCTCGAGGCGATGGCGAAGGCGGCCGCCTCGGGGACCAAGCCCAACCAGTAGCGACGATCCCGCTCCGGCCGCCGGACGAGGATCGTCGGCTCGGCGTCGCCACGCTGCTATACAGGACTCAACCCGTGAAGGGGGTCCCGTGAGGCCCCTACGGAGGTTCCGATGAGCGCGCCCGACGCGACCCAACCCGAGCCTGGCCCGGCCACCCGAGAGGGTGGCCGTTTCGTGTTCCGGGCCCAGGTGTTCACCGCCGACGACCTGCGCCGGGCCCACACCCGCATCGCGCACGAGATCGTCGAGCGCAACCACGGCGCCGACGGGCTGGTCCTGGTGGGCCTCTACACGCGCGGCGCCGCGGTGGCGGAGCGGCTGGCCGCCATCATCGAGGGCTTCGAGGGGGTCACGGTCCCGGTCGGCGCCCTCGACGTGGCCTTCTACCGCGACGACATCGGGCTGCGACCGGTGCAGCCGCTCGGGCCGACCGAGGTGCCGGTCGACGTGACCGGCCGCACCGTGGTGCTGGTCGACGACGTCCTCTTCACCGGCCGGACCGTGCGCGCCGCCCTCGACGCCCTCACCGAGCTCGGCCGGCCGCGAGCGGTGCAGGTGGCGGTGCTCGTCGACCGGGGCCACCGGGAGCTGCCGATCCGCGCCGACTTCGTCGGGAAGAACCTGCCCACCAAGCGGGCCGAGGACATCCGGGTCCGCCTGGCCGAGGTCGACGGCGAGGAGGACACCATCGAGGTGTGGGGACCCGCCGACGGCGGGGGAACGGGGGAGCGGTGATGCGGCACCTGCTGTCGGTCGACGACCTCGGACGCGACGGGCTCGAGGAGCTCCTCGACCTCGGCGAGTCGTTCCTCGAGGTGACCCGCCGCGACATCCCGAAGGTGCCCGCGCTGCGCGGCAAGACGGTCGTGTCCCTGTTCTACGAGGACTCGACCCGGACCCGGCTCTCGTTCGAGACCGCGGCCAAGCGCCTCTCCGCCGACACCATGGCCTTCAGCGTCAGCGGGTCGTCGGTCGCCAAGGGCGAGAGCCTGCGCGACACCGTGCAGACCATCGAGGCCATGGGCGTCGACGCCATCGTGGTGCGGCACCGGTCGGCCGGCGTGCCGCACCGGGTGACGACCTGGGTCGACGCCGCGGTCGTGAACGCCGGCGACGGCCGCCACGAGCACCCGACCCAGGCCCTCCTCGACGCGCTCACGCTGCGCCGGCACCGCGGCACCGGGCTCGACGGGGCCCGGATCGCGATCATCGGCGACATCCGGCACTCCCGGGTCGCCCGCAGCACCACGAAGGCGTTCGCGGCGCTCGGCGCCGACGTGACGCTCGTCGCGCCGCCGACGATGCTCCCGGAAGCGGAGGCGGGCTGGCCGGCCACCATCGGCGGCGACCTCGACGACCTGCTCCCGACGCTCGACGTCGTGTACCTGCTGCGCATCCAGCACGAGCGCCAGGACGCCGCCCTCCTGCCGTCGCTGCGCGAGTACACGATGCGCTACGGGCTCACCCGGGAGCGGGCGGCGCGCCTGAAGCCGGACACGCTGATCATGCACCCGGGGCCGATGAACCGGGGCGTGGAGATCGCGGCCGAGGTCGCCGAAGGGCCGGCGTCGGTGATCACCGAGCAGGTCGCCAACGGCGTCGCGGTGCGCATGGCCGTCCTCTACCAGCTCCTCGGCTCGGGAGCGACGGTTGCCTGACTCCCTCGTCGTGCGCGGCGGCCGGGTCCTCGACGGGACCGGGGAGCGGACCGCGGACGTGCTCGTCGAGGACGGCGTCGTCACCGCGGTCGGCGCCGGGCTGTCCGGGACGCGCACGCTCGACGCCGCCGGCTGCGTCGTGACGCCCGGCCTCGTCGACCTGCACACCCACCTGCGCGAGCCCGGCCACGAGGAGGCCGAGACGATCGAGACCGGCGCCCGGGCCGCCTCCCTCGGCGGCTTCACGGCCGTCGTCGCGATGCCGAACACCGATCCCGCCCTCGACGACCCGGCCGTGGTCGCGGCGGTGCTCGCCGCGGGCGCGAAGTCGGTCTGCGACGTGCACGTCGCCGGCTGCATCACGAAAGCCCGGGCCGGGGTCGAGCTGGCGCCGATGGGCGAGCTCCACGAGCTCGGGGTGCGCCTCTTCACCGACGACGGCGCCTGCGTCGAGTCGGCGGCGGTGATGCGCCGCGCCCTCGAGTACGCGGGGTCGCTGCCGGGGGCGGTGGTCGCCCAGCACGCCGAGGACCCCCAGCTGTGCGCGGGCGGGCACATGCACGAGGGGGAGTGGTCGAGCCGGCTCGGGATCCCCGGCCGGCCCGCGGTCGCGGAGTCGAGCATCGTCGCCCGGGACTGCCTCCTCGCCGAGCTCACCGGCACCCCGGTGCACTTCCTGCACGTCTCCACGGCCGCCGCGGTGGCGACGATCGCCGACGCCAAGCGGCGAGGCCTGCCCGTCACCGCGGAGGCCGCACCGCACCACTTCACGCTCACCGACGCCGACTGCGCCACCTTCGACCCGCTGTTCAAGGTGCACCCGCCGCTGCGCTCCGCTACCGACGTCGACGCGATCCGACGCGGCCTGGCCGACGGGACGATCGACGCCATCGCCACCGACCACGCTCCGCACGCGGCGGAGACGAAGGAGAAGCCCTTCGAGGAGGCGCCGCCGGGGATGCTCGGCCTCGAGACCGCGCTCGGCCTCACGCTCACCGAGCTGGTCGAGCCGGGCCGGCTGCCCCTCGCCGACGCGATCGCGCTGCTCTCCTCGCGCCCGGCCGCCATCGCCGGGCTCGCCGACCACGGCGGACCCATCGCGCCCGGCCGGCCCGCGCACCTCTGCGTCATCGACCCCGCCGCGACGTGGACCGTCGACCCGGCCCGGCTGGCCAGCCGGGCGCGGAACACGCCCTACGGCGGCCGGACGCTCACCGGGCGGGCCCGCCACACCGTGCTGGCGGGCGAGCCGGTCGTCGTCGACGGCGAGGCCCAGCGATGATCGAGGGGTGCCTCGTCCTCGCCGACGGGACCACGTTCGAGGGCGAGCTCGTCGGCGCGGTGCCGGGCGGCGGCGCCGCGGTGGGCGAGGTCGTCTTCAACACCGCGCTCAGCGGCTACCAGGAGATCATCACCGACCCATCGTACGCGGGGCAGATCATCACCTTCACCTACCCCCACATCGGGAACTACGGCGTGAACGACCAGGACGCCGAGAGCCGCCGGTCGTTCTGCCGGGGCGTCATCGTGCGGGAGCTCACCGACCGGCCGAGCAGCTGGCGCGCCACCGCCGGCCTCGGCGCCTACCTCGAGCGGCTCGGCGTCCCCGGCCTGGCCGGCATCGACACCCGGCGCCTGACCCGCCACCTGCGGGAGGCGGGCGCGCTGCCGGGCGCCTTCGGCGCCGACGAGGCCCAGGCGCGCGCCGCGGCCGCCGCCGCGCCGGGCACCGAGGGCGTCGACCTCGTCGCCGAGGTGACCATCGACGCCCCGTACACGGTCGGGGACGACGACGCGCCGTTCCGCGTCGTGGCGTACGACTTCGGCATCAAGACCACGCTGCTGCGCCACCTGGTCGGCGCCGGCTGCCGGGTCGAGGTGGTCCCGGCCGCCACGCCAGCGGGCGACGTCCTGGCCCGGCGCCCCGACGGCGTCTTCCTGTCCAACGGTCCCGGCGACCCAGAGCCGGTGGCGGGCGCGCTCGACGCCGCGCGCGGGCTGCTCGACGAGGTGCCGGTGTTCGGCATCTGCCTCGGCCACCAGATCCTCGGCCTCGCCCTCGGCGCCGAGAAGGCCAAGCTGCACTTCGGGCACCACGGCGCCAACCACCCGGTGCGGCACGAGGCCACCGGTCGGGTGGAGATCACGAGCCAGAACCACAACTACGCGGTGACCGTCGACGGGCTCACCGGCGTGCGCCGCACCCACGTGAACTTGAACGACGGCGTCTGCGAGGGCCTCACCGCCCTCGACGGGCGGGCGTTCTCGGTGCAGTACCACCCCGAGGCGGGGCCGGGGCCGCACGACGCCACATACCTCTTCGACGAGTTCACGGCGGTCATGGCCGGCGCGCGATAGCCGATGCCCCGCCGCGAGGATCTGCACACGATCTTGCTGGTCGGCAGCGGGCCGATCGTGATCGGCCAGGCGTGCGAGTTCGACTACTCCGGCACCCAGGCCTGCCGGGTGCTGCGCGCCGAGGGCTACCGGGTCGTGCTCGTGAACTCGAACCCGGCCACGATCATGACCGACCCCGAGTTCGCCGACGCCACCTACGTCGAGCCGCTCGACCTCGAGACGGTGACCCGCGTCATCGAGCAGGAGAGGCCCGACGCGCTGCTGCCGACGCTCGGCGGCCAGACGGCGCTGAACCTGGCGGTCGGCCTCGCCGACGCCGGTGTCCTCGACGACTTCGGGGTGCAGCTCATCGGCGCCAACGTCGACGCCATCCACACCGCCGAGGACCGCTCTCGCTTCAAGGCCGCCATGCAGGAGATCGGCCTCGGCGTCCCACGCTCGGCCGTCGTGCAGATGTCGAGGCCGCCGGACGTCCCCCTCGACAAGGCGCTGAAGATCGCCGTCGACGAGGCGGTCGTCGTGGCGCGCGACGTCGGCTACCCGCTGATCGTGCGGCCGTCGTTCATCCTCGGTGGAGGCGGCACCGGCTTCGCGGCCGACGAGGACGCGCTGGTCGAGGTGGCCGATCGGGCCCTGGCCGCCAGCCCGGTCGGGGAGATCCTCATCGAGCGCTCGGTGCGGGGCTGGAAGGAGTACGAGCTCGAGGTCATGCGCGACCACGCCGACAACGCGGTCGTCGTCTGCTCGATCGAGAACCTCGACCCGATGGGCGTGCACACCGGCGACTCGATCACGGTCGCGCCGGCCCAGACGCTCACCGACGTCGAGTACCAGCGCATGCGCGACGCCGCCTTCGCCTGCATCCGGCGCATCGGGGTCGACACCGGCGGGTCGAACATCCAGTTCGCAGTCGACCCCGCGACCGGCGAGATGGTCGTGATCGAGATGAACCCGCGCGTCTCGCGCTCGAGCGCGCTGGCCAGCAAGGCGACCGGGTTCCCGATCGCCAAGATCGCGGCCTGCCTCGCGGTCGGGTACCGCCTCGACGAGCTCCGCAACGACATCACCGGCGAGACCCCCGCCTCGTTCGAGCCCACCATCGACTACGTGGTGACGAAGGTCCCCCGGTGGGCGTTCGAGAAGCTCCCCGGCGCGGCGCCGGTGCTCAACACCCAGATGCAGTCGGTGGGGGAGGTGATGGCGATCGGGCGCACCTTCCCGGAGTCGCTGCAGAAGGCGATCCGGGGGCTCGAGACCGGGCGCGGGGGCCTGAACGCCGACCCCGCCGAGCGGGCGCTCGACGGCGTCGAGACCGACGAGCTGGTCCGCCGGGCCGCCACGCCGACCCCGGACCGGCTGTTCCTCCTCGAGGCGGCCCGGCGACGGGGCGTCCCCACCGAGCGGCTGCACGAGGTCACCGGCATCGACCCCTGGTTCCTCGACCAGATCGGGCGCATCAGCGACACCCGCGCCGAGGTGAGCGCCCGCCCGCCCGGAACGCTGCGCGCTCGCGACTGGCGGGCCCTGAAGCGGCTCGGCTTCGCCGACGGCCAGCTCGCGTACCTCTGGGGCAGCGACCTCGAGACCGTCCGCCGGGCTCGCCTCGACGCCGGCGTGGACGTCACGTACAAGACGGTGGACACCTGCGCGTCCGAGTTCGCCGCCAACACGCCCTACCACTACGGCACCTACGAGGACGAGGACGAGCTCACCGCGCTCACGCGGCCGGCGGTCGTCATCCTCGGCAGCGGGCCCAACCGCATCGGCCAGGGCGTCGAGTTCGACTACTGCTGCGTCCACGCCGCCTTCGCGCTGTCCGACGCGGGCTACGAGACCGTCATGGTGAACTGCAACCCCGAGACGGTGTCGACAGACTACGACACCAGCGACCGGCTGTTCTTCGAGCCGCTGTTCGCCGAGGACGTCCGCGACATCTGCGCCGGGCTCGCCCGCGTCGGCCCGCTGGCCGGCGTCATCGTGAGCCTGGGCGGCCAGACCCCGCTGAAGCTGGCGCCCGACCTCGAGGCGGCCGGCATCCCCGTCCTCGGCACCAGCCCCACCTCGATCGACCTGGCCGAGGACCGAGAGCGGTTCAGCGCGCTGTGCACCGAGCTCGGCATCCCCCAGCCGCCGGGCGGCACCGCCGCCGACGGCGACGCGGCCCGCGCGGTGGCGCGCGACCTCGGCTACCCGGTGCTGGTGCGGCCCTCGTACGTGCTCGGCGGGCGCGCCATGCGGATCGTCTACGACGACGGCGAGCTCGAGGCGGCCATGGCCGAGCTGGCGACGTCGGGCAGCCTCGGCCGGGAAGGCGGTCTCTCGGCGGCCCGGCCCGCGCTCATCGACCGCTTCCTCGAGGACGCGGTCGAGGTCGACGTCGACGCGCTCCGGGACGCGGCGGGCGAGGTGGCGATCGGGGGGATCCTCGAGCACATCGAGCAGGCCGGCGTGCACTCCGGCGACTCGGCGTGCGCGATCCCGCCCCCGACCCTGCCCGGGCCGGTGCTCGGCGTCATCGAGGACCACACGCGCGCGCTCGCCGAGGCCCTCGACGTGCGGGGGCTCCTCAACGTCCAGTATGCGGTGAAGGACGGCGCCGTCTTCGTGCTCGAGGCGAACCCGCGCGCCAGCCGCACGGTGCCGTTCGTCAGCAAGGCCACCGGCGTGTCGCTGGCGAAGGCGGCGGCGCGGGTCATGGTCGGCACGACGATCGCCGAGCTGCGCGACGAGGGCCTCCTGGCCGCGGTCAGCGGCCTCGGGCACGTGGCGGTGAAGGAGGCGGTGCTGCCGTTCGACCGCTTCCCCGAGGTCGACACCGTCCTCGGTCCCGAGATGCGCTCGACCGGCGAGGTGATGGGCATCGACCGGTCGTTCGGGCTCGCGTTCGCCAAGAGCCAGGCCGCGGCCGGGAACCGCCTTCCCGCCAGCGGCACCGTCTTCTTGTCGCTCGCCGACCGCGACAAGGCGGCCGGGCTCCCGGCCGCCCGCCACTTCGCCGAGCTCGGCTTCCGCCTCGCCGCGACCGCCGGCACCGCGGCCGCGCTCGAGGCCGACGGGCTGCGGGTCGAGACGGTCGTCGCGAAGGTGGGGGAGAGCACCGGCGTCGACGCCCTCGAGCTCATCGCCTCCGGCAAGGTCGACCTGGTCGTGAACACCCCGCACGGCCGGGGGCCCAGGGTCGACGGTGACGACATCCGGCGCGCCGCGACCCGACACCGGGTGTCGTACATCACGACCGTCGCGGCCGCCATCGCCGCCGCGGCCGGGATGACCGAGCGCGCCGCGCACGACCCGCGGGTGCGCAGCCTGCAGGAGTACCACCGGGAGGCGCAGCTGCGCCTCGACGTCTGATGCCCGTCGACCTGAGCGTCCGCGTCGGGACGCTCGAGCTCCCGAACCCGATCGTCGCCGCCTCGGGGACGTTCGGGCACGGCGACGAGGTCGCCCGCCGCTGCGACCCCACCCGGCTCGGCGCGGTGACCGCCAAGTCACAGGCGCCCTTCGCCTGGCCGGGCAACCCGCCGCCCCGGCTGCAGCCGATCGGCGCCGGGCTCGTGAACTCGGTCGGGCTGCAGGGCCCGGGGATCGAGCACTGGGTCGAGCACGAGCTTCCCGCGCTGCGCTCGCACGGCGCACGCGTCATCGCGTCGCTCTGGGGGCACCGCGTCGAGGACTTCGCGGCGGCCGCGGCCGCGCTGCGGCCGGTCACCGGGGAGCTCGTCGCGGTCGAGGTCAACGTGAGCTGCCCGAACCTGGCCGAGCACGGCCGGCCGTTCGCGCACGACGCCGCCGAGACCGGCGCCGCCGTGCAGGCGGTGGCGGGGGTCGGGCTCGGCCTGCCCGTCCTCGCCAAGCTCGCCCCCGACGTCGCCGACCTGCCGGCGATCGCGGGCGCGGCGCTGGCGGCGGGCGCCGACGGCCTGACCCTCGTGAACACGGCCCGGGCGCTCCTCGTCGACGCCGAGGTCGGCCGCCCCGTCCTCGGCGCCGGTACCGGCGGCCTCTCCGGCGCGCCGCTGAAGCCGATCGCGCTGCGGGCCGTGCACGAGGTCGCGACGGCTCACGTCGGCGTGCCGATCATCGGCACCGGCGGCGTCAACACCGGCGTCGACGCGGTGGAGCTGCTGCTGGCCGGCGCCGCCGCGGTGGGCGTCGGGACCGCCACCTTCCTCGACCCGCGGGCCACGCTGCGCATCCTCGACGAGCTCGAGACCTGGTGCGCCCGGCACGGTGTCGCCCGTGTCGCCGACCTGACCGGGGCGCTGCGCGCCCCCGACCGTGAGGAGACCGCATGACCGACGCTCGACAGCACCTGGCGCTGGTGCTCGACACCGACGACCTCGAGGCGGCTCGCGCGCACGCCCGGCGGTTCGCGGCCTGGTTCGCGACGGTGAAGGTGGGCTACGAGCTGTACGCGGCCGCCGGGCCCGCCGCGCTCGACGCGCTCCACGAGGACGGGTTCGCGGTCTTCGTCGACCTCAAGCTGCTCGACATCCCCACCACCGTCGAGCGGGCGGCCCGGGTGCTCGGCCGGCGGGGCGCCGACCTGCTGAACCTGCACGCGGTCGGGGGCCTCGACATGCTGCGCGCCGGGGTCAACGGCCTCGCCGAGGGGGCGCGCGACGGTGGCCATGCGCCGCCGGTCTCGCTCGCGGTGACCGTGCTGACGAGCGAGTCGGACACCAGCGCGGTCCCGGGCCGGCTCGAGCTCGCGCGCGCCGCCGGCTGCGACGGTGTCGTGTGCGCGACCGCCGAAGCGCGCGCGGCGCGAGACCTCGGGCTGGCCCCGATGGTGCCGGGCATCCGCCTTGCCGGCAGCTCGAAGGACGACCAGGCCCGGCCCGCGACGCCGCGCGAGGCGGTGGAAGCGGGCGCAGAATGGCTCCTCATCGGGCGGACGGTCAGCGCGGCGCCGGATCCCGAGCGCGCCGCGGCCGACGTTGTGGCCGAGGTCGAGGCGGCGCTCGCCGACGGTTCGGCCCCGGGTCGCGGTCGGGACCGGTAGCTATGCTCGCCGCCGCGGTCCCGGCTCGCGGAGGTTGCCCATGTCGCTCCCGCCCAGTCTCAGCCCCGATCAGCGTCGTGCTGCACTCGAGAAGGCGGCCCACGCCCGGCGGCAGCGGGCGGCGGTGAAGGAGGAGCTGAAGGCGGAGCGGCTGTCGCTCAGCGAGCTGTTCCAGCGCAGCGAGCGCGACGACGTGCTCGGCAAGCTGAAGGTGGTGGCGATGCTCGAGTCGATGCCGCACACCGGCAAGGTGAAGGCCCGGCGGCTCATGAAGGAGCTCGACATCAGCGAGAGTCGGCGCCTGCGCGGCCTCGGCCACAACCAGAAGCGCAAGCTCCTCGACCATTTCAACCGCGTCCCCTGAGCGTCCTCTTCGTCATCACCGGCCCGTCCGGCGCCGGCAAGACCACCATCTACCGGGAGCTGCTGCGCCGGGAACCCAACCTGTGGTTCTCGGTGTCGTACACGAACCGGGCCCCGCGCCCCGACGAGGTCGACGGCCGCGACTACCACTTCATCTCCACCGAGGAGTTCGAGCGGATCCGCGACGAGGGCGGCTTCCTCGAGTGGTTCGAGGTCTACGGCGACCTGAAGGGCACGCCCCGGGTCCCGATCGAGGAGCACCTGGCGGCCGGCGACGACGTGCTCGTCGAGATCGACGTGCAGGGGGCGCTGGCGATCCGCGACCGGCTCCCCGACGCCTACGTCGTGTTCGTGAAGGCCCCGTCCCGGGACACGCAGCGGGCCCGGCTGCGCGAACGCGACGCCGGCGGGACGTCCGACGCCCGCCTGAGCAAGGCCGAGGCCGAGGAGCAGCTCGCCGACCGCTTCGACGCCGTGGTGGTGAACGACGACGTCGACCGCGCCGTCGGCGAGGTGGTCGGTCTCCTCGAGGCCCGGCGCCACCAGGAGCGATGAGCGGGTTCGGGAGGTCCTAGCCCCGGGCCGGAATCTGCTGCACCGACCAGGCGTTGCCGTCCGGGTCGGCGAAGTACACGAACGAGCCCCAGGGCTGTTCGTCGACGTCGGAGACGTCGACGCCGCGTCCGAGCAGCTCCTCACGGGCGGCGCGGGCGTCGGGCACGACGACCTGCAGCCCGCGCACCGAGCCGGGCTCGCCCTCGAGGAGGCCCTTCCCCGAACGCGATCGAGCAGGCCGACCCGGGGGGTGTCAGCTGCACGAACCGGATCTCGTCGCTCACCGTGTGGTCGTGGTCGGCGTGGAACCCGACCTGCTCGGTGTAGAAGGCCTTCGCTCGGTCCACGTCGGACACCGGGATGATCACCAGCTCCAGCTTCCAGTCCACGGTCACTCCTCGCTGGGGTGCGGCAGCCCCGGCCTCGTCGTGCGAATCGCGCCATTGTGCTGCGGCGTCACCCGATCAGGCCGAATTCCCGAGGAAGCCGATCCGCACGACCATTCGGGTCGGCCCCTCGCTCACCGTGATCGACCGCCGTTCGCCGAGGCGACGGAGGCGTCGGGTATCATGAGTCCGCCGGCGGGTCGACCGCCTGGTCCCCCCTCTGGATCGCTTGGAGTCCGCATGGCCGAACGACGGGCCTCGCTCATGGAGCCCCGCATGGAGCACCTCTTGGACCGGGTCGGCTCCAAGTTCACGCTCGTGACCCTCGCCGCCAAGCGGGCGCGCGAGATCAACGACTACTACAACCAGCTCGGCGAGGGCCTCGGCAAGATCGTGCCGCCCCAGGTGACGTCGGTCTCCCGCAAGCCGCTCACCATCTCCCTCGAGGAGATCGAGGCCGGCAAGATCGAGGCCGTCCCGCTCCCCGAGGAGCCGGAGGGTGAGCCCGCCGCCGAGGGCGAGTCGACCGAGCCGGTCGCGGAGTAACGCGGCGCCGATCCGGCGCGCCAGCATGACCGCCGCTCCCGACGTCCACGCCAGCCTGGCGGGACGCTTCATCGTTCTCGGCGTCACCGGCGGCATCGCCGCCTACAAGGCGGTCGAGGTCTGCCGCCTGCTCGTCGACGCCGGTGCCCACGTCGCCCCCGTGCTCACCGCCGACGCCCAGCGCTTCGTCGGCCCGCTCACCTTCACCGCCCTCGCCTCCGAGCCGGCCCGCGTCGACCTCTTCGACGCCCCCGAGCCGATGCCGCACACCCGCCTCGGCCAGCAGGCCGACCTCGTGCTCGTCGCGCCCGCCACCGCCACCCTCCTCGCCAAGGCCGCGGCCGGCCTCGGCGACGACCTCCTCACCGCCACCCTCCTCGCCACGCGCGCGCCGGTGCTGCTGGCGCCGGCCATGCACACCGAGATGTGGGAGCACCCGGCCGTGCGCGCCAACGTCGCCACGCTCACCGGCCGGGGCGTCAACCTCGTCGGCCCCGACCAGGGGCACCTGGCCGGCGGCGACGCCGGGCCCGGCCGGCTCGCCGATCCGACCGAGATCGTCGTCGCCGCGGCGCGCGTCCTCGCCGAGCAGGGCGACCTGGCCGGCGTGTCCATCCTCGTCACCGCCGGCGGCACCCGGGAGGCGATCGACCCGGTCCGGTTCCTCGGCAACCGGTCCTCCGGGAAGATGGGGCACGCGGTCGCCGACGTCGCGGCCCGCCGCGGCGCACGCGTCACCCTCGTGACGACCACCGACCGACCGGCCGTCCCCGGCGTCGAGGTGGTGGCGGTCACCACCGCCGACGAGATGGCCGACGCCGTGCTCGCCCGCTCCGACGCCGCCGACGCGGTCGTGATGGCGGCTGCGGTCGCCGACTTCCGGCCCAAGGCGCCCGCCGACGAGAAGCTGAAGAAGACCGAGGGCGTCCCCGAGCTGGTCCTCGAGCCGACGCCCGACATCCTGGCCGCGCTCGGCGCCGCCAAGCGGCACCAGGTCCTCGTCGGCTTCGCGGCCGAGACCGAGCGGCTCCGCGAGCACGCGGCGGCGAAGCTGGCCGCCAAGCGGCTCGACCTCGTCGTCGCCAACGACGTGTCCGCGCCCGACGCCGGGTTCGAGGTCGACACCAACCGGGCCGTCCTGCTGGACTCTGACGGTTCGGCCGAGGAGCTGCCGCTCCTCCCCAAGTCCACGCTCGCGGGCATCGTCCTCGACCGCGTGCGGGACCTGCTCGAGCAGCGAGGACCACGAGCGAGGAACCCGTGAGCGACCGCTTCACCTTCACGTCCGAGTCGGTGACGGAAGGTCATCCCGACAAGATGTGCGACCAGATCAGCGACGCGGTCCTGGACGCCATCTTCGAGGGGGACCCCAACAGCCGGGTCGCGTGCGAGAGCATGGCGACGACCGGCGTCGTCTTCGTGGCCGGGGAGATCAGCACCACGACCCACGTCGACATCCAGCGGGTCGTGCGCGACACGGTGCGCGGCATCGGCTACGACCGGGAGTCCTACGGCTTCGACGGCAACACCTGCGCCGTCATCCACCAGATCGACGACCAGTCGCCCGACATCGCGAGGGGCGTCGACAAGGCGGCCGAGATCAAGGAGGGCGCCGGCGACCTCTGGGACGAGATCGGCGCCGGCGACCAGGGGATGATGTTCGGCTACGCCTGTGACGACACCGACGACCTCATGCCGATGCCGATCTGGCTCGCGCACCGGCTCGCGCAGCGGCTGGCCACGGTGCGCCGCGACGGCACGCTGCCGTACGTGCGGCCGGACGGCAAGACCCAGGTCACCATCGAGTACGAGGACGGCCGGCCGCAGCGGCTGTCGTGCGTCCTGATCTCGACCCAGACCGCGCCCGGCATCGACATCGACCACAAGCTGAAGCCCGACCTCGTCGAGCACGTCATCAAGCCGCTGCTGCCCGCGCAGTTCGTCGACGACGACTTCGAGGTGCTGGTGAACCCCACCGGCAGCTTCGAGCTCGGCGGCCCGCACGCCGACTGCGGCCTGACCGGGCGGAAGATCATCGTCGACACCTACGGCGGCATGGCCCGCCACGGCGGCGGCGCCTTCAGCGGCAAGGACCCCACCAAGGTCGACCGGTCGGCCGCGTACGCGGTCCGGCACGCGGCGAAGAACATCGTCGCGGCGGGGATCGCGCGGCGCTGCGAGGTCCAGGTTGCCTACGCGATCGGCGTCGCCCGCCCGGTGTCGGTGATGGTCGAGACGTTCGGCACCTCCGAGGTCGACCCCGCCAAGCTGCCCGCGCTCGTGCACGACCACTTCGACCTGCGCCCGGCCGCCATCATCGAGAACCTGTCGCTGCGCCGCCCGATCTTCCGGCGCACCGCCGCCTACGGCCACTTCGGTCGCAGCGAGCCGACGTTCACGTGGGAGCGCACGGACCAAGCGGACGAGCTGCGCGCCGCCGCCCAGTCCCTCGCCTGACGCCGGCCGCCCCGTGACCGGGGCCGTCTGGCGGGTCCTCCCGGACGTCCCCGCCGTCGACCGGCCCTTCGACTACCGGCCGGTGCCGGACGCCGACCCGCCGATCGGCACCGTGGTGCGGGTCGACCTCCACGGCCGCCGGGTCCGGGGCTGGCTGCTCGAGCGGCCAGCCGAGCCCGCCGTGCCCGCCGAGCAGCTCCGCACCGCGCGCGCCGTCGTGTCGGCGGGTCCGACCGAGGCCCTCGTCGATCTCTGCCGCTGGGCCGCATGGCGGTGGGCGGGGCCGCAGTCGTCGCTGCTGCGCGCCGCGTCACCGCCCCAGATCGTGGCGCTCTCGGACGTCCCCACCGAGCCCGACGTCGCCGTGCACCCGGCTCCGGCCGCGCTGGTGGAGCTGCCGGCCCGGCCCCGTCGCCTCGTCGTCTGGCCGCCGGTCCGCCCCCGGGCCGAGCTCGTCACGTCCCTGCTGGCCTCGGAGGGCTCGACGATCGTCTGCACGCCGCAGCGGGCCGACCAGACGGCGCTGGCCGAATCGGTGCGCGCGACCGGGCGCCCGGTGGTGGAGCTGCACGGCGACGACCCCGCCGCGGTGCGGACCGCGGCGTGGCGGGAGGCGCGACGCGGCGCGTGCGTCGTGATCGGGGGGCGGACGACCGCGTTCGCGCCGGTGCCGGACCTGGCGGCCGCCATCATCCTCGACGATGCCGACGAGGCCCTCGTCGCCGAAGCGGCACCGACCTGGCACGCCCGCGACGTCCTGCTGGAGCGGCTCGACCGGCTGGACGGGGTCGCGACGCTGGTGAGCCCGGCGCCGACCGTCGAGGCGCTCGCCGCCTGCGGACCACCGGTCGCGCCGGTCGGCGATCCGCGGGGCGGGTGGCCGATCCTCGAGGTGGTCGACCGCCGCACCGAGCCGCCGGGCCTGGGGCTGCTCGGGGCCCGGCTCGCCGACGCGCTCCACGAGGCGCTTCGCGACGCCGGCCGGGCGGTCTGCGTGCTGAACCGCCGCGGCCGGGCGCGCCTGCTGATCTGCCGCCGGTGCGGGGAGCCGGCCCGCTGCGAGCACTGCGGCGTGGCGATGGTGGAGGCCGACGGGGGACTGCGGTGCCCGCGCGGCGACGGCGACCGGCCGACGGTCTGCGCGGTGTGCGGGGCCACCGACCTCCGGCCGGCCCGCCCCGGGGTCCGGAGGCTCCGCGACGACCTCGCCGCGCTGCTCCCGCGAGCGCGGGTCAGCGCGACCGAGTCGGGCGCCGAGCCCGACGCCGACGCCGACATCGTCATCGGCACCGAGGCCGCCCTCCATCGCGTCACGCCCGGTCGGCCGGTCCGGCTCGTCGCCTACCTCGACGTCGACCAGGAGCTGCTGGCGGCCCGCTTCCGCGCCGCCGAGCAGGCCCTGTGGCTGCTGGTCCGCGGCGCGCGGCTGGTCGGCGACCCGCGGGCGGGCGGCCGGCTGCTCGTCCAGACCCGGGTGCCGGACCACGAGGTGCTGCGCGCCGCGCAGACCGGCGACCCGCTGCCGCTGCTGCGCGCCGAGACGGCGCGGCGCCAGGCCATCGGGCTGCCCCCCTTCGGAGGACTCGCGGCCCTGGGCGGCGACGCCGACGCGGTCGCGGCGGCCGCCACCGCGCTGCGCGAGCGCCTGGACGTCCTCGGCCCCGTCGACGGTCAGGCCCTGCTCCGCGCGCCGTCGACCCGCAAGCTCGCCGACGCGCTGGCGGCCACCGACCTCGCACCGGCGCGACAACGCGGTCGTGTGCGCGTCGACGTCGACCCTCAGCGCGTGTGACGAACGAGGCGACTGGTAGCCTGGGTCGGTGACGGCGTTTCCCATCCGCATGTTCGGCGACCCGGTGCTGCGCCAGCGCGCCCGCGAGGTCACCGAGATCGACGGGGAGCTGGCCCGCCTCGTCGGCACCATGCAGGAGACGATGCGCGAGGCCCACGGCGTCGGCCTCGCCGCACCCCAGGTCGGCGTCCAGAAGCGCCTCTACACCTACGACGTGGCGGAGATCGAGGAGCGCGGGGCCGACAGCAACGGTGGCAGCGGCGTGCTGATCAACCCCGAGATCGTCGACGCCCGCGACGAGTGGACCTACGAGGAGGGCTGCCTCTCGGTGCCGGGCTTCGTCTTCGAGCTCGTCCGGCCGAAGGTCGTGACGGTGCGCGGGCTCGACCTCGACGGCCACGAGGTCGTCCTCGAGGGCGACGAGCTCATGGGCCGGGTCATCCAGCACGAGATCGACCACCTCGACGGCCTGCTGGTGCTCGACCGCGTGGAGCCCGATGTTCGCAAGGCGGCGCTGCGCGAGCTGCGGACGCGCACCTTCGACGGCGCCCTGTTGGCGGGCGGCGACCACCGACTCTGATCGGCGGCGCGTGCGCGTCGCCTTCTTCGGCACACCGGCGGCCGCGGTGCCGGTCCTGCGCGCCGTGCACGACGCCGGTCACGAGATCGTCCTCGTCGTCACCCAGCCCGAGCGGCGCCGGGGCCGGGGCGCGGCGACGCAGCCGAGCCCGGTCCACGCCGCGGCCGAGGAGCTCACGCTGCCGGTCCGCACGCCGGCCCGGGCGCGCGAGGTCGCCGACGACCTGACCGCGGCCGGCGTCGAGGCGGGCGTCGTGGCCGCGTTCGGGCAGCTGCTGCCGGCGCCGGTGCTCCTGGCGGTGCCGCTCGGCCTCGTGAACCTGCACCTGTCGCTGCTGCCCCGCTGGCGCGGCGCGGCCCCGGTCGAGCGGGCCATCCTCGCCGGCGACCCCGAGACCGGCGTCTCGATCATGCGCATCGACGCGGGCCTCGACACCGGCCCCGTCTACCGCTCGGTCGCGACGCCGATCGGCGCCGAGGAGACAGCGGGTGAGCTCACCGACCGGCTGGTCGCCCTCGGCACGCCGGTCCTGCTCGACGTGCTCGCCGACCTCCCGAACCTCGAGCCCGCGCCCCAGCGCGGCGAGCCGACGTACGCCGAGAAGCTGACCGTGGAGGAGTTCCATCTCGACCCGTCGCGTCCCCCGGCCGAGCTCGCCCGGCTCGTGCGAGCCGGGAACCCCCGGCCGGGCGCCTGGATGGTCGTCGACGGCAAGCGGGTGAAGGTGCTCGCGGCGCACCCGGAAGCGGGTGGCGCCTCGCCGGGCCCGCCCTTCGACGTCGTCTGGCCCGGTGCCGCGCTCCGGACCGCGTCGGGCCGGCTCGTCCTCGACCAGGTGCAGGTCGAGGGGCGCCGCCCGGTGAGCGGGGACGCCTGGCTGGCCGGCTACCGCCGCCGCCGGCTCGCGCTGCCGGTCGCGTGACGACGGCGCGGGAGGTCGCCCGCGACGTGCTCGTGCGCGTCGACGACGGCGCCTACTCGAACCTGGTGCTGCCCGAGGCGCTCCGGCGCACGGATCTCCCGGCCCGCGACCGCGCCTTCGCGACCGACCTCGTCTACGGGACTCTGCGCGCGCAGCGGCGACTCGACGCCCTCGTCGCGCCGCACAGCCGCCAGGCGCTCGACGCGGTGGAGCCGACCGTGCGCGCGCTGCTGCGCCTCGGCGCCTACCAGCTCCTCCACGACGTCGCGGCCCACGCCGCGGTGGGGGAGACCGTCGCCGCCGCGCCACCGCGCGCCCGCGGCTACGTGAACGCGGTGCTGCGGAGCGTGGCCGGCAGCGGACCGCCGTGGCCCGAGCCGACGAGCGTCGGGGAGTCGCTGTCGTACCCGGACTGGATCGTGGCCCGGCTCACGGCCGACCTCGGCGCCGAGGATGCCCTCCGCGCCCTCGAGGTCGAGAACGAGCCGCCGCTCGTCACGCTCCGCCCCAACCCCCGGCGCACCGACGCCGACGCGCTGGCGGCCGAGCTCGGCGCGAGCGGGGCCCAGGTGACCCGGGGCGGTCTGGTCCCCGACGCGGTCGCGGTTCGCGGCGCCGGCGACCCGGCCGCGCTGCCGGCGGTGCGCGAGGGACGGGCGACACCGCAGGACGAGGCCAGCCAGGCGGTGGCGACGCTCGTGCAGGCGCGGGCGGGCGACGTGGTGCTCGACGTGGCGGCGGCGCCGGGCGGGAAGTCGACCGGATTGGCCGAGGGTGTCGACACCGGTGTGGTGGTCGCGGTCGACGCGCACGCGGGTCGGCTGGACCGGGTCCGAGACGCGGCGCGACGCCTCGGGCTCGAGAACGTCCGGTCGGTGCTCGCCGATGGTCGTCGCCTGCCGATCGCCGCCGCGAGCGTCGACCGGGCGCTCGTCGACGCGCCCTGCTCCGGGCTCGGGGTGCTGCGCCGGCGTCCCGAGGCGCGCTGGCGGGTGGGGGAGCCAACCGCCGAGCTCGCCGCCTTGCAGGCGGG
>CALEYV010000005.1 GCA_937927875.1 uncultured Actinomycetes bacterium | reverse complement strand
AGGCACTCGCGGAGCCCGGCGCCGACCGCGGCCGCCACCGTCGCCGACGAGTCGACCGCGACCGTGACGCGAGCGTCGAGCTTGGCCAGGGCGCCGAGCCGGCTCGCGTCGAGCACCTCGTTGGCGAGGAGCAGATCCTCGCCGAGACCGGCCCGGGCCATGCCCACCACCTCGCGGGGCGTGGCGCACGTGAAGCCGTGGTGTCCGTGCTCGAGCTGGCGCCGCGCCAGCGCGGTCGTCTTGTGCGCCTTGACGTGGGGTCGGCAGCGAGCACCCGGCAGCGCGTCGGCCATGGCGGCCAGGTTGCGCTCGAGGGCTGCGCCGTCGACGACGAGCGCCGGCGTCGCGAGCTCGAGGACGGCGGTCATGAGTGCGCGAGCATGACACGCATGCCCGTGCCTGCCGAGCAGCGACCAGCTAGCGAGCGCGAGTGGCACACCGACGACCTGCCGGCGACACCGCAACGCGACTTCCTGATCCCAGCCGAGCGCTGGGTCGAAGCACCTGACGACCTCCGCAGGCTTGGCGCCGACTTCGGCGTCCCCCTCGTCGCGTACAAGCGGCGGATCGGCCGGTTCCTCCTCTGGCGGGCCGGGCCCGCGTCGCGGGCCGACGCGCGGTACGCGGCCATCGCGGCCGACGACGTCGGGGAGCGGTTCACGTTCCGGCTGCAGCCGGACGGGACCGGCGAGGGCGTGGGCCCCGACGGGCGGACGCACACGCGCTTTCGAACCTGGAAGGAATCGCTCCGGGACGCCTGAGGCCGTCCAAGTGGGCGATTCGTACCGTTCTGCGAGCGTCGAACCCGCAAGCCACGGGCCGCCACCTGCCAAAATCGCCGGGTGGGGGTACTCGTGGTGCTGCTGGGCGCCGTGGTGGCGCTGCTCGGCGTGCTCGTCGCCGGGCTGCTGCGGAGCCACGCCGAGATCATCCGCTCACTGCACGAGCTTGGAGTCAACCTCGACCCCGACACCGCGCCGTCAACGCCTCGCGCGGTGACCCCACGGGCCGAGGCGGCCCGCATGACGCGTCCGGACCGGGAAGCAGCCGACGTCGTCGGCGAGACGCCGCGCGGCGACGCGATCAGCATCAGCGTCGTCGGCGCGCCCCATTCGACCCTGCTCGCCTTCCTGACCAGTGGCTGCTCTACCTGCGCCGGCTTCTGGTCCGCGTTCGCGGACACCGAACGCCTGCGGGTCCCCGGCGACGCGCGGCTCGTCGCGGTGACGAAGGGACCGGAAGGCGACAGTCCCGGGCGGCTCACGAAGTTCGCGCCGCCCGACGTGCCGGTCGTGATGTCGAGCGCGGCGTGGGAGGACTATGACGTACCGGTCGCCCCGTACTTCGTGTTCATCGACGGTCCGAGCGGCGCCATCATCGGCGAGGGCGCGTCGGTGGCGTGGGAGCACCTGTGCGGCATGCTCGAGCAGGCCCTGGCCGACGCGGGCATGGATGCCAGCCACCGCCGCCGCCGGGGGCCGACGAGCCAGCGCGATCGCGTCGCTCGAGTGGACGAGACCCTCCGCCGGGCCGGGATCGAGCCCGGCGACGCGAGCCTCTATCCCGCGACGTCGGACGAGCTCCAGGCCGACCACGTCGCCCCGCCGGCCGAGCGCCGATGACCACCCTCGAGGTCACCCTCGCCGGCGCAGCGGTGGCGGTCGTCGCCGCGCTCCGCTCGTCCTGGTCGCCCTGAGGGGAGTCGATGCTGGCGAGCATCAACCCGCTCGGTGAGCGGGCTCGGCGAACCCGTTGGGGGCGGACCATGACCTGGTACCTGCTCGGCTCGGCGACGGGCGGCGGCGCGATCGGCGCCGTCGCGGGCGCGCTTGGGTACGGCCTGCACGAGCTGCTCGCGCCGTCGCGCACCGCGCTTGCGGTGGCGGTCGCCGGCGTGTGCGCGGTGGGCGCCGCCCTGGACCTGCACGTGGGCGGCCTGGCGCTGCCGACCGTGCACCGGCAGGTGAACGAGGACTGGCTGGCCAAGTACCGCGGCTGGGTCTACGGCACCGGCTTCGGGTTCCAGCTCGGGCTCGGCGTGGCGACCATCGTGACGACCGCAACCGTCTACGTGGCGCTCGCCCTCGCCGTCGTCAGCGGATCCCTCCTCGGCGGCGTCGTGGTGGGTGCGACCTTCGGGGTCGTGCGGGCGCTGCCGCTGCTCGCGGTCCGGGCCGTGCACGACCCGGCCAGCATCAGCGCGGTCCTGCGCCGAGCCGCCGCGTGGTCGCGTCGGGCGCAGGTCCTCGCGGTGGCCGGGCTGGTCGCGGTGGCGTCGGTCGGCGTGGCGACGGCGGTGGCCTGACCATGGGCGAGCTTGCCGCGCACGGCCTCACCGTGCAGACGCCGTCGGGATGGGAGGGGCGGATCTTCCGGCGCCTCCAGCACGGGCAGGTCGCCAGCTCCAGCACCGACCACGGGCCGGCGGCGCCGGCGGGTGAGGAGACCTTCCCGATCCTGCACGTGGCGACGATCGCCATCCCGACAGACGTGGGCGACTACGGCAGCCACGCGGTTGAGAACCTCGGGCCCAGCGACGCCCTGGTCGTCGTCAAGGAGTTCGCGCCCAGGCTGGCGACCGAGCCGGTGTTCGCGACGCCGGGCCTGCCCCGGTCGCTGGACGTGGACGCCTTCTCGCCGCAGATGCTGCAGCGAATCCTGCCCGGCCAGGCCGGTGTGCAGCGCTTCGGCCACGAGGCCGGCCGCGCCTTCTGCCTCTACGTCGTCCTCGGCGGGTGGAAGAACCGGAAGCAGGTCGTGCCCGCCGTCAACGGCGTGCTCGCGAGCCTGCGCATCGAGCCGGTGGCGCAGCCGTGAGCCTCGCCGCCGGGCCCTTCCTCATCGCGGCGACGCTGCTCGCGCTCGGCGGACTGCTGAAGACGACCCGTCCGAACGACACCGCGAACGCGCTGCACGCGGTCGGCCTCCCCGTCGCGCCCCTGCTCGTGCGGGTCGGTGGCGCGGCTGAGGCCGCGGTCGGGATCGCCGCGTTGGCCACCGGGGACCGGGTCGCCGCCGCGCTGCTCGCCGTCTCCTACGCGGCCTTCGCCGCCTTCGTGCTGATAGCCCTGGAGCGCGGCACCCCGCTCTCGTCGTGCGGGTGCTTCGGGAAGGAGGACACGCCCCCGACCCGGCTCCACGCGGTCCTGAACGCCGGCGCGGCGGCCGCCGGCCTCGCGGTCGCGCTCAACCCGGGCGCGGGGCTCGTCGACGTCCTTGGCTCGCAGCCGCTGGCCGGCGTCCCGTTCGTGCTGCTCCTCGCCTGCGGCGTCTCGTTCGCATACCTTGCCCTGACGAGCCTGCCTCGGCTGCTCGAGCTCGTGCACGCGAGAGGAGGACCAGCATGAGCGAACCCAGCAAGGGCGTCGCCTGGGGCAACTGGCTGGTCTCGAAGTTCAGCGGCGTGCTCGACGCCAAGCTCAGCCGGCGGAGCTTCATCGCCCGCACCACCCTCCTCGGCTCGGCCGTGGCAGCCGGCGGCGTCGCGGTCGCCGCGTGCCAGCCCACCCCGTACCAGTCGCTCACGGGCTGCCCGCCGGGCACGCCGTGCCTCGACGGCTGGACCGAGTTCTGCTGCGTCATCAACTACGGCTTCAACGTCTGCCCGACGAACACCCTCCCGGGCGGCTGGTGGCGCGCCGACGGCAGCCAGTTCTGCTACGGCGCGCCCCGCTATTACATCGACTGCAACCAGGTGTGCTGCGGCCCTGGCGTCGGCGGCAACCTCTGCGCCGGCTGCGTGCCGTGCCGCTGCGCCGGCGACTGCAACACGCGCCGCGTCTACTGCAACTACTTCCGCTACGGGCAGTGCAACACCGGCATCCAGTACGTCGGACCGATCGCGTGCCGCATGGTGAGCTGCATCCCGCCGTACTTCTTGAACATCGGCTGCGACCTTTCCGGCGCGGTCGACAACGCGACCGCCAACCACTACACGTCTGTCTCTT
>CALEYV010000004.1 GCA_937927875.1 uncultured Actinomycetes bacterium | reverse complement strand
CCGGCTCGAGGTGCTCGACCCAGCCAAGCTGCCGGCACTCGCCGCGCGGATCTGGTCGGCGATCGAGCGCGCCAACCTCCAGGTCGACCTCGGGATCGAGCAGCGCCCCGACGACGTCGGCGCGCTGGTCTCGCACATCGACGGCTACCTGTGCGAGATCAAGGACATCCAGGTCAAGGACGGGCTGCACGTGCTCGGTTGCGCACCCGAAGGCGAGCAGCTGCGCGGCCTGGTGGCAGCGATGCTCCGACTCGGCACGGGCGACCTCCCAGGGTTGCGTGCGGCGATCGGCGCCGCGTTCAGCGTCGACGAGCCGGCGCTCGTGGCCGCCCCGGGAGCTGCGGCGCCGCCGTTCGAACCCGAGCTGACCGCGCTCTTCCCCGGCCCGGCCGCAAGCGCCGGGGACCTGGTCGACCGCCTGGAGGCGGCCCAGCTGGCGTTGCTCGATCGGCTGGCCGCCCGCGGCTGGCCCGGCGAGGCGGCCGACGAGGTGTGCAAGGCGGTCCTCGGTCGCGGTGACGAGCGCGTCGCCGCAGTGCTGCGCCTCGCCTGCGACGAGGTCGTGCCCCGGATCCGCGCGACGGACGGCGAGCTGGCGGCGGTGATCGCGGCGCTGCGCGGTCGCCATATGCTCGCCGGACCGTCGGGCAGCCCGACCCGCGGTCGCCTCGACGTGCTTCCGACCGGCCGCAACTTCTACTCGGTCGATCCGCGCGCGCTGCCCTCAGAGCTGTCGTGGGAGGTGGGGCAGCGACTGGCCGACGCCCTGCTCGACCGCCACCGGGCCGAGAAGGGCGAACCGCCGAGGATGGTGGGGCTCGTCGTCTGGGGTACCTCGGCGATGCGCACCCAGGGCGACGACGTCGCCGAGATCCTGGCGCTGCTCGGCGTCCGTCCGCGCTGGCATCCCGAGACCCGCCGCGTGACCGGGGTCGAGGTGATACCGCTCGCCGAGCTGGGGCGACCCAGGATCGACGTCACCGTGCGGATCTCCGGCTTCTTCCGCGACGCCTTCCCGCACCTCGTCGCGCTGCTCGACGACGCCGTCGGGATCGTCGCGGCGCTCGACGAGCCGCCCGAGCAGAACTATGTCGCCGCCCACGCCCGCGCCGATGCCGAACGGCTCGCGAGCGAGCTCGGCGCAGCACCAGCCTGGCGGCGCGCCACGACGCGCGTGTTCGGCTCGAAGCCCGGCACCTACGGCGCCGGGCTGCTCCAGCTGCTCGACACGCGCGACTGGCGCGGCGACGCCGAGCTCGCCGAGGTCTACGAGGCGTGGGGCGGCTACGCGTACGGCCGTGGGCTGGCCGGCGAGTCCGCTCCCGAAGCGATGCGCGAGTGCTTCGCGCGAATCGATGTCGCGGTCAAGAACGTCGACAACCGCGAGCACGACATCCTCGACTCCGACGACTACTACCAGTACCACGGCGGCATGGTCGCGACCGTCCGTGCGCTCACCGGTCGCGAGCCGGCGGCGTACATCGGCGACAGCTCCGACCCGTCGCGGGCGCTGGTCCGGCCGCTCGCGGATGAGGCCAGGCGCGTGTTCCGCGCCCGCGTCGCCAACCCGCGCTGGATCGCGTCGATGATCCGCCACGGCTACAAGGGAGCGGCCGAGCTCTCGGCGACGGTCGACTACCTGTACGGCTACGACGCGACCACCGGCGTCGTCGAGGACTGGATGTACGAGCAGGTCGCCAGGCGCTACGTGCTCGACGCGGACGTTGCCGAGTTCATGAGCCGCTCGAACGCGTGGGCGGCGCAGGCGATCGCGGAGCGGCTGCTCGAGGCGGCCGACCGCGGCCTGTGGGCTTCACCCGAGGACGCGACGCTCGCCCGTATCCGAGACCGTTTCCTGGGGCTCGAGGGCGAGCTCGAGGAGGCGAGCGCGTGAACTTCCCGTTGAGCGCGATCGTCGGTCAGGAGCAACTCGTCGAGGCGCTGCTGATCAACGCCGTCGCCCCGGATGTCGGCGGCGTGCTCGTGCGCGGCGAGCGGGGCACGGCCAAGTCGACGGCGGTGCGCGGGCTCGCGCCGCTGCTGCCGGCCGTGGCCGCTGCCGCGGAGGAGCCGTTTGCGTTCTCACCGGGTGAGCGCGCGCCTGGTGGCCTCGTGCCCGGCTCGGCGACGGTCGTGCCCCGGTCGGCGCCGCTCGTCGAGCTGCCGCTGGGCGCGACGCTCGACCGGCTCGTCGGCGCGCTCGATTTGGGGCGGGCGCTGGGCGGCGAGCGTGCATTCGAGCCGGGGCTGCTCGCCCGCGCCCACGGCGGGATCCTGTACGTCGACGAGGTCAACCTGCTGCCCGATCACCTCGTCGATGCGCTGCTCGACGCGGCGGCGTCGGGGGTGGCACGGGTCGAGCGCGACGCCGTCTCGGTGGAGCACGACGCCCGCTTCATGCTCGTCGGCACGATGAACGTCGAGGAGGGCGAGCTGCGCCCGCAGCTGCTCGACCGCTTCGGCCTCGGGGTCGAGGTCCGCGGCCCCGACGACCCGGCCATGCGGGCCGAGATCGTGCGCCGGCGGCTGGCGTTCGAGCGCGACCCGGTTGGGTTTGCGTCGCGGTTCGCGGCCGAGGAGCGGGCGCTGGCGGCCCGGATCGCAAACGCCCGCGAGCGCGTCGACGCCGTCCGCCTGCCCGAGCGCGAGCTGCTGCGGATCACCCGCGCGTGCGTGCGGCTTGGGATCGACGGCGTGCGCGGAGACATCGTCTGGGCCCGGGCGGCGGGGGCGCTGGCGGCGCTCGACGGCGCCGACGAGGTCGACGAGGACCACGTCCGCCGCGCGGCCTCGCTGGCGACCGCGCACCGGGGCCGCCGCGATCCGCTCGACTCCGACGCGGGCAGCGACGGCGAGCTCGCGCGCGCGCTCGCGCCCGAGGACCCGGATGCGGAGCCTGAGCCCCCCGACGGATCGCCTGGAGGCGGAGGCCAAGCCCCCGGCGGCGGCCCGGCGCCGCCGCACAACGGCAACGCGCTCGCGCGCGAGCGGACCGATCCGCCGGCCCCCGCACGGCTGCCACTCGAATCGCTGCGGCTCGATCGTGCAGGCCGCGGCCCCCACGGGCGGCGTGCACGCACCGTCGGCCTCTGCGCGGGAGCGATCGACAGCCGGCCGGCCGGCGACGATGCCGTCGACCCGTCGGTTGTCGCCACGCTACGCGCGCGGCTGCTCGGCGGCGAGGGCGACACGCAGCTTCGCGCGCACGTGCGCGCCGGGCGCGAAGGGGTGCTGCTGTGCCTGGTCGTCGACGCCAGCGGCTCGATGGGCGCCCGCCGGCGACTCGCGCGCGTCAAGGGGGCGCTGCTCGGGCTGCTGCGCGACGCGTACGCGCGGCGCGACCGGGTCGCGATCATCGCGTTCCGCGACGGTGGCGCGCAGCTGCTGGTGGCCCCGGGCATGCCGCTGGAACGTGCGGCGGCGGCCGTGCGCGAGCTTCCGACCGGCGGCCGGACGCCGCTCGCCGCGGGACTCGACGCGGCTGCGCAGCTGCTGCGCCGCGAAGCCGGCCGCGAGCCGAACCGCCGCGCGATCGCGGTGGTCCTCACCGATGGGCGGATTGCGGACCCGGCCGGTCTCGCACGGGCCGCGGCCACCCGCCTTGGTCGCACCGCCGCGGCCGTGCACGTGGTCGACACCGAGGAGGGTGCCGTCCGAATCGGGCTTGCCGCTGCACTGGCGAGCGCCGCCGGCGGACAAGTCCACTCACTGAGGAGCGTCGCATGATCGAACAGGACATCGGCAGCGCCGACCCCAAGCGCCGCAAGCCCCGCGATCGCCCGCTGGTGATCGTGCTCACCGGCCAGGGTAAGGGCAAGAGCACCTCCGCCTTCGGGATGCTGCTGCGCTCGTGGGCGCGCGGCTACCGCTGCGGGGTGTTCCAGTTCGTCAAGTCGGGCAAGTGGAAGGTCGGCGAGGCGAAGGCGGCGGGCGCGCTCGGCGGGATCGACTGGGAGAAGATGGGCAACGGCTGGTCGTGGCTGCAGCGCGACCTCGACGAGTCGGCCGACCTCGCTCGTGAAGGGTGGGCTGAGGTCAAGCGCGCGATCGCGTCCGAGCGCTACGAGTTCCTGCTGCTCGACGAGTTGACCTATCCGGTCAAGTGGGGCTGGATCGAGGCCGACGACGTGGTCGCCACGCTCCGCGCGCGCCCCGGCTTCCAGCACGTCGTGATCACCGGCCGCGACGCGGCGCCGGCGCTGATCGGCGCGGCTGACCTGGTCTCCGAGGTGGTCAAGGTCAAGCACCCGATGGACGCCGGAATCCGCGCGCAGCAGGGGATCGAGTGGTAGAAGTCCTCGTGATCCCCGACGGGGCGGCGCAGCCGCCGCGCGACGGCATCCCGACCGCGTTCGAGGCCGCCCGCACGCCGGTGCTCGACGAGCTCGCCGCCGACGGGACCGTCGTCCGCGTCGCGACCACGCCGCGGGGCTTGCCGGCCGGCTCGGAGACCGGGATCTCCGCGCTGCTCGGGCTGCCGCCGCGGTGCCGGGTCGGCCGCGGGTGGGTCGATGCCGCCGCCTACGGCGTCGATGTGCCCGACGGTATGACGCCGTGGCGGGCCGATCTCGTCTACCGCAGCGGCAAGCGCGCCTCGGTCCGCCAGGCGCGCGACGTGTGCGTCCACCTGGGTCGCGGTGCGCACGCCGTCTGCGGTCACCGACTCGTGCTGGTCGCCGCCGCGCGACCGGCCGACCGCCGCCTGCTCGGGCTGCACGTGCACGTCTGGCCCGGCGGAGCCGTCCCCGAGGGCAAGGTCCCGGTCGAGACGGTGGTCGTGTGTGCGCGCGGCGCGGCTGCCGGCCTCGCACGGCTGCTCGGGGCGCGGGTGGTCGTCCCGCCTGGCGCGACCGGCGATGTCGACGCCGATCTGGGGGCCAAAGCCCAGGCTGCGGTCGCCGCGATCTCAGGCGGAGCCGAGCGGGTCGTCGTCCACGTCGGCGCGCCCGACGAGGCCGCGCACCGGCGCGAGCCCAAAGCGGTGATCGGCGCCATCGGGCGGCTCGACGCAGAGCTGCTGGCGCCGCTGCGCGAAGTCGTCGCAGCACTCGGTGGCCGGCTGGCGGTGTGCCCCGACCATGGCACCGACCCGATCAGCGGCCGGCACGATCCGGCGCCGGTGCCGGCCGTCCTCTGGGGCGACGGCGTCGAGCGCGAGGGACCGCGCGAGCTGAGCGAACGGTCCGCGCGCGAGGTCCGGGTGATCGCGCCCGATGAGCTGTTGCGCGCGGGATCAGGGGTGCTGGCGGCATGATCCCGCGGGTCGTGATCGCGGGCACGAGCTCGGGCGCCGGCAAGACGTCAGTCGCGTGCGGCGTGATCGGCGCGGTGCGTCGCCGTGGGGTGCGCGTGCAGGGGTTCAAGGTCGGGCCCGACTACATCGATCCCAGCTACCACGCGCTCGCCTCGGGCCGCCCGGGCCGGAACCTCGATGCGTTCCTGAGCGGTCCGGAGCTGATCGCGCCGCTCGCGCGGCACGGCTCGCGCGCCGCCGAGCTCGCTGTCGTCGAGGGGGTGATGGGCCTGTTCGACGGCGCCTCGGGTCGCGGCGATCTGGCTTCGACCGGGCACGTCGCCAAGCTGCTGCGGGCACCGGTCGTGCTCGTCGTCGACGCCAGCGCGATGGCCCGCTCGGTCGCGGCGATCGTCCACGGCTACCGGACGTTCGACACCGACGTGAACGTCGCCGGGGTCATCTTCAACCGTGTCGGCTCCGACCACCACGAGCAGCTGCTGCGAGAAGCGGTCGCGCCGCTCGGGGTGCCGGTGCTGGGTGCGCTGCGCCGCGACCCAGTTCTGAGCGCCCCGGAGCGCCACCTCGGGCTCGTGCCCGCGCCGGAGGGCGAGCGGCAAGCGAGCAGCGCGCTGGCGGCGCTGGCGGACGCGGTCGGCCGGCACGTCGACCTGGAGGCGATCGTCGCGCTCGCGCGGACGGCGGGACCGCCGAGCGGTCCCGCGTGGAGCCCCGAGCTCGACTCCGACACCGCCGCGGGCGCACGGATCGCCGTCGCCCGCGGTCCGGCGTTCTCGTTTCACTACGCGGAGAACCTCGAGCTGCTCGCCGCGGCGGGGGCGGAGCTGCTCAGCTTCGACCCGCTCGCCGACGAGGAGCTGCCGCCCGACGCCGGGGCGCTGTTACTCGCCGGCGGCTTCCCGGAGGTGTTCGCCGCCGAGCTTGAGGCCAACGCGCCACTGCGCGCGGCGGTGACCGAGTTCGCAGCCGCCGGCCGGCCGATCCTCGCGGAGTGCGGCGGGCTGCTGTTCCTCTGCCGCGAGCTCGACGGGCGAGAGATGTGCGCCGTCCTGCCCGCAACCGCCCGGATGACCGACCGGCTCTCGCTCGGCTACCGCGAGGCAACGGCGCTCACGGCTACGCCGTGGATCGACCGCGGGGCGCGCGTGCGCGGACACGAGTTCCACTACTCGGACGTTGACACGACCGGTGGTGAACGCGCATGGATGCTCGCGGCGCGGGGCCGTAAGCGCACCGAGGGAATCGTCGCCGGCGGCGTCCAGGCGAGCTACCTGCACGTCCACTGGGCGGCCCATCCGGAGCTTGCGTCGCGGTTCGCGCGGGCGGCTCGGGTCGGCGCTCCCGCCGGAGCGCGATGAGCCTGACGCTCGTGGTCGGCGGCGTCCGCTCCGGCAAGAGCGCCCGGGGTGAGGCGCTGGCCAGCGCGAGCGGACTGCCGGTGCGGTACATCGCCACCGCCGACCCACAAGACTCGTCGATGGCGGAACGGATGGCGGCGCACGCCGCTCGCCGGCCCACGGGGTGGGCGACGGTGGAGGCCGGCGCACGGCTCGCCGACGCGCTCGCCGATCCGGGGTGCGTGCTGCTCGACGGCCTGGGCCTGTGGATCGCGCGCGTCGATCGCCACGCGGTCGACGCAGGCGTCGAGGCGCTGATCGCCGCCGCCGTCAACCGGCCGGTGATCGTCGTCGCCGAGGAAGCCGGTCATGGTCTGGTGCCGATCGAGCCGCTTGCGCGGGCGTGGCTCGATCTGCTCGGAGACGCTGTGCAGCGCCTGTCCGCGGCGGCCGAGCGCGTGGAGCTGGTCGTCGCCGGGCGGCCGATCGCGCTCGCGGGTGGGCCTCGGATGGTCGACGGGCTGCGCTCGCACGGCGACGAGTTCGTCCGCCCCGGAGATGCCGACCACGCGGTCAACGTGCTGGCGGGCGGCCCGCCGAGATGGGTGCGGGAAGGGCTGCAGGCAGCGCTCGACTCCCGTGCCGACGCCTACCCGGATGAGACCGAGACGGTCGCCGCGCTCGCGGCGCTGCATGGTCGCGACCCGGTCGAGATCGTCCCCACCAACGGGGCCGCGCAGGCGCTGTGGTTGCTGCCAGCTGCGCTGCGGCCGTCGCTGGCCGCGTGTGTGCATCCCGGCTTCACCGAGGGAGAGGTCGCGTTACGCGCGCACGGGATCCCGGTCGTCCGCGTCCTGCGCGACCCTGATCGCGGCTTTGCGCTCGATCCCGCGGCGGTGCCCGGCGCCGCCGACCTTGTGCTGCTCGGCAACCCGGCCTCGCCGAGCGGCACGCTCGACCCGGCCGCCGCGGTGCTCGCTCTGCGCAGGCCGGGGAGGACGATCGTGGTCGACGAGGCGTTCATGAACCTGGTGCCTGGCGAGGCGAACAGCCTCGTACGCGACGGCCACGGCGACGTGATCGTTGTCCGGAGCCTGACCAAGTCGCTGTCGGTGCCCGGGCTGCGGGCCGGCTACGCGGTCGCGAGTGCGGCGCTCGCCGGCCGCCTGCGGGCGGTGCGTCCGCCGTGGTCGGTCAACGTGCTTGCGCTCGCGGCGATGCGGGCGGCCGCCGAGCGGCCCGAAGCGCTCGCGGCCGCCGCCGTGCGCGCCAGCGCCGAGCGGGAGGATCTCGTTCGCAGGCTGGCGCGTATCTCCCGGATCCGCACCTGGCCCTCGAGCGCGAACTTCTGCCTGGTCGAGGTGCCTGACGGGCCACGGGTGGCGCAGGCGCTCCGGGCGAGCAGGATCGTGGTCCGCCCCGCCGCGTCGTTCCCCGGCCTCGAGTCTTCTCATCTGCGCATCACGGCCCGCGAGCCGGCCGCCAACGCGCGGCTGGTCGAGGCGCTGAGCGCCGCGGTGGCGGCATGTCCGTGATCTCGGTCGTCGGGATCGGCGCCGACGGCTGGGCAGGCCTGGCCGAGCCCGCGCGAGCGGCGGTGCTCGCCGCCGACACGATCGTCGGGTCCGAACGCCAGCTCGAGCTGGTCCCGAACGGTTCGGTGCTCAAACGTCGCTGGCCTTCTCCGATCGACCCGCTGCTCGACGAGCTGGCCGAGCGGATCGACGGATCGGTGTGCGTGCTCGCCAGCGGGGATCCGATGCTGCACGGCATCGGCGCGACGCTGATGCGCCGGCTCGGGCCGGAGCGAGTTGCGATCCACCCACATCCGTCGGCGTTCGCGCTCGCGTGTGCGAGGCTCGGCTGGCCGGCGGCCGAGGTCGAGCTCGTGAGCGCCGTCGGTCGGCCGATGGAGCTCGTGGCGGCGCTGCTCCAGCCGGGGCGGCGGATCGTCGCGTACGTGACCGGCGCTGGCGGCGCGGCGGCGCTTGCGAGCTTTCTGCGCGAGCGTGGGTTCGGGCCGAGCCGGTTCGTCGTGCTCGAGCAACTCGGCGGGCCACAGGCTGTCTCTTATACACATCTCCGAGCCCACGAGACAGGCAGAAATC
>CALEYV010000003.1 GCA_937927875.1 uncultured Actinomycetes bacterium | reverse complement strand
AGAGCGCTTCGTTCGCAACGAAGAAGTCACGGGTTCAAGTCCCGTCACCTCCACTCCGCCTGACAACCGCTCTCCCACCGCGCTGCGTCGCGCCCCGGCCGGTCACATCCGACCCGTGGGCTCCGTCAGCGTCAGAGGATCCCCGGAGCAGACACAAGGGAGTGAACGCAATGGCCGGCAAGACGACCAAGAAGTCGGCGAAGACCGCCAAGAAGCCCGCTGCCACACGGGGCGCGGCGAACGCGGCCCCGCGCTCGCGTGCCGTCAGCGCGAAACCGGCCGCCAAGTCCGCCTCCCGGCTCATCGACCAGCGAATCCGCGACCTGGGGGGATGGCGCGGGGAGACGCTGGCTCACATGCGGGCCCTGATCCTGGACGCCGAGCCCGAGATGATCGAGGAGTGGAAGTGGAGGGGCGTCCCGGTCTGGTCGCACAACGGCATCGTCTGCACTGGGGAGTCGTACGCGAAGGTCGTGAAGCTCACGTTCGCGAAGGGGGCGAGCCTCCCCGACCCGTCGCGCCTCTTCAACTCCAGCTTGGAAGGCAACACCCGACGCGCGATCGACATCCACGAAGGCGAGAGGGTCAACGCGCGCGCGTTCAAGACCCTCATCAAGGCCGCCGTGGCCCGGAACGAGAAGCGGTAGGCCGGCCCAGCGAACGACCGACGCGACGAGCTCATCGGTCGAGGCCCCCCCGGCTCAGTCGCCGCTCCGGCGGTGGGCAATCTGGAACGTGTTGCCGAACGGGTCGCGCACCATGGCCCGGCGGTCGCCATACGGAGTGTCGAGCGGCGCTTCGACGCTCTCCGCGCCGGCCGCCAGCGCCCGCGCGTAGACGGCGTCGGCATCCGAGACATACACGTAGAGGAAGCCTGGAAACAGCTCCCGGTCGCCGGCCGACGAGATCAGGACGAGGGAGTCGCCGATCCGGATCTCGGCCGGCCGACCTGGCTCCACGTCACCGGCCGCGTTGAACACGGACCGGAGGAACTCGACCTGACCGGCGATGTCGCGAACGACCAGGCGAGGCGTCACCGAGTGGTATCCGGCCGGTGCGTCACCCGCTGATGGCACCGCCGAGTATCGCAGCCGGACGCCGTGCCGCCAGCGGCGACGTCACCGGGTCGGCCGGAAATCGGGCCCGGTCACGGTGCCGGGTCGATCACGATGAGCAGCCGCGACGGCCGAAGCCTCGGCGCGGGAGGAGCATCCGCGGTGGTTGATCGCCTGTTCTCCGATCCCGTTCTCGCCGAGCGCTACGACCTGTTCTGTCAGGGAAGACCCGACTTCGCCTTCTACCTCCCGCTCGTGATGGCCGCGGCGGCGGTGCTCGACGTGGGCTGCGGCACCGGTGAGCTGCTGCGCCTCGCCCGCCAGGCGGGCCACCGCGGGTTTCTGTGCGGGCTCGACCCGGCGGCCGCCATGCTCGAGCAGGCTCGGTGCCGTACCGACATCGAGTGGGTCCTCGGTGATCTCGCCTCGGCGTCCTGGGACCAGGCGTTCGATCTCGTCGTGATGACCGGCCACGCGTTCCAGGTGCTCCTCGACGATGACGAGCTCCGGGCATCCCTCGCCGCGGTGCGAGCAGCCCTGATGGACGATGGCCGGTTCGTCTTCGAGACTCGGAACCCGAAGGTTCGAGCGTGGGAGTCGTGGACGCCCGAGCACCAGGCCGAGTTCGTCGGTGCCGACGGTGTCGTGGTGCGGGTTCGCCGCGAGTTCGAGCCGCCGGTCGACGGCGACCGAGTTCGCTTCACCCAGACCTTCACGAGCCCGAGCTGGGATCGCGCCCGACGCAGCACGAGCACGCTGCGGTTCCTCGACCTGGATGCCCTGGCGTCGTTCGTCTCGGAGGCGGGGCTGGTCATCGACGAGCAGTTCGGCGATTGGGACCGCGCACCGCTGCACGACACCAGCCCCGAGATCATCACCGTCGCGAGGCGAGCGTGAGCGGCGAGCTCGCGCAGCTCCTCGCCGAGGGGGAATCGGTTCCGATCGAGGGGTGGGACTTCTCGTGGTTCGAGGGTCGAGCGACCGAGGAGCGGCCGCCGTGGGGCTATTCGCGGCTGATGGCGGGCCGGATGGCCACCGCGGCCGCCGCCCTCGACGTGCAGACCGGCGGCGGCGAGGTACTCGCCGAGATCCCTCGTCGGCCGGCGCTGCTCGCGGCGACCGAGTCGTGGGCGCCGAACCTCCGGCTGGCGCGGCGCCGTCTCGAGCCGCTCGGTGCCGCCGTCGTCCAGAGCGCCGACGACGCCGGCCTGCCGTTCCGGTCCGCTTGCTTCGACCTGGTGGTGAGCCGTCACCCGACCGTCACGGTGTGGGCCGAGATCGCCCGTGTGCTCCGTCCGGGCGGGCACTACCTCTCCCAGCAAGTCGGTGCGGGATCGGTTCGGGAGCTCACGGTGGCGATGATGGGCCCCTACCCGGTCAACGACGCGCGAAGCCCGGCGCGAGCGCTCGCCGCGGCGACGGCCGCCGGGCTCGCGGTGTGCGACCTGCGGGAGGCGACGCTGCGGATGACGTTCGACGACGTCGGTGCCGTCGTCTACTTCCTCCGCAAGGTTCCCTGGATCGTCCCCGGCTTCACGGTCGAGCGGTACCGCGACGAGCTGACCAGCCTCCACGATCGCATCCAACGCAAGGGGCCCTTCGTCGCCTCCGCCGAGCGCTTCCTGATCGAGGCCGAGAAGCCCTCCAGACCGTGACATGCGTCGCTTGTCGTCGACAGCCGGGACGGGTCGCCATACGCTCCGGCCACTGCGGTGCCCGAACCCCGCAGCCGGACCGGGAGGATCGCGATGGCCGAGCACCCCAACGTCGGTCGAGTACGGGATGCGTACGCCGCGTTCGCGGTGGGCGACTTGGACGCGGCGCTGAAGGACCTCGCCGACGACGCCGTCTTCCATTTCGGGGGTGAGGGTCCGAACAGCGGCGACCATCGCGGAAGGCCCGCCATCGAGAAGGCGCTCATCGCCAACTTCGAGCTGACCGGTGGCACCCAGGCCCTCGACATCCGAGGGATCTACGCCGACGACGAGCACGCGGCGCTCGTGCTGCGGGAGACCGCGACCCGCCAGGATGGCGCCACGCTCGACATCGACGAGGTCCATGTCCTGCGGATCGATGCCGACGGCAAGATCACCGACCTCTGGGACCTGCCGACCGATCCGGACGTCCACGACCGGTTCTTCGACGGTCGGTGACCACCGGGAGCGGCCGACCGACGGCACGCTGGAGCTGACCGGCGAGCCGTGACCGGCGACGCCGCCACCAGCGGCGAGCGGCGCCGATCGGCCGGAGCCACCGGGCCCGGTTCGCCACCGCGACCACGTTCGTCATGACCTCGCCGAAGTGGGCCGGGTCCGCGAGCAGCCAGTTGTGGCCGCCGGGCACGGTGATCGGTGACGGGTCGCCGAGCGCGTCGCAGAGGGCACGGAACGACTCATCGCCGATCAGTCGGTCACGCCGGCCCCAGACGATGACGACCGGGAGGCCGCGGCGACCCAGGGTCGTCAGCTCCGGCGTGAGGTCCGCCCGCCAGGCGAGCCCGGCCGACCGCAGGAACGCCCGCGGCGCCTGCACGAGGTTCGGCACCACATCGGAGGCGACGACCGGGAGCACCCGGAAGACCTGGGAGGGGACCCGCACGTCCTGCGCGAAGTGCACCCCCCAGTCCCACAACCGACGGGCCGTCGGCCGGACCAGGTCCCCGCCGGCGGTCACCGCCGCGCCCCCAACCGAGTTCACCAGCACGAGCCCGCGCACCCGGTCGCGAGCCTCGACCGCCGTCATGGTCGCGACGCCGCCCCCGAACGAGTGGCCGACGAGCAGGACCGCACCCTTGACCTCGAGCGTCTCGAGGAACGCCACGACCCAGGCCGCGTAGCCGCGCAGCGTGCTCTCACGCCGTGGCAGCGCGGCCGTCCCGCTGAACCCGGGGAGCGACGGCGCCAGGACGCGGAGCCCGTTCCCCGCCAGCTGCCGGAGCGAGTCCCGGTACGCGCGGTGGCCGACCCCCCACCCGTGGAGGAAGACGACGGCGGGGCCGGCGCCGGCCTCGACGTACGACGCCGGGCGCCCCATCACCTGGGCGCGCCCAAACGACAGCGGAAGCGGCTCCTCGGTCGCGGCGACGCTGCGGGTCCGTGCCACCGGCGCACGGTAGGCGGGGGCCCCGGCTCACCTCGGCACCGGAGGCGCGCCGCCGACGGGCGCCGCGCCGCTGGCTCTCGACGGTGGTGCTTGAATGTCGGCCGTCGGGCAGCAGCGGAGTCACGCGGGCAGCCGCGGGGGTTGTGAACCAGCAGTCCACGTCCGGGCGGAGTGGGACGCGTCGTCGACGGCGAGCGCGCGGTTACCGCGCGCTGCTGGTCGGTGGCTGCGCCGTGGTCGGGGCGGGGCTGGCCGCCGCCGCGTGGGCGGGCTTCGTCGCCGGCGGCTCTGATTCGGGCCGGGCGACGTCCCGCGTCGACGGCACCGCCGTCCCGACCACCACCACCACCGTCCCGCCGCCCACGACCATGACGACGACGCTGCCGCCCCGGGCGATCGCGCCCGTGGTCGCCAACGGGCCGCGCGACCGACGCGCGGTGGCGCTGACGTTCGACTCGAACCTGACCGACGCCATGATCCAGGAGCTCCACAGCGGCAAGGTCGCCTCGTTCGCGAACGTCGCCGTCCTCGACGAGCTCGACCAGATGCAGGTCCCGGCCACGATCTTCCTCGCCGGCAAGTGGATCGAGCAGTACCCGGACGTGACCCGGCGGATCGCCGCCGACCCGCTCCTCGAGGTCGGCAGCCACTCGTACTCGCACCGCGCCTTCCATCAGCCCTGCTACGGGCTCGGCACGATCCGGGTGGCCGACATGGCCGACGACGTCAACCGGTCCGAGGCGCTGCTGCGCCAGTACTCGACCCGGCCCACGCCGTACTTCCGGTTCCCGGGCGGCTGCTACGACGAGGCGGCGCTGCGCGCGGTCGGCCCGACCGGCGTCACGGTGATCCAGTACGACCTCCCGAGCGGAGACGCCTTCGGCACCAACGTCAACGCCATCGTCCGCAACGTGCTGGGCAACACCCGCAACGGGGCGATCGTGGTGATGCACATCACCGGGGGCAACACCGCGCCGCTCACCGCCCTCGCGCTGCCCCCGATCGTCAACGGGCTCCGCCAGCGTGGCTTCCAGCTGGTGCGGCTCTCCGACCTGCTCGGCGCGACCGGCACCGGGTGACCGGCGACCGGGCCGCGCCGGTCAGAACCCTCCGACGACCTGGTCGGCGAGGTAGAGCAGGCCCAGGAGGCTGATCATGGTCGCCACGACCCAGCCCGCGATCCGCAGCGGGGTTCCGACGGGGCGGCCGTGCATCACGTCCCGGTCACCGGCCAGCAGCACCAGGGCGGCCAGCCCGACCGGAGCGCCGAGTCCGCCCGCGATGCTGGCGTAGAAGAGCAGTCGGATCGCCGAGACGCTCGAGACGGTGACGACGAGCGCGGCCGCGGTGGCGATCACGAGCGAGGCGTAGAAGCGAGGGGCGCGCCGCACCGGCTCCGACAGGCCGCGCCGCCACCCGTACTCCGCGCCGACGACGTAGGCGGCGGTGCTCATCAGCACGGGGACCGCGACCAGCGCCGACGCCAAGAGACCGAGCCCGAACAGCGTGCTGGCGTCGCGGCCGGCGAGGGGAGCCAACGCCCGGGCCGCGTCCTGCGCCGTCCGCACCTGGTGGTGGTGCACCCCGAGCGTCGCCCCCGTGGCCACCAGGATGAACCAGATGATGACGACGGCGAACACGATGCCGATCGTCGCGTCGGTCTCGACCAGGCGCAGCCGCCGCGGATCCGGCCGCTCCTCGGCGAGCTCGACCGTCTGCCACACGTAGACGTAGCTGGTGATCGTGGTGCCGAGGAGGGCCAGTGCGCCCGCTACATAGTCATGGGTGAACGAGAAGGTGGGCACGAAGCTGTGGTGCAGCACCTGGCCCCACGGCACGCGGGTGAAGAACGCCGACACGACGTAGGCGAGCAGCGCCAGCGCGCCGTACTTCAGGACTCGCCGGATCACCCGGTACGTCCCCAGGACGAGCAAGAGGACGATCACGGCCGCCAGCGGCGCCACCAGCCACCCCGCCGACACGCCCGTGAGCAGCTCGATCGACGCCGCGCCCGCCTCGAGGTCGGCCGCCAGCGTGAGCACGGTGACCACGACGATCGACAGCAGGAGCAGCTCCCGGCTGCCGCGACCGAACCGCTCCCGGGCCGCGCTCTGCAGGTCGGTGCCACCGAAGACGCCGACCCGAGAGGCGAGGATCTGGACGACGATCAGGGCGGGGGCGACCAGCAGGGCCACCCAGGCCAGACCGAACACGGTCGTGGCGCCGATGACGGCGATCGCAGCGACGGTGGTGGGGTCGGTGTCGGAGGCGCCCGCGACCAGCCCGGGGCCGATGGCCCGCAGGTACTCGCGCGGACCGGCCGCGGCCGGCGTCGAGCCCGGGACGCGAGCAGTCGATGGGGCGCCCGGCCGCGACGTCCGGGTGGCCTCGCGTCGGTTCCGCTTCGGTGAGCGCCGCACGGCCTGCCTGATCGCCCGCGCCTGGACGACCGATCATCGCACGCCGCATCGGCGCCGCGGCGTGACCCGTCTCGCCGTCAGGCGATGGGGATGGTCCCGGCCAGCGTGACCTCGTCGAACTGGCTGACCAGCGCGTGGCTGGTGATGCGCCAGTTGCCCGCGAAGGGAATCGTGAAACCGGGCGACAGGTAGTGACCCGGCCCGAGGCGTCGCATCGGGATCTCGAGCGGCGCGATGTGGCGGCTCGGGTTGTCGATCGTCGCCTTGAGGTCGAGCAGGTTCGTCGGGGCGCCACTCGGGAGGATGGCGGTGACGTGCACGTCGTTGGCGGCCGGCGCGATGCCGGGCGCGATCGTGATGTCCACCCAGACCTCGGGCGCCTTCAAGGTGACACCGGTGACGCCGCCACCCCGCTGGGCGGCGGCGATCCCTGCCGGCGCCGCGTTCACGAGCAGGGCGGTCACCGCGACGACGGCGATTCCGAGGAGGACCTCGGCGACGACCGAGCGCCGGAGGCGGCGAAGCTCGACTGCCTCGTCGAGCTCCCAGTCGTCGTCGGTGGTCGGCGGGTCGTCGTCGGCACCGCCGGCGACGACGGCGATCCTGGGCTCGGCCGGTGCCGGCTGCGGGGGTGGGAACAGGTATCCGACGATCTGGCGGCTGAGGGCACCGAAGACGACCAGCACGACGACGATGAACAGCTTCACCATCAGCGTCTGGCCGTAGGTGGTCGTCCGCAGCGCGTGGAGGCTGCCGACCTGCCGCCAGGTGTTGAAGCCGCCGCTCACGACCAGGGCCACCACGCAGAGGACGGCCGCGCGCGAGAACCGAGGGACGGCGTCTCGCAGGTCGGACACCGGGCGGCCAGGGAAGACCGCGTACGCCAAGACGACGAGGCCGCCGAGCCAGACGCCCATGGCGAGGATGTGGACGACGTCGCCGGGAACCGAGAGCCAGGTGTACCGGCCGGTGTGCGCGTGACCCGATAGGGCGAAGGTGAGCGCGAGGACCACGCCGATCACCGCTAGCGTCGCCGTCTGCCGGGGTGGGGGCCGCTGCCCCGGTGTATGGCGCGACAGCGCCAACAGCAGCGGGACGCTCGCGGCGAGCAGCCCGAGCCGAACGAGCGACAGGTGGCCGAACTGGGTGCCGAGCACCCCGCGGATCAGGTCGGTGCGGAAGACGTCGCTGAGCGAAAGGCCCGCCCCGTACGGACCCTGGATCAAGAGCTGGGTGATGGTCGCCACGACGGCGACCACCCAGCCTCCCCACAGGAGGTGCGCCGTGCGGCGCAGCGTGCGGGCGCCGGACCAGACAAATGCGCCGAAGGCCACCGCCCCGATGAGCAACGCGATGCCGGCGTAGAGAGCGCCCCGCAGGACGCCGTAGACCACCCCGACGGTCTGGTCGCCCTTCTGGCTGTGGAGCAGGTTCTGGGCGAAGCCGGTGAAGCTCGGCGCGGTGGCGTTGGCGGCCAGCCCGACCTGGAACGTAAACGCGCCCTCGACCGGGTGTGTGTCGGCGGAGATGACCCGCCACGTCACGACGTAGGCGCCGGCGGCGAGCCGGTCCGGCAGCTGGGCCTGGACCACGTCGGCGGACGGCTTCGAGACTGACCCGGTGTCGACCCGCCGGCCGTGCGAGTCGAAGACCCGAACCGAGCCCGGTGTCACGGTGACCTGCTCGTTGTACCGGAGGCTCACGGTCTTCGGCGGGGTCGTCAGCACCGCCCCTTCGCCGGGGGTGGTCTGCAGCAGCACCGCGTGCGCGAAGGCCGGGGACGCCATGAGGGCCACCAGGCCCGCCGAGAGGCCGGCGACGGCGACCAGCCGGGCCACGCGACGCCGGGCCGGCCGGCGGGGGGCGCCGGCGAGTGCCGCTGTGGTCACGTCCCCCATTGCATCACAGTCCCTCCCCGTGGAAGAGTCGCGCCGAGGCCGAACCGAAGCGTCTCCGACGGGGCCCGAGCTCGCCGCTGGGCCAGGATGAGCCGCCCGGCCGAACCGAAGGAGACGCGACCCGATGTTCCCCTGCGCCCGCCGTTGGCGGATCCTGACCGCCCTGGCCGTGATCGGAGGCGTCGTGCTGGCGGCCGGCCCGGCCTGGGCCCACGTCGAGATCGACCCCGGCTCGGAGCCTCGGTCCAGCGCGGTCGTGTTCGCGTTTCGCACCCCGAACGAGGAGCAGGGCGCGGCGACCGTCCGCCTCGACGTGCAGTTCCCGACCGACCACCCGTTCCTGAACGTCCTCGTCGAGGACAAGCCGGGCTGGGCGTTCACCACCCAGACCGGGCCGCTGCCGAAGCCCGTCACCACCGACGACGGCACGTTCACCACCGCGGTCACCGAGGTGAGCTGGGTCGCCACCGGCGGCGGGATCCCGCCCGAAGCCTTCGACCGCTTCAACGTGTTCGCGACCACACCGAGCGGCGGGTCGAAGGTGACCTTCAAGGCGATCCAGACCTACAGCAATGGCGACGTGGTCCGCTGGATCGAGACCCCGGTCAAGGGCGCGCCGAAGCCTGAGCACCCGGCGCCGGTGCTGACCTTGACGAAGGCACCGCCGGCGGGCGGCTGAGCGGGCCACGCCCACCCGGCCGGAAACACGTGAGCGCCCGACCGCGACGCGCCTCGCTGGTAACCGCCGCGGCGGCCATCGTCGCGCTGGCCGCGGCGTGCGGCGGGGGCGGGTCCAGCGCCTCGTCCCCGCTGCCGACCGGCGCCCACGCCCACGATCAGACGCTGCTCGCCGGGCGCAAGGTGTTCTCGGCCGAGTGTGCGACCTGTCACGGCAGCGGCGGCCAGGGTGGCGTCGGCCCGACCTTCAACGACGGCCGGCTGTTGCGTGACTTCCCGAACCCGTCCGACCAGGTCACGTTCGTCTCGCAGGGCAAGGGGGTCATGCCGGCGTTCGCGGGCGTCCTGACCCCCACCCAGCTGGCCGAGGTCGTCGCGTACGAGCGCAAGGTCCTCTCGAAGCGGCGTTGACGGGCGCGAGGCGCCCACCACCGGGCGGTCAGGCGGTGGCGGGTGCCGGGTCGGGCGCGGCGGCCCCCTCGAGGAGCTTGGTGAGGAGGCCGGCCAGCGTCGCCTGCTCCTCCTCGGTCAGCGACTCGAACAAGGTCTGGGTGGTGAAGATCCGCTCGTCGAGCGCGGCCCGCACCGCGCGACCGGCCGGCGTGAGTGTCAGCAGCTTCACCCGGCGGTCGTCCCGCTGCGCCTCGCGAGTGACGAGGCCCCGCGTCTCGAGGCCGTCGACGATGTGGGTGATGTTCGAGCGGTCGAGGCCGAGCCGCTCGGCCAGGGTGCCGGTGGCGAGGGGCTGCTCGAGTCGCCACAGGGCCCGGGCCTGCAGGAACGAGAGGTCGTGTTCGGCCGCCAGCTCGGCCGCGTGCGACCGGAGCCGCCGCACCACGCCGAAGCACAGCTCGGCCAGCTGGCGGCGGGCAGTCGGCGCCGCCCCGAGGTCCGACCGGTAGTTATCGATCACCAAGATGATAGAGTACCCCTGTTCGGGCGTCGAGGATGGAGTGAGACCCTTTGGAGCTGGCGGAGTCGACGGTCGAGGTGCGGGGTCTCGAGAAGCGCTACGGCGACCTCGAGGCCGTGCGCGGCGTGAGCTTCGACGTCGCTCCCGGCGAGACGTTCGGGTTCCTCGGCCCGAACGGGGCTGGGAAGTCCACGACCATCTCGATGCTCTGCACCCTGATCCGCCCAACCGGCGGGTCGGCTCGGGTGGCCGGCTTCGACGTCACGAAGAACCCGCTCGGCGTGCGGCGTCGCATCGGCCTGGTGTTCCAGGACCCGACCCTCGATGAGTACCTGACCGCGCTCGAGAACCTGCAGTTCCACGCCCAGCTCTACCGAATGCCCCGGGACCGGGCCGCGGAGCGGATCCCGGCCGTCCTCGAGATGGTCGGCCTCTGGGAGCGCCGCAAGGGGCTCGTCCGCACCTTCTCGGGCGGGATGAAGCGCCGGCTCGAGATCGCCCGCGGCCTGCTGCACTCCCCGCAGGTCCTGTTTCTCGACGAGCCGACGGTCGGGCTCGACCCCCAGACCCGGGTGCACATCTGGGACTACATCCAGACGCTGCGCGACCGCGAGGCGATCACGATCTTCCTCACCACCCATTACATGGACGAAGCCGAGTACTGCGGGCGCATCGCGATCATCGACAACGGCGAGATCGTCACGATGGACACCCCGGACGCCCTCAAGGCCGCGGTCGGCAAGGACCGCATCGAGCTGCGCACCGAGGACGACGCCCGCGCTCGGCGCGAGCTCGACGAGCGCTTCCGGATCGAGGCGACGACCACGAGCGAGGGGCTCACGTTCCACGTCGCCGAGGGTGAGGAGTTCGTACCCCGCCTGTTCGCCGAGCTGCCGGTCGGCATCAAGGCGGTGAGCATCGCCCGGCCCACGCTCGACGACGTGTTCATGCGCCACACCGGGCGCACGATCCGCGACGCCGAGTCCTCGTCCGCCGACCGGCTGATGATGAACCCGATGGTCCGCGCCCGGAGGAGCCGATGACCACGACCGCGACCCGCCAGTCGGCGGCGATGCCGGACGTCGCCCCGGTCGTCGACCTCACGGAGGGTGCGACCTGGTACGACGACCTGCGGGCGGCCCGGGTGGTCTGGAAGCGGGAGATCATCCGCTTCTCCCGGAACCGGATCCGGATCCTGACCTCGCTCGCTCAGCCGGTCCTGTTCCTGTTCGTGCTCGGCACCGGCCTGGCCCCCGTCATCAAGGTCCCCGGCGGCTTCGACTTCCGCACTTTCATGTTCCCGGGCGTCATCGCGATGACGATCCTGTTCACCGCCATCTTCTCGGCGGTGTCGATCGTGTGGGACCGGGAGTTCGGGTTCCTGCGCGAGATGCTGGTGGCGCCGGTGCGGCGGGGGGCGATCATGATCGGCAAGTGCGCCGGTGGCGCCACGGTCGCGACCTTGCAGGGGATCATCATGCTGATCCTCGCCGGCCTGGTCCACGTCCCGTACTCGCCGCTGCTGATCATCGAGCTGCTCGGGATGATGGTGCTCACCGCCACCATGCTCACCGCGTTCGGCCTGTTCCTCGCGGCGCGCATCCAGGAGATCGAGTCGTTCCAGGTCGTGATGCAGCTGTTCGTGCTGCCGATGTTCTTCCTCGCCGGCGCGGTGTTCCCGATCAACCGGCTCCCGACCTGGCTGGGGACGCTGACCCGCTTCGACCCGCTCGCCTACGTCGTGGACGCGATGCGCAAGACGGTGTTCACCTACGCCCACGCCCCGCGAACGGTGCGTCGAACCCTGGACCCGGGGATCACCTGGGGCGGCTGGCACCTGCCGCTCGGCGTCGAGCTGGGGCTGGTCGTGCTGGTGGCGGCGGCGCTCCTCGGCGGGGCCATCGCCCAGTTCACCCGCACCGAGTAGCCGCCGAGCGGGAACACCTCGCCCGCCCAGGCGTTGAGCAAGCCAATGCCCGTGCCGTTCCCGACCGCGGCCACCGTGAACCTCCAGCCGCCCGATGCCGACGAGGTGGAGCTGCTCTCCCGCGGGGTGGTCAGCGCCATGGCCCCGCCGACCGGGATCACCGGCCTGCAGCGGGCGCTCGTCGACGCGATCGTCTACGAGATGACCGGCTACCCGGTCCCCCGCGACCTCGAGCCGATCAACCCCCAGGAGTACGCCGCCGGTCTGGCCCGCCGCGAGGAGTCCTTCCGCACCCGGATGGTGCAGATGATGCTGCTGGGGGCCCTGGTGCTGCGCCCGCTGCCCCCGGTCGTCGCCGACCAGGTCCAGGCCTTCGCGTGCGAGCTCGGGGTCGATGAGCGGATGCTCGACGTCGCCCGCGAGTTCGCGGCCGGGACGCTGGGGCTGGCCGCGCTCGACTTCGACCGCAACGGCTACACGGCCGAGTGGCTGCCCGAGCACCAGGACGCGCTCCACACCACCACCCCGCTGGCGGAGGCGTGGGAGCAGTCCTGCCACGACGCCGACCTCGCGGCCCGCTGGTGCGCGCTCGAGCAGCTCCCCGAGGGCACGCTCGGGCGCCGGGTCGCCGACTTCTACCGGGCCCGGGGCTTCATCTACCCGGGCCTCCCCGGGTCGGCCCCGCCCCTGCTGGCTCAGCACGACTGGGTGCACGTCCTCGCCGACTACGGCACCAAGGTCGAGTCCGAGCTCGAGGTGTTCGCGTTCATCGCCCGCGCCAACGACGACCCCCGGGCGTTCAGCCTGCTGGCCATGGTGGTGTCGCTGTTCGAGACCGGCTACCTGCGGAAGGGCGCGGGGCTGTTCGAGTCGTCGCCGGGGCAGCTGTCGCACCAGGGCGTCGCCGATCGGGTGGCCGACGCCATGCGACGGGGCGCGCGCTGCGACGGCAGCACCGACTTCCTCGCCATCGACTGGTTCGAGCTGGCCGACCTCCCGCTCGAGGAGGCCCGGCGGCACTTCGGGCTGGTCGAGAAGAGCGAGCACGCGCGGGCGGCGGGGTCGGTCGGCCCGTGGGAGCCGGGTGGGATCAGCGAGTTCCAGTGGCGCATCGGCGAGGAGCAGGCCCGCCGGGAGGACCGCCCGTACGAGCCGTACGGCGCGTCGATCTCCTAGCTCAGGCCGCCACCGTCACCCGGGTCATGACCCGGGCCTCGTCGCCGAAGTCGTGGTGGGCGCGGTGCAGCAGGGCCCGGTTGTCCCAGACCACCAGGTCACCGGCGGACCAGTGGTGGTCCCAGCACACCTGTGGGTGCCGCGCCAGCTGGAACAGGTAGCGGAGCCCGGGCCGGCTGGCGGCCGGGCTCAGGTCCTCGAAGCGCCGCGTGAACCCCGGGTTCACGAACAGCGACCGCCGGCCCGTCACGGCGTCGATGCGCACGACCGGATGGGTGGCCCCGGTCAGCCACGGCGCGCGCTGGCGCTGCTGGCGCCCCGGGAGGTGGACGGCACGCAGCGTCTCGAGCCGCTCGCGCCACGAGTCGTCGACGAGTTGGTACGCCGACTGCTGGTTCGCGAACGACGTCGCGCCACCGTGGTCGGGCACGACCTGGGCCGACAGCATCGTGAAGGCGGGCGGCGCGGCGGTGAACGTCGCATCCGCGTGCCAGACGTCGGCGGGCCGTCCGCCGCCCGGTGTGCGACGGCTGTCGA
>CALEYV010000002.1 GCA_937927875.1 uncultured Actinomycetes bacterium | reverse complement strand
AAGAGACAGCCGCTTGACATAGGAGCATCGGATGGCCGACGCAACGAGCGAGACGCCCGCGGCACGGGTGGCCCAGCTGCGCGCGGAGCTGCTCGAGCACAACGAGCGCTACTTCCTCCTCGACGACCCGATCATCTCGGACGCCGAGTACGACGCCCTCATGCGCGAGCTGCTCGACCTCGAGCGCGAGCACCCCGAGCTCGTCACCGCCGACTCGCCGACCCAGCGGCCCGGCGGAGCGCCGAGCGCCGCCTTCGCACCGGTCACGCATGTGCAGCCGATGCTTTCGCTCGACAACGCGTTCCAGGAGGACGAGCTGCGGGCGTGGTTCACCCGGATCTCGCGGCTCGTCCCCGGACCGATCGCGTTCGTGGGCGAGCCCAAGCTCGACGGGCTCGCCATGTCGCTGCTCTATCAGGGCGGGCGCTTCGTCCGGGGGGCCACGCGTGGCGACGGCGTGGTGGGGGACGACGTGACGGCCAACGTGGCCACGATCGGCTCGATCCCCAAGCGCCTGTCGGGCGACGCGGTGCCGAGCCGCCTCGAGGTGCGGGGCGAGGTCTTCATGCCGCTCGCCGCGTTCGAGGAGCTGAACCGCCGGCAGGGCGAAGCCGGGGACCGCCTCTTCGCGAACCCGCGCAACGCGGCGGCCGGCAGCCTGCGCCAGAAGGACCCGCAGATCACCGCGTCCCGGGCGCTCGACTTCTTCGGCTACCAGCTCGGCGTGCAGGACGGCGGCCCCGCCCTGCGGTCGCAGCACGAGACGCTGGCGTGGCTGCGCGACCTCGGGATCCCGGTGAACCCCCACATCGAGCAGCTCGACGACATCGACCAGGTCGTCGAGTTCGCGGAGCGGATGCTGAACCAGCGCCACTCCCTCGGCTATGAGATCGACGGGGCGGTGGTGAAGGTCGACGACCTTGCCCAGCGGGCGGAGATGGGCACGACGAGCCGCGCGCCCCGCTGGGCAATCGCCTTCAAGTTCCCGCCCGAGGAGAAGACGACCCTCCTCAACGGCATCTTCGTCAGCATCGGGCGGACCGGACGCGCCACGCCGTTCGCGCAGCTCGAGCCGGTCTTCGTCGGCGGCTCGACGGTCGGGCTCGCCACCCTGCACAACGAGGACGAGGTGGCCCGCAAGGACGTCCGGCCGGGCGACACGGTCATCGTCCGCAAGGCCGGCGACGTCATCCCCGAGGTCGTCGGACCGGTGCTCGCCAAGCGCCGGAGGGGTCTGCGCCGCTGGACGTTCCCGGCCGACTGCCCCGCCTGCGGCCAGCCGCTGGTGCGACTCGATGGTGAGGCCGACCACCACTGCGTCAACGTCGAGTGCCCCGAGCAGCGCGTGCAGCGCATCGTCTACTTCGCGGGCCGCGCCGCGATGGACATCGAGGGGCTCGGCGAGGAGCGGGTGCGCCAGTTCGTCGACGCCGGCCTCCTCAAGGACGCGGCCGACAACTATGCCCTGACCGTCGAGCGGCTCGTGCCCTTGGAGCGCATGGCCACCAAGTCGGCCGAGAACCTCGTGGCCGGGATCGAGGCGTCGAAGTCGCGGGGGCTCGCCCGGGTGCTCGTCGGGCTCGGCATCCGCCACCTCGGCCCCACCGCCGCGGTGGCGGTCGCCCGGGCGCTCGGCAGCATGGACCGGATCGAGCACGCCGACGCGGCCGAGCTCACCGAGGTCGACGGCGTCGGACCGGTGATCGCCGAGAGCGTCGCCCGGTTCTTCGAGATCGACCGCAACCGCGAGGTCGTGGAGAAGCTGGACCGGGCCGGGGTCGACCTCACCGCGCCGCGCACCGCCCCCGAGCTGAAGCCCGGGGCGCCGTCGCTGGTCGGCCTCAGCGTCGTACTGACCGGCACCCTCGAGGGATTCACCCGAGAGGGCGCCCAGGCCGAGCTGGAGGCCCGGGGGGCGAAGGTGACCTCGAGCGTCTCGAAGAAGACGAGCTACGTCGTCGTGGGGGAGAATCCTGGCTCGAAGCTGACGAAGGCCGAGGGCCTCGGCGTGGCCATCCTCGACGAGGCCGGGCTCGTGCAGCTGCTGGAGCACGGACCTCCGGAAGGAGCGTGATGGTCGATCAGTCCAAGGTCGGGCTCACCGACGAGCCGTCCACGATGCCGATCGAGCGGGGCAAGATCCGTGAGTTCGCGCGGGCCTGCAAGACGAGCAACCCCGCCTACGTCGAGGACCGCACCCCGGTGTCGCCACCGACGTTCCTCACCAACGTGAACTTCTGGAGCGGCGGGGGCCAGTCGCCGATGCAGCGGCTCGACATCGACCTGCGGCGCCTGCTCCACGGGGGCCAGGAGTACGTGTTCCACGGGCCGCCCCCGCGTGCCGGCACCGAGCTGACGTTCCAGACCCGCGTCGACAAGATCTACGAGAAAGAGGGTCGCCGGGGCGGGACGATGACGTTCATCGAGACCGTCACCGAGTTCAAGGACCCGGCCGGGACGCTGGTCGCCGAGGCCCGCTCGACGGCGATCGTGACCGGCCAAGCGCCCACCGGAGGTGGAGCATGACCGTGACGTGGGACGAGCTGCAGGAGGGCGCGAAGGCGGCCCGCCGCGAGTACGGGCCGCTGACGCGCACCGACTTCGTCCGCTACCAGGGCGCGTCGGGCGACTTCAACCCGATCCACCACGACGAGGAGTTCGCCAAGTCGGCCGGCTTCCCGAGCGTGTTCTCGGTCGGGATGCTGCAGGCCGGGATCCTCGGCTGCTACTGCACCGAGTGGCTGGGCGCCGAGAACGTCCGCCGCTTCGCGGTGCAGTTCCGCGAGCAGGTCTGGCCCGGCGACCACCTGGTCTGCGAGGCGACGGTCCGGCGGCGGTACGAGGAGGACGGCGAGCGGCGTGTCGACCTCGAGCTGCTGGTGACGCGCGAGGAGAGCGGCGGCGCCGCCATCAAGGGCGAGGCGACCTTCGTCGTGCCGTGATCGGTCGTCGTGGGCGCCGTCGACGGGTTCCGCGCCCGTGAGGGCGCAGGTCCTCGGCGCGCCGGCCCCGGTCTCGGACCGTCCGCTGACGCTCGAAGAGCGGGAGCTGCCCGAGCCGGCGCCGCTCGAGGTGCGCCTGCGCGTCCGGGCGTGCGCCTGCTGTCGCACCGACCTGCACGTCGTGGAGGGGGACCTGGACCTGCCGGTGCTCCCGATCGTCCCCGGCCACCAGGTGGTCGGCATCGTCGACGAGCTCGGTGAGGGGTGCCGGCGGCTGGCGATGGGTGACCGGGTCGGCGTGGCGTGGCTGCACTGGGCCGACGGCGTGTGCGCGTTCTGCCGGCGCGGCGAGGAGAACCTCTGCGAGCGGGCCCTCTTCACCGGCTGGACCGCCGACGGTGGCTATGCGGACGCCATCACCGTGCCCGAGGAGTTCGCGGTCCAGCTCCCGGCCGAGCTGCCGGACCTCGAGGCGGCGCCGCTGCTCTGCGCGGGCGTCGTCGGCTACCGCGCCCTGCGGCGGGCCGAGGTGCAGCCGGGCGAGCGGGTCGCGCTGATGGGATTCGGTGCGTCGGCGCACCTCGCGCTCCAGGTGCTCCGGCACTGGGACTGCGAGGTCGTGGTCCTGACCCGGGGGGAAGGTCACCGCCAGCTCGCCCGCGAGCTCGGCGCGGCCTGGGTGGGCGACGCGGCCGAGCCGCCCCCCGAGCCGTGCGACCGGGCGGTCGTGTTCGCGCCCGCCGGCCAGCTCGTGCCGGTCGCGCTGCGGGTGATCCGTCCCGGCGGCACCGTCGCCCTGGCCGGCATCCACATGTCGCCGATCCCGTCCTTCGACTACGACCTGCTCTGGGGCGAGCGGAGCCTGCGGTCGGTGGCGAACATGACCCGGCGCGACGCCGAGGAGTTCATGGCCATCGCGGCGGCCGCGCCGGTGCGGGCCGAGTTCGAGACCTTCCCGCTCGAGGAGGCCGGCGACGCGCTGCTCGCCATCGCCAGCGACGCGGTGCGGGGCGCCGCCGTCCTCGCCGTCGCCGACCCGTAGCTCAGGCGCCGACCCGGAAGGACCACGAGAACGTCGCCGGTCGCGTCGGTCGCGGCTTGGCGGCGACCCAGTACTCGACCGTCACCGAGTGCTCCCCCGGCGGGAGCTGCGACAGGTCCTTGCCGGGCCCAGGCCGGAAGCTGATCTCGCCCGGCCCCACCGCGCGCACCAGCTGGCTCACCGGGATCTCCTGGCCGTCGAGGACGAGCGCACCGGTGAGATCGCTGCGCAGCTGGGCGGTGATCGTGTCCTGGGGCCGGATCAGCTCCCCGTTGCGGGGCTGGATGGCGACGATGGCGGCCGGCAACCCGGTCGTCTGCTCCCGCGACGTGTCCGCCTTCGTCAGGAGCAGCACGGTGAGGTTCAGCACCAGCAGCAGCGCCACCGACACGGTCGCGACGCGCCACGGATGGCGAAAGAGCGGGGAGCGCTGGCGCGCCACGCCCACCGGTAACGCCGTGGGCCGCGTGTCGCTCACCGGGACCGAGGGTATCGGCGCGCCGCGTCGCGTGACGCATCGCGTCACGCGCAGTGCCGCGATCTCGCGGGGAGTGGCCCATAGCCTGGAGCGGTGGCCCGGAGTCTCGTCGCGGATCTGGTCGGCCGCGTCCTCGCGGCGCGCTATCGGCTGCTGGCGCCGATCGGCGCCGGCGCGAGCGGCCGCGTCTACGTCGCCGACGACGTGCGACTCCGGCGCCGGGTGGCCGTCAAGGTGCTGCAGCCCGGGCTCGGCGACGACGTCGGGTTCATCCGCCGCTTCCAGGCCGAGGCGCAGCTGGCGGCGTCCCTCCATCACCCCAACGTCATGGCCGTCTACGACTGGGGCCAGGACGACGGCCTGGCCTTCATGGTCGTCGAGCTGCTCCGAGGCGGGTCGCTGCGGGCGCTCCTCGACCGCGACGCCCTCCTGTCGGTGCCGCAGGCGACGCGCGTCGGGCGGCAGGTCGCCGAGGCGCTGCGCTACGCGCACGACCGCGGGCTCGTCCACCGCGACATCAAGCCCGCCAACCTGCTCTTCGACGAGCACGGTGTCGTCCGGGTCGCCGACTTCGGGCTGGCGCGCGCCCTCGCCGAGGCGTCGTGGACCGAGCCCGTCGGCGCCCTCGTCGGCACCGCCCGGTACGCGGCGCCGGAGCAGGCCGGCACGCTCCCCGTCGACGGCCGGGCCGACCTGTACGCGCTGGCGGTGGTGCTCGTCGAGGCCTGCACCGGCGAGGTGCCCGTCGTCGGCGACACGCCGATCGGCACGCTCGCGGCGCGAACCGCTCGCGGGATCCTCGCACCGCCGGAGCTCGGCGCCCTCGGTGCCGTCATCGAGCGCGCCGGTCGACCGGACCGCGACGACCGCTATCCCGATGCGGGCACCATGGTCGCCGCCCTCTCCGACGTCGCGGCGCGGCTGCCCGTCCCCGAGCCGCTGCCGCTGGCCGGCCTCGGCGAGGAGGCCGACCCGGCCGACCCGACCCGGCTCGGCGTGCGCAGCGACCACGACGCGACCTCGATCGGCACCGAGACCCGGCCTGACGCCGCGGCGGAGCCGGCTGGCTTCACGGTGCGGCCGGCGCCGCGGCGGTGGCGCGTCGGCGGCGCGGTGCCGTTCGTCGTGGGCGGCGCCATCCTCGGCGCGCTGCTCGCCGTCGTGCTGCTGCTGAGCAGCGGCGGACCGGCCCCGAACGTCGCCGCGCCGACCCTCGTCGGCACGACGGTGTCGCAGGCTGGCTCCACCGCGACGAACGCGGGGCTGCTGATGCAGGTCGTGGAGCGGCGCCGGGCCGACGACCCGCCAGGGCTGATCATTGCCCAGGACCCGCCGCCGGGCGCGTTCGTCGCCAAGGGCGGCGCGGTCGACGTCGTGGTGTCGCGCGGCCCGCCGCCGGTGCCGGTCCCGAACGTCGCCGGCCGCACGGCCGCGGAGGCGCAGTACATCCTCGCCCAGGCCGGCTTCGTCCCCGACGCCTCGAACCGCCGCTACGACCCGACGATTCCGAAGGGCACGGTGATCAGCACCAGCCCCGCCGGCGGCGGACGCGCCCCGCCCGAATCGACGGTGCACATCCTCGTCAGCGACGGGCCGGCCCCGATCCCGATTCCCAGCGTCGCGAACCAGACCGCGGCCAACGCGGCCCAGGCGCTGACCAGCGCCGGGTTTGTTCCGGTCGCCCAGAACGCGTACAGCGACACGGTGCCGGTCGGCGAGGTCATCGACACCAATCCCCCTGGCGGGTCGCTGGCGCTGCGGGGTACCCAGGTCGTGATGCACGTGAGCCAGGGCCCGCAGCCGGTCGCCGTGCCGAACGTCAAGGGCATGACGGTGGAGGCGGCCAGCCAAGCACTCGCCGCGGTCGGGCTCGTGCCCGACGTGCAGAACTACGGCCCCGGCAAGCCGGTGCAGAGCCAATCGCCGATCGCCGGCGCGGTGGTGAAGAAGGGGAGCACCGTCACCCTGGTGCTCTGAGCGCGGCCCCGCGTGGCAGGGCGGGGGATACGCGCCACGCGAATGCAGCATCCCGGCGATGCTTCGGCCCGCCGACCCTCGCCGGCTGAGCAGCGTGCTGCCGGCACCCCGCGGCCGGCTCGCGGGGATGGCACCGCCGAGCCGGCAGCGGGTCTCAAGCGACGGTTGCCTACGATCACGACGAGCCGAGCCGAGGGAGGCCCATGGGGACGCTGGACGGACGGGTCGTGATCATCACCGGCGCCGGCCGGGGGATCGGGCGTGAGCACGCGCTGTTCTTCGCGGCAGAGGGGGCCAAGGTCGTCGTCAACGACCTCGGCGGCGACATCCACGGGGAGGGCGCCGATCGGGCGCCCGCCCAGCAGGTCGTCGACGAGATCGTCGACCTGGGCGGCGAGGCGGTCGCCAACACCGACAGCGTCTCCGACTTCGAGGGCGCCAAGCGGCTGATCGACCAGGCCGTCGAGTCGTTCGGCGACCTGCACGTCCTCGTCAACAACGCCGGGATCCTCCGGGACCGGGTGCTCGTCAACATGACCGAGCAGGAGTGGGACGCAATCATGGACGTCCACCTCAAGGGTCACTTCTGTCCGACCCGGCACGCGGCCGCCTACTGGCGGGAGCAGACGAAGGCGGGCCAGGAGGTGCGGGCTTCGATCGTCCACACCTCCTCGACGTCGGGCGTGCTCGGCAACGCGGGCCAGACCAACTACGGAGCCGCGAAGGCGGGCATCGCCGCCTTCTCGACCATCTGCGCGATGGAGCTCGGACGGTACGGGGTGCGCTCGAACGCCATCACGCCGATGGCACGCACGCGCCTCACCGAGCAGACGCCCGGGCTCGAGGACGTCGTCAAGGCGCCGACCGACGCCAGCGTCTTCGACACCTGGGATCCGGCCAACATCTCGCCGATGATCGCCTACCTCGCGACGACCGACTGCCCGTTCACCGGGGAGACGTTCTTCGTCCAGGGTGACCTGGTGGCCCGGTACCAGCCGTACATCCTTGCCGAGACGATCTCGAACCGCGGCCACCGTTGGACGGTCAAGCGCCTCATCGAGGAGGGCCCGAAGCTCGCCGCGGGCGACGAGCGGCGGGGCGGGCCGAGCGAGCTCGGGCGCGTCGGGACCTGAGCGGCCTCCTCGGAGGCCTACTCGGTGATCCCCTCGATGGCGGCCTGCAGCGCCGCCGCGCCGCCCGGCTGGGCGTTGGCGGCCTGGGCGGCGAGGAGCTTCGCCATGTCGCCCTGCACCTTGACCTTGCCGGCCATGAAGGCCTGCATCCCGGCCGTCGGGTCGCCGGCAACGAACACCTCTTTGGCGGTGGCGTAGTCGGTCGTGAGCTGCAGGTCGGCGTCGTCGAGGTGACCGAGGCCCCAGACCGCCTGCCCCTGCCTCGCGCCCATGTGCAGCTGACGCTCGGCGCCGAACGGCGTGTCGGTGACGGTGATGTTCATCATCACCTCGGTTCCGCTCGGGGCCTCGGCGCCGCCGTGCTCCGCGGCCAGCTGATCCACGACCGCGAACCACTCGTCGGAGAGGAACGCGTACTTCGCCACCTGCATCCTCCGGCTCGGGACCGGCGGACCTTACCGCCCGCCCGCGGTGTGTCACCGCGAGCTGGAGGCAGGCGCGATCGGCCCGGCCCGTAGACTCGCCGCGCATGGCGCGAGCGATCACGCGAGCCGACGTCGAGCACGTTGCGCAGCTGGCGCGGCTCGCGCTCGACGAGGCCGAGGTGCAGCAGTTCACGCTCGATCTGGGCGTGATCCTCGAGCACGCGGAGGACGTCGCGGCGCTCGACATCGACGACGTCGAGCCGACCGCGCACCCGTTGCCGCTCGTGAACGTGGTCCGTCCGGACGAGGTGCACGCGCCGCTCCCGCGGGACGAGGTGCTCGCCCAGGCGCCCGCGGTCGAGGACGGGCGGTTCCGCGTCCCGCGGATCCTCGACGCGCCATGACCGCGGTCGAGATCGCCCGTGACGTCCGGGCCGGGACGCGGCGAGCCCGGGACGTCCTCGAGGAGCACCTCGCCCGCGTCGACGAGCGCGAAGCCGAAGTGCACGCCTTCAACCTGGTGCTCACCGACGAGGCGCGGAACGCGGCCGACGCGATCGACGCCGCCGTCGCCGCCGGTGCCGACCCGGGCCCGCTGGCCGGCGTGCCGGTCGCGGTGAAGGACAACCTCTGCACCCGCGGCGTCCCGACGACCTGCGGCTCGCGGATCCTCGATGGCTGGTGCCCGCCCTACACGGCGACGGTGCTCGAGCGGATCTCGGCCGCCGGCGGCGTCGTCGTCGGCAAGACGAACTGCGACGAGTTCGCGATGGGCTCCTCGACCGAGAACTCGGCGTTCGGTCCCACCCGCAACCCGCACGACGTGCGGCGGGTGCCGGGCGGCTCGAGCGGCGGGTCGGCGGCCGCGGTGGTGGCCGGCTTCGCCGCCGTCGGTCTCGGATCAGACACCGGCGGGTCGATCCGCCAGCCCGCATCGCTGTGCGGCGTCGTCGGCGTGAAGCCGACGTACGGGCGGGTGTCACGCTCGGGTCTGGTCGCGTTCGCCAGCTCGCTTGACCAGGTGGGCCCGTTCGCGTCGACGGTCGCCGACGCCGCCCTCGTTCTCGATGTCATCGCGGGCCCCGACCCGCTCGACTCGACGAGCGTGGCCGAGACGCCGCCGTCGACGACCGACGCACTGTCCGCTGGCGTCGAGGGCCTGCGGGTCGGCGTGGTGGAGGAGCTCACCGACACCGACGGCGTCCAGCCGGAGGTGCGGGCCGCGGTCGAGTCGGCGGCGGCCGCGCTGGCGCACGCGGGCGCGAAGGTCGAGCGGGTCTCGACGCCGAGCGCCCGCTACGGGATCTCCGCGTACTACCTCATCGCGCCCGCCGAGGCGTCCTCGAATCTGGCCCGCTACGACGGAGTCCGCTATGGGCTGCGCGTCGACGCCGAGGACGTCGCGACCATGAACGCGCGCACCCGCGCCGCCGGCTTCGGCGAGGAGGTGAAGCGCCGCATCATGCTTGGTACCTACGCGCTGTCAGCCGGCTACTACGACGCGTACTACCGCAAAGCGCAACGGGTCCGGACACTGATCATCCGCGACTTCGCGCGCGTCTACGAGAGCTGCGACGTCCTCGTCGCGCCGACGTCCCCCACGGTGGCGTTCCCGCTCGGGGCCCGCACCGACGACCCCCTCGCGATGTACCTGTCGGACGTCTGCACGGTCCCGAGCAGCCTGGCCGGTCACGCGTCGATGAGCGTCCCGTTCGGGACCGGCGAGGCCGGGCTCCCGGTCGGCGTGCAGGTCCTCGCGCCCGCGCTGGCCGAGCCGATCATGTTCCGCGCCGCGGCCGCGCTCGAGGCGGCGGCGCCGTGAGCGCAGAACGCGCCGACGACTACGAGGCCGTCATCGGCCTCGAGGTGCACACCGAGCTCAGCACGGCCACGAAGCTGTTCTGCGGCTGCCCGAACGAGTTCGGCGCCGAGCCGAACACGAACGTGTGCCCGGTGTGCCTCGGCCTGCCGGGCTCGCTACCGGTGTTGAACGAGGCCGCGGTCGAGTACGCGCTGCGGCTGGCGGCGGCGCTCGGCTTCCGGGTCCCCGAGCGCTCGATCTTCGCCCGCAAGAACTACTTCTACCCGGACATGCCGAAGGACTTCCAGATCAGCCAGTACGAGGAGCCGATCCTCGCCGACGGATCACTGGACGTCGAGGGCGTGTCGATCGGCATCGAGCGCGCGCACCTCGAGGAGGACACCGGGAAGACGGTGCACGTCGGTGGCGGCGGCCGCATCCACGAAGCCGACCACTCGCTCGTCGACTACAACCGGGCTGGCGTCCCGCTCATGGAGATCGTGAGCCGGCCCGACTTGCGGTCGGCCGAGCAGGCGCGCGGCTACGTGACGGAGCTGCGGGGCGTGCTGCACTCGCTCGGGCTTTCCGACGTGAAGATGGAGGAGGGATCGCTGCGAGTCGACGCCAACGTGTCGGTGCGCAAGGTCGGCTCGTCGGATCTGGGCACGAAGGTCGAGGTCAAGAACATGAACTCGCTGCGGTCGATCGGTCGCGCCATCGACTTCGAGATCGAGCGGCAGGTCGTCCAGGTCGAGGCCGGCGAGCGGGTCGTGCAGGAGACCCGGCACTGGGACGAGGCCGACGGGCGGACCCACGGGATGCGCACCAAGGAGGGGAGCAGCGACTACCGCTACTTCCCGGAGCCCGATCTCGTGCCGCTGGCGCCGACCGACGAGCAGCGCCAGCACGCCGCCGCCTCCCTCCCGGAGCTCCCGGCGGCCCGGCGGGCCCGGCTCGCCGCCGACTGGGACCTGGCCGACGATCAGGCTCGCGTCCTCGTCGACGTCGACGGGCTGGCTGACTACGCGGAGGCCGCAGTGCTCGCCCTCACCGCGGGGACGCGGCGCGACGTTGCGCTCTGGTGCACGGGCGACATGCTCGCGTACCTGCGGGAGGTCGGCGCGTCGCCGGCCGTGCTCCCGCTCCCGCCCGACGGGCTCGCCGAGCTGATCGCGCTCGTCGCTGACGGGACCATCTCGCGGGGCCAAGCCAAGGACGTGCTCGGCGAGTGCCTGCGCGAGCCCAGGCGGCCGAAGCAGGTCGTCGAGGAGCGAGGTCTGGCCCAGGTCAGCGACGAGGGCGAGCTGGCGAGGTTCGTCGACGCGGTCATCGCCGACCACCCCGACGAGGTCGCCGCCTACCGGGCGGGGGACGAGAAAGAGCGGAAGAAGAAGTTCGGCTTCCTGATGGGCGAGGCGATGAAGGCGACGCGCGGCCAGGGGAACCCGCAGCTCCTCCGCCGACTGCTCGAGGAGAACCTGGGCTGACCGACGCCGAGGCGGCGTCGTCAGTCCATCGGCACCTGCCGAACGACCCGGCCGTCGATGCGGCGCAAGATCTCGTCGAGGTCGGGACCGGTGATCGTGAGGCCGTGGTTGCGCTGGCCCACGATCGCGCGCGTCGGGTCGGGCGCCCGCCGTACGAGGTCGGCGACCGCCTCGGCGAGCTGGAGCGTCCCACACGGATAGTTGATCTCGGTTGCGAGCGTCCCCGGGATCCAGGCGTGCACGTGCACGATGGCCCCGACGTCGCGGTGCTCGCGGTAAATCATCCAGTGCTCGATCGCGTCGACGGACACTCGGTTCGGTGTCACCGGCGCGGGCACCGAGAGCACCATCGCGTCACGGTCGGGGTCGAAGCCGTGCACCAGTAGCACGTCGCGCCCGACCTCGCGCAGGTGCGCCTTGTCGACGCCGCTGGCGCTCATCCAGAACTCGGGTCCGAGGCCGCCGTCGGTGGGTGGGAGGCGGCGGGCACTGACGTTGCCGTAGCTGAGCCCGCCGATGCCATAGAGGAGCTTCACGTGGCGGAGGTCGCGCTCCGAGAGAATCTCCTCGATCGGGAACGGCGACGGCAGCAGGTCGAGGGCGGCGAGCCGCTCGCCAGCACGAGCGAGCTGGCGGGTCTGCTCGTCGCCGGTCCACAGCTCGGGCGCCAGGTCGGGTTGGAACTCGTTCGCGATGACGAGACGCGAGGACGCCAGCGGCTCCAGGCGCTCGGCGATGGCCGCGAAGAAGGCGTCGTCGTCGCCGTGGTGCTCGACCGTCGCCGTCCCCTGCTCGAGGGTGACGAAGTGCGCCGCCGGGTGCCCGGCGTCGCTCACGAGCACGGCCAGGTTCGCCAGCCCCCGGACGAGCAGCGGGTACCCGGTCCGCAGCAGGTCCTCCGGTCGATCCGGGAGCGAGGCCACCGCGACCACGAACGTCGGTGCCCGCCTCCGCCGGTAGGGGCGCGGCCGGGCGAGGTCGAGCACGTGGAGCACGAGCTGGGTGTCGGGACCGGCGACGTCGCGAGCCAGCCAGCCCGAGTCGGCGAGGACGCTGCAGATCCCCTCGAGGAGCCACGCCAGGCGGCGGTCGGTCGGCTGGCCGTTCCGCGCGAAGGTGCGGTCGGCGACCCCAGCACGGTTGGCCAGCGCGACCGCGCCCGTCTCACTGCGCTTCATCGGTCCCTCTGCCTGCCGAGTTCGTGCGAGCGCGCCCGGGCCGCGGCGGGCCGAGCGCGTCCTAGGAACTACCCCTTTGACCGGGTCCGCACCCTCGTATAGCGGTTACCGGCCGGTCACCGCTATACGAGGGTGACGGCGCGGATGGATGGCAGCCCGCTCGCGACGACACCCCAGCTGCGGCCGCCGTCGTTGCTGCCGTACACGGTGTCGGCGCTGCCCGCCACCACATCAGCGCCGCGGGCGTCGAGCGCGCCGGTGTCGACGATGGCGGGCAGCCACTCGGGCAGCCCGTCGGCGCACCGCTCGAAGGGACCGCCGGCCAAGTCGCGCCGGTACAGAGCGGGCTTGCGCCCGAACGGACCGTCGCTGGCGCTCACGACGACCGCGTCGTCGGTGAAGGCGACGGCACGGAGGTAGGTGGCGTGGAGCCCGTTCTTGGCGGGCGCGGACCAGGTGACGCCCGCGTCGCGGCTCTCGAGCAAGCCGACCGCGGCTGCCGCCATCACGGTGTGCCGGTCGACGGGGTGGGCCAGCACCTGGTGGACGTCGTCATCGGGGTCGACCGTGGGCGTCCAGGTGGCGCCGTCGTCGAGCGAGCGGGGGATGCCCCCCACGTGGACCGACGCGAACCAGGCGGCCGCTCCGCTGGCTGCGCTCATCGACCGCACGTACGGGGTGCGGCTCCCGACGGCGTGCCAGGTGTCGCGGCCGGCGACGCGCTCGAAGCCGGGGAGGTAGGCGGCGTCGCGGTTCGTCGCCCGCGCCACCCGGGCGTCACCGGTGCCGACGAGCAGGCCCTCGGCGGTGGGCAGCAAGGCGGTGATCGAGGTGTCGAGGTCGATCGGGTGCTCGGCCCACGTCCCGTCGTCGCCCCGCCGAACCACCGATCGCCGGTCGACGACGGCCCACCAGCCCAGCGCCTCGTCGGCGTGGAACGCGGTGATCGCGCCCGCGACCTCGGCACGGGGTTCGCCCCCGCGATCGACGTGGAGCACGCCCTCGTCGGTTCCGATCAGCACCGCCACGGTTTGAGCGTACGTCCGATCGAAGGCGCCCCGGTACGCTGTTTGCCATGCCCGATCCCCTGAAGCCGCGCAGCTACGAGGTCACCGACGGAATGGAGCGCGCGCCGGCGCGCGCCATGCTGCGCGCGGTCGGCATGACCGACGCAGACTGGGACAAGGCGCAGGTCGGCGTGGCGTCGAGTTGGAACGAGGTCACGCCCTGCAACCTCCCGCTCGACCGGCTGGCGAAGCGAGCCAAGGAGGGCGTGCGCGCCGCGGGCGGGTTCCCGCTCGAGTTCGTGACCATCGCGGTGAGCGACGGCATCTCGATGGGCCACGAGGGCATGCGCGCCTCGCTCGTCAGCCGCGAGATCATCGCCGACTCGATCGAGTGCATGATGCACGCAGAGCGCCTCGACGCACTCCTCACGTTCGCCGGTTGCGACAAGAGCTTGCCCGGCATGCTCATGGCCGCGGCCCGGCTCAACCTGCCGGCGGTATTCCTCTACGGCGGGTCGATCCTTCCGGGCCACTGGAAGGACCAGAGCCTCGACATCGTGAGCGTCTTCGAGGCGGTCGGCGCGTGCGCGGCGGGGACGCTCACCGAGAACGAGCTGGGCGAGATCGAACGGCGAGCCTGTCCGACGGAAGGCTCGTGCGCCGGGATGTTCACGGCCAACACGATGGCGTCGGCGGCCGAGGCGCTCGGCATGTCGCTGCCCGGCAGTGCCGCCCCTCCCGCCGTCGACCGGCGCCGCGACGACTTCGCGTTCGAGAGCGGCCAGGCGGTGCTGGGCCTGCTCGAGGCCGGTATCCGACCTCGCCAGATCATGACCAAGGAGGCGTTCGAGAACGCCATCGCCGTGGGCATGGCGCTCGGTGGGTCCACGAACCTGGTGTTGCACCTGCTCGCCATCGCCGGGGAGGCGGGCGTCGAGCTCGAGCTCGACGACTTCAACCGGGTCGGCGCGCGCGTCCCCCACATCGCCGACATGAAGCCGCACGGCCGCTTCCACATGGCCGACCTCGACCGCATCGGAGGGGTCCCGGTCGTGATGCGTCTGCTGCTCGAAGCCGGGCTGCTGCACGGCGACTGCTTGACCGTCACCGGTCGCACCGTTGCCGACAACCTCGCCGCGCTCGACCCACCGGGGCCGGACGGCGACGTCGTGCGGCCGCTCGCGAACCCCATTCATCCCCAGGGCGGCATCGCAGTGCTCCGCGGCTCGCTGGCCCCGAACGGGGCCGTGGTGAAGGTCGCGGGAATCGACCAGCCTCGCTTTGATGGCCGGGCCCGCGTCTTCGACGGCGAGGAGCTCGCGATGGACGCCATCCTCGGGGGTCGGATCGAGGCGGGCGACGTCGTCGTCGTCCGCTTTGAGGGCCCGAAGGGCGGCCCGGGGATGCGCGAGATGCTGGCCGTGACCGGCGCGATGAAGGGGGCCGGCCGGGGCGCGGATACGGCGCTCGTCACCGACGGGCGCTTCTCGGGCGGCACGCACGGCTTCTGCGTCGGACACGTCGCCCCGGAGGCGGTCGACGGAGGGCCGATCGCGCTCGTCGAGGAGGGCGATCGGATCGTCATCGACGCCGACGCGCACACGATCGACCTGGTCGTCGAGCACGCCACGCTGGACGAGCGGCGGCGGCGGTGGAAGCCCATCGAACCCCGGTACACGAGCGGCGTGCTGGCCAAGTACGCCCGGTTGGCGCGAGGCGCCGAGGTGGGGGCGACCACCAGCGCCTGAGTGCACCGTGCCATGCGATGCGCACGTCACCACTCGGGACACCGACGGCGCCTTGGCACGCCTGGAAAGGACGCTCGAGCGAGGCAGCATGTATCGTCGCGCCGTGCATTACCACCTCGGCCTGACGCGCGCCCCTCGGCGCGCGCCGCGGACGTGACGACGCGGCCGCGGGGCCGACGCTGGCGGCAGGCGGCACCGCGGAACCTGGTCATCGGCGCCGACGAACCCGGCCCGCCGCGTGCGCTCTCGATGGTGGTCGTGGCCTACAACATCCCGCGAGAGCTCCCGCGGACACTGCGGTCGCTGTCAGTGGGCTACCAGCAGCAGGTTGGCGCCGGCGACTACGAGGTCATCGTCGTCGACAACGGGTCGACGCCGCCGATCGACGCCGCGGTGTTCGACGGCCTCTCCGGCAACTTCCGGCTGCTGCGGGTCGACGACCCGACGCCGTCGCCGGTCCCGGCGGTGAACCGCGGGCTGCGAGCCGCGAGCGGCGAGACCATCGGCGTCATGCTCGACGGGGCGCGCCTCGCGAGCCCCGGGCTGGTCCGGTTCGCCATCGCCGGGAGCCGGGTCCAGCCGCGGTCGGGGATCCTCACCCTCGGGTGGTACCTCGGGTACGACTTCCAGCGCTTCGCGCTCGAGACGGGCTGGACCCAAGCGGACGAGGACCAGCTCCTCGATTCGATCGGCTGGCCGAGCGACGGGTACCGCCTCTTCGAGGTGTCGACGATGGACGAGTCTTCGGTCGGCGGCTGGTTCCTGCCCGTCGTCGAGAGCAACGCGCTGTTCCTCCCCCGGCAGGCGTGGGAGGAGCTCGGCGGCTACGACGAGCAGTTCACGAGCCCCGGCGCCGGACTTGCGAACTACGACGCGCTTCGACGCGCCCGGGAGCTCGACCTCGGGTGGGTGGTGCTGCTCGGCGAGGCGACGTTCCATCAGCTGCACGGCGGCGTCGCGACCAACGTGTCGCCCGAGCAGATCGACCGGTCGATGCTCGAGTGGACCCGGGAGTACGAGCGGATCCGCGGCCAGCCGCTCGAAGTCAAGACCCTGCAGGACCCCGTGTTCCTCGGGACGCTGCCCGAGGTGCTGCAGCCCCGGTTCAGCTATGCGCTGACGACGATGCTGCACCACGAGGCGCTGCTCGAGGCTCCGGTGCCGCCGCCCGTAGGGCGCCTGGAACCCGGCCCGGCGGGGCTGTCCGAGCAGTGGATGGAGCTCGCGGCCGCCGCCTCACAGCAGGGTCTCGACCTCGAGGCGCTGACGTTTGCCCGCTGGGCGCGCGCCGCACACCGCGAGTCTCCGAGCGGGCCGCTGCTCTCGTACCTGGCGTCGACGAAGGCGTTCGAGGAGCTGCCGCCGGCGCGGCAGGCGCAGTTCCACGTCGATGTGGGTGTCG
>CALEYV010000001.1 GCA_937927875.1 uncultured Actinomycetes bacterium | reverse complement strand
GACGTGGTCGTGAACTTCGACGTCGACTACACCGACCTGGGGTTCCTCGACGCGGTGCTCGCCCGCTTCGACGAGCCCGAACCGCCCGCCATCGTCGTCGCCTCCAAGCGCGCCCCCGGCGCCGACGACCGCCGCTCGTGGGTCCGCCGCTTCGTCACCTGGGGCTTCGCGCTCGTGCTGCGGGTCGGCTTCGGCTTGCATCGCTCGGACACCCACGGGATGAAGGCCCTCCACCGGGAGACGGTGCTGCCGATCGCGGCGGCGTGTCGCTTGGACGGCGAGCTCTTCGACACCGAGCTCATCATCCGCGCCGAGCGGGCCGGGCTCCGCGTCGAGGAGCGTCCGGTCACCGTCACCGAGCGCCGTCCCTCGCGCAGCTCGATCACGCGTCGCGCGCTCCGGACCGTCGGCGGGCTCGTCCGGCTGCGGATCGCCCTGGCGGGCACCCGGCGCGGCTGATGCCCACCGTCCTCGCGTCGAGCGCCCTGTGCCGACCGGGGGCGCTGACGCCGGGATGGCTCGCGGTCGAGGACGGAATCATCATCGAGGTCGGCGAAGACCGGCTGCCGCGGGGCGCCACCGATGTCGGCGCAGCGGTGCTCGCGCCGGCGTTCGTGGACCTGCAGCTGAACGGCATCGACGACGTCGACCTCGCGACCGCCGACCCGGCCGGCTGGCGGCGAGTCGGCCAGCAGCTGGCGCGACACGGCGTCGGCGCCTACCTGGCCACCTTCGTCTCCGCGCCCCTCGATGCCTACGACGAGCCGCTGATGCGGCTCGCGGCGGCGCAGCGCGCCACCGGCCCCGGGGACGCGACGCCGCTCGGCGCGCACCTCGAGGGCCCGTTCCTCGGCGACGCGCCGGGTGCCCACCCGGTCGACCAGCTCCGCGCCGTCGACCTGGCCTGGCTCGAGTCGACGTTGGCTGCCCACCCCGGGCTGGTGCGGATGGTCACCCTCGCTCCGGAGGCCGACCCCGGTCTGCACGCCGTGACCTGGCTCGCCCACCACGACGTGCTCGTCGCGCTCGGCCACTCGCAGGCGAGCTCCGACGACGCTCGCGACGCGGCCGGGGCCGGCGCCCGGGTGGTGACCCACCTGTTCAACGGGATGGGCTCGCTGCACCACCGCGCGCCGGGCCTGGTCGGCGCGGCGCTCGACGACGAGCGGCTGACCCCGACGCTCATCGCCGATCTCGTGCACGTCGACGAGACGGTCGTCCGAATCGTGCTGGCGGCCAAGCCCGCGGTGGCGGTGGTCAGCGACGCGATCGCGGCCGGTCGCGACCTGGACACGACGGCCGGCGCGGCCCGGCTCGCGGACGGCCGGCTGGCCGGCGCGACGGTGCTCCTCGACGGCGCGCTGGAGAACCTGGTGCGGATCGGCGTCCCCGTCGAGCGGGCCGTCGCCGCGACGAGCACGGTCCCGGCCGCGTTGCTCGGTCAGTCGGACCGGGGCCGCCTGGTCGCCGGCGCCCGCGCCGACGTCATCGCGCTCGACCCGCGGGCGGGCACGCTGCAGGCGGTCTGGATCGGCGGGACGCCCGTCCGCTGACGGCGGTCAGCCGGGTCGCGCCAGCACGAGCTGGCGGATGGCCCAGCCGACGTGCCCGCAGCCGCTCTGGGCCAGCGCGGCGAGGCGCGCCGCCAACGCGTCGAGGTCGGCGGCGTCGAACCGACCCCTCGCGAACCGGTCGTGGCGCCAGCCCTCCAGGTTCAGTCCGTAGACGCGCGCCGCGACCGCGGTCGGGACCGGTACCGCGCGGACGGTGTCGAACCGGCGGACGAGGCCGTCTCCGTCGCCGAGCCCGGAGAGCAGCGGCCCGGCGTACATCGGCGCGCCCTGGTGCTCCACGACCGCGAGGACCCGCTCCTCGTACTCGGCCAGCACCGGATCGGGAGCGTCGATCCCCTCCATCTCCTCGAGCACCAGGAGTCCGCCCGGCGCGAGGTCACGGCCCCAGGCCCGGGCGCGCGCCGCGGGCTCCGGGAGGTGGGCGAGCACCAGCCGCGCGAAGACGAGGTCGGGCGGCGAGGTCGGGAACCCTCGCGTCACGTCGTGGCACGCGAACGCGAGCGCGGGAAAGGTGGCGCGAGCGGCGGCCAGGAAGGCCTCGGAGCGGTCGACCCCGACCGTCGTCGCGGCGCCCGTCGCGTCGGCGACGAGCGCGGTGCTGAACCCGGGCCCGCAACCCAGGTCGAGCGCGAGCCTGGGCCGCGCCCCCACCGAGCCGAGCAGTCCCCGCGACGACGGCTCGAACGCCTCGGCGACGAGCTCCAGCCGGCGCGCCGCACGCATGTCGTCGCCGAACGTGTAGCGGGCCGGCCCCACCGGCGCGTCCGTCATCGTCGTCCCCATCGCGAGCGGCGAAGCACCGCCGACCCTACGAGGCCCCCGCTCGCGTCGACCGTCTTTTTCGGGCTGGCTGCGACCGGTCGGCGCGGCGCCCGAGCGCGCCCGGTCGACCGGTAGGTTCGCGTTGTGCGCCGCTACGCCGCCGCGCTGTCGCGTCACCCGGTGCCGGCCCACGCGGTCGGCGAGACGGCCGGCGAGGTCCTCGAGCAGATGGACGGCGAGGACCCGAGCCTCGTGGTGTTCTTCGCGTCGGCGCCGTTCGCCGGCGCGCTCGACGACGCCGCGCACGCGCTGCGCGAGCTGCTCGAGCCGGCGGTGCTGCTCGGGGGCACCGCGGGCGGGATCATCGGCGGGAGCCAGGAGATCGAGGCCGGTCCCGCGTTCTCGGTGTTCGCGGCTCACCTGCGCGACGCCACCCTCACGCCGGTCGCGCTGCGGCTCGAGGAGACGCCGGACGGCGCCGCCGTCACCGGCTGGCCGATGGAGATGGACGACGCGTCGACGCTGATCCTGTTCGCCGACCCGTTCTCCTTCCCGGCCGACGGCTTCCTCCGGCGGCTGAACGAGGAGCGGCCGGCCCTGGCCGTGATCGGCGGCCTGGCCTCGGCGGCCGCCCACCCGGGCGGCAACCGGCTCGTCCTCGACCACCAGGTGCGCGGCGACGGCGCGGTCGGCGTGTTCCTCGACGGCGTCACCGTCGACACCGTCGTCTCCCAGGGCTGCCGGCCGATCGGCCACCCGTTCACCGTCACCCGGGCCGAGCGCAACCTCGTCGTCGAGCTCGGCGGCCAGCCCGCGCTGCAGCGGCTCGAGGAGCTGGCGGCCGGGATCGACGAGGCCGACCGGGAGCTGGTGCGACACGGCCTGCAGGTGGGCCTCGTCGTCGACGAGCACCAGGTCGAGTTCGGCCGCGGCGACTTCCTCATCCGCAACGTGCTCGGCGCCGACCGGGAGGCGGGCGCGATCGCGGTCGGCGACCAGGTCGACGTCGGCCAGACGCTGCAGTTCCAGGTCCGGGACGGCGCGGCGGCCGACGAGGACCTGCGGGCGCTCCTCGGCGCCCACCAGGCCGACGCCGCCCTCCTCTTTACCTGCAACGGCCGGGGCCGCCATCTGTTCGGGGTCCCCGACCACGACTCGGGGGTCGTCGACCAGCTGCTCGGCCCGCTGCCGCTGGCCGGCGCCTTCTGCGCCGGCGAGCTGGGCCCGATCGGCGGCCGGAACTTCCTCCACGGCTTCACGGCCAGCCTGGCGCTGTTCACCTGACGCTCGCCGGGTCGCCGTGCCCCCACCCACGGGGGAACGGGGGCGACGCGCCATCATGGGGGCGGTGACGCGACCGGGCGCCGGCCACCCCGCCGCCCGAACCCAGCAGCGCGAGCGAGGGAGACCCAGCCGGTGACCGACCTGGACGAGCGGAGCATCAACGTCATCCGCGGGCTGGCGATGGACGCCGTGCAGCAGGCGAACTCCGGGCACCCGGGCACGCCGATGGCGCTGGCGCCGCTCGCCCACGTCCTCTTCACCCGCATCATGCGCTACGACGCCGGCGACCCGTCGTGGTTCGACCGCGACCGGTTCGTGCTCTCGAACGGGCACGCGTCGATGCTCCTCTACTCCCTCCTCTATCTCTGCGGCTTCGGGCTCGAGCTCGAGGACCTGCAGCAGTTCCGCCAGTGGGGCTCCCGGACGCCCGGGCACCCCGAGTACTGGCACTCGCCCGGCGTCGAGGTGACGACCGGCCCGCTCGGGCAGGGCTTCGCCAACAGCGTCGGGATCGCGCTGGCGGAGGCGAACCTGCGGGCCCGCTTCGGCCCCGAGGTGTGCGACCACCACGTCTTCGTGTTCGCCAGCGACGGCGACTTCATGGAGGGCGTCAGCCACGAGGCGGCGTCGCTGGCCGGGCACCTCGGCGTCGGCCGGCTGGTCGCGGTGTACGACGACAACCACATCACCATCGACGGCACGACCGAGCTCGCCTACAGCGACAACGTGCCGGAGCGCTTCGAGGCGTACGGCTGGCAGGTGATCCGCCTCGGCGAGGTCGCCAACGACCTCGACGCCATCGAGGGCGGCCTCCGCGCCGCGATGGCCGAGGCCGAGCGGCCGAGCCTCGTGGTCCTCCGGAGCCACATCGGCTGGCCGTCCCCGAAGTACACCGACACCCCCCACGCCCACGGCAGCCCGCTCGGCGCCGACGAGGTGAAGGCGGTCAAGGAGATCCTCGGGATGCCGGCCGAGGAGACGTTCTGGGTGCCCGACGACGTGCTCGCCTTCTACCGGGAGGTCGGGCAGCGGGGGCGCAAGGACCGCCAGGCCTGGGAGCAGCGCCACGCCGCGCTGCGGACGCGCGAGCCGCAGCTCGCCGCCGAGTTCGACGCCTGCGTCGCCCAGCGGGGACTCCCGGGCTGGGAGGCGAAGCTGCCGAGCTTCGCGGCCGGCGACTCGATCGCGACGCGGGCGGCCAGCAAGCAGGTCCTGGACGCCATTGTGGAGGTGGTGCCGGGCCTGGTGTGCGGCGGCGCCGACCTGTCCGGCAACACCGGCACCGAGCTCAGCGACGAGGCGGTCGTCGCCACCCACCAGTTCGCCGGCCGCCAGTTCCGGTTCGGGATCCGCGAGTTCGGGATGGGCGGCGCCATCAACGGCATGGCCGTCTCGGGGCTGCTCCCGGCCGGCGGCACGTTCTTCGTGTTCTCCGACTACATGCGCGGCGCGGCCCGCCTCGCCGCGCTGTCGGGCTACCGCTCGGCCTTCGTGTGGACCCACGACTCGGTCGGGCTCGGCGAGGACGGCCCCACCCACCAGCCGATCGAGCAGCTGGCGTCGTTCCGGGCCATGCCCGGCATGCGGCTGATCCGCCCCGCCGACGCCAACGAGGTGGCGCAGGCGTGGCGGGTCCACCTCGAGGCCGACCGGGGCCCGACCGCGCTCATCCTCACCCGCCAGAAGATCCCGGTGCTCGAGGGCACCGCCGACCGGGCGCCCGACGGCGTGCCGCGCGGCGCGTACACGCTCGTCGACGAGGACGGCGGGGGTCTCGACCTCGTGCTCGTCGGCACCGGCTCCGAGGTCGCGGTGTGCGTCGCCGCGCGCGAGCAGCTGGCGGCCGGGGGCCGGTCGGTGCGGGTGGTGTCGATGCCGTCGTGGGACCTGTTCGAGGCCCAGCCCGACGACTACCGGGAGCGCATCCTGCCGGCCGCGGTCCCGAAGCTCGCCGTCGAGGCCGGGGCGTCGTTCGGGTGGGACCGCTTCGTCGACGATGTCGTCGCGATCGACCGCTTCGGCGCCTCCGCGCCGGGCGCGGTCGCGCTCGAGAACCTCGGGATCAACCCCGACCATGTCGTCGAGCGGGTCCGGGCCCTGCTCGACCGGACCGCCGAAGGGAACCGATGACCAGCGCCATCGCCCACCTGCACGACTTCGGGCAGAGCCCGTGGTACGACAACCTCACCCGCGCCCTCATCACCGGCGGCGGCCTCGAGCAGCTCGTGCGCGAGGACGGGATCCGCGGCGTCACGTCGAACCCGACCATCTTCGACAAGGCGATGAGCGCCGGCGACGACTACGACGCCGCGCTGCGGGAGACCGGCGCGGCCGGGCTCTCCATCGAGGATTCGTACTGGCGCCTGGTCCTCGACGACGTCGGGAACGCGGCCGACCGCCTCGCCCCCTGCTACGACGAGGCGAAGCGCGGCGACGGGTTCGTGTCGGTCGAGGTGTCGCCCGAGCTCGCGCGCGACACGAAGGCGACCATCGCCCAGGCGCGATCGCTGCACGAGCGGGTGGGCCGGCCCAACGTGATGATCAAGATCCCGGCGACGGCGGAGGGGATCCCCGCCATCGAGGAGAACCTGGCCGCGGGGATCAACACGAACATCACGCTGATCTTCTCGCTCGACCGGCACGCGGCGGTGATCGACGCCTACTTCCAGGGCCTCGAGCGCTTCGCCGCCGCCGGCGGTGACCTGTCGGGCCTGTCGTCGGTGGCGTCGTTCTTCGTGAGCCGGGTGGACACCGAGACCGATCGCCGGCTGCCGGAGGGCCATCCCC